>NZ_CP099567.1:1523835-1828602 GCF_022530855.2 Candidatus Vondammii sp. HM_W22 | reverse complement strand
GGATCCGGATTTCTGAGATGACCATGCGCTTTGATGTGGTAACCCTGTTTCCTGAGATGTTTCGGGCGATGCTGGGTGAAGGTGTTACCGGCCGTGCCTTGCAGGGAGGTCAGGCTGATCTGAATCTTTGGAATCCACGGGATTATACCAGCAATCTGCACCGAACAGTGGATGACCGGCCTTATGGCGGTGGACCGGGCATGGTGATGAAGGCCGAACCTTTGAAAGGGGCGATTGAAGATGCCAGGAAGGCAGCCCCCGGATCACAGGTGGCTTATCTGAGCCCCCAGGGACGGCGCCTTGACCAGGCGGCAATCGGTGAGCTCTCTCAGCGACAGGGTGTGATCCTGGTTGCAGGACGTTATGAAGGGATCGATGAGCGAATTATTACCCGTTATGTCGATGAAGAGTGGTCCATTGGCGACTATGTGCTGAGCGGTGGTGAGCTGCCTGCGCTGGTGTTGATGGATGCTGTGACCCGGTTACTTCCCGGTGTTTTGGGGGATGCGGATTCGGCAGAGCAGGACTCCTTTATGGATGGCCTGTTGGATTGCCCGCACTATACGCGACCGGAGTCATTTGACGACGAGACGGTACCGGTCGTGCTGTTGGGCGGCAACCATGAATTGATACAGCGCTGGCGACTGAAGCAGTCGCTGGGGCGGACATGGATGCGACGGCCTGACCTATTGGAGGCTCGGCAGTTGAGCCATGAAGAACAGACCTTATTAGACGAATTTATACAGGCGCAGATTGACGCCAGTTGAGATACAGGAGCATACGACCATGAGCAATATCATCCAGGAACTCGAAGCCGAGCAGATGGGCAAAGAGCTACCCGCATTTGGATCAGGCGATACCGTGGTTGTTCAGGTTAGAGTCAAAGAGGGCGACCGTGAGCGTCTGCAGGCCTTCGAAGGCCTGGTTATTGCCAAGCGCAACCGCGGCATCAATTCTGCCTTCACTGTCCGCAAGATCTCCCATGGAGAGGGCGTTGAGCGTGTGTTCCAGACATACAGCCACTCTGTTGCAGAGGTCAAGGTGAAGCGTAAGGGTGATGTCTCCCGCGCCAAACTCTACTATCTGCGTGGCCTTACCGGTAAGGCAGCACGTATCAAAGAGAAGATCTAAGCTTCTACCGGCGATTTTTGCCCTGTTAAAAAAGCCATCCCGTAACCGGGGTGGCTTTTTTTGTTATGGTTTACCTGAAAGTTAATATAACGTACGGAACACCGACTGGAGTATCAGGATAGAGGCATATGGCACTGACCTATTATTGGCATGACTATGAGACTTGGGGTACCGACCCACGGCGGGATCGTCCGGCTCAGTTTGCAGGAATCAGGACGGATGAAGAGCTGAATATCATTGGCCGTCCACTGGTTGTTTACTGCAAGCCGGCAGATGATGTTCTACCACAACCGGCAGCCTGTCTGGTGACTGGTATTACGCCACAGAAAGCGCTGGAAGAGGGGGTGAACGAGGCTGAATTTTTCGCCATGATTCATCAGGAGATATCATACCCGGGAACTTGTGGCGTAGGCTACAATAGCATCCGGTTTGATGACGAATTCACCCGCTACGGCCTCTACCGCAACTTTTACGATCCCTATGCCAGAGAGTGGCAGAATGGGAATTCACGATGGGACATTATTGATGTGGTGCGTCTTACCCACGCCCTTCGGCCCGAGGGTATCAACTGGCCGAAGAGTGAAGAGGGCATAACCAGTTTCAAGCTGGAAAATCTCACCAGGGAAAATGAGATTGCCCATGAAGCGGCCCATGATGCACTTTCAGATGTTTATGCCACTATTGCTCTGGCAAAATTGATCAAAACGCATCAACCCCGCCTCTATGATTATCTGCTGCAGATGCGGAATAAGAAAAAAATGGGCGAATTTCTGAATATACGTGAGAAAAAACCGGTACTGCATGTCTCATCCATGTATCCAGCCAGCACGGGATGTATCGCCATGGTTGCGCCACTGGCCAAACATCCGACGAATACTAATGGTGTGATTGTCTATGATCTTCGGCATGACCCACAACCGCTGCTGACTCTGGATGCGAAGGGAATCGCCGAGCGGCTTTTCACGCTCCGGGATCAGTTGCCAGAGGGCGTTGAGCGGATTCCACTCAAGACGATCCATCTGAATAAGTCGCCGGCGGTGGTGCCGCTTAATACTCTGACGGATGAGACAGCAGAGCGCTGGGAGATCAATCGTGAAATCTGTTCAAGGCATCTGGAGGCGCTAAAAAATACCCCTGGACTTGAGAGGAAGTTGCAGTCAGTATACTCGGAAAGAACTTTTAAGCCGGTCAGTGACCCGGATCAAAACCTTTATGGTGGCGGCTTCTTCAGTTCAGATGACCGGCGCCGGATGGACAAAATCAGGGGTACTGAACCCAGCGCCCTGGCTACGGCAGGGATGATTTTTGACGATCAGCGACTGCCGGAGATGTTGTTTCGTTATCGTGCCCGTAACTGGCCTGAAACACTCTCCCGTCCGGATAGAGAGCGTTGGGAAGAGTTTCGGCGGGAGCGGATCACCCTTGCGGATGCCGGGGGGAGCATTACGCTAAAAGCGTATCGCCAACAATTGGCTAAATTGATGGTCGATCCGGCTAGTGGCGAGAGGGAGATGGGTATTCTTTCGCAACTGGCCGATTGGCCGGAGCTGATCGGAATTAATAGAGCCTGCTCATAAACCATGACTATTTGATATTATTTTCATAAATACGCAATATAAAGTGGACAATGCCGATCCGTAATTGGAAACTAGCACTGAATAGATTTATAATCGAGCTCGAAGAACGCTTGCGCGGTATATATTTAACCCAGGCAGTTACACAGAAAACTTTACAGGCTCTCAACACCCTCGTTAAATTTGATTCCGGTTATCACCTTCGCCAGGTAATCGAAACCCCGTAATCGTCTCCACTTCTTCTCGGCACACAGGCCGAGTTTGAACATCATGTGTAGCATGCCGTCACGCGATAGGCAGCCCTTGGAACGCTTGGTTCGATGGCGGATTGTCCCGAAGGTGGATTCAATCGGATTGCTGGTCCGAATGCTCTGCCAGTGCTGCGCAGGAAATTGATAGAAAGCCATCAGTTCCTCTCGGTCTTTGTGCAGACAGATGGCAGCCTTCGGATACTTTGGCTCATACGTTTTGATAAACAGATCAAAGGCCTTTTCCGCATCGGCAGTTTACGAGCTGGCAGGTGACCATTACGAACCACTCCCGCCTTGCCATCCTCTGTCCATCGCTCGACGTGCTCCGCCAACAGCTCCAGCAGCTCGGCCTCCACCGCTTGGTAGATCAACTGCCCTGCACCGCTTCTCGGCAACTCTGTCAGCGGATCGATAATCGTATCTCGAACTGCCAGCTTAACAACGTTATTCTCACTCATGGTGGCGTATCTCCAATGGTTGTTTTGATGTCTAGCAACAACAAATCAACCAGATACCCCGCTTTTTTTCAATTCCTTTCAAACAACACTTTCAGTTATAACTCCTTGTTATCCTAATTGCCGGACAACAAACTGAGTGTGGTCATGCTGCTGTCGTAGGCAATGGTTACCTGCCGGAACGACTCATCCAGACAGATATAGGTCCACCGTGAAGGTACCCAAGGTACGCTCTAGATCTGGAGATCCGATCACTTTCCACACTGCGTTGGTCCCTCCCTATATTTGCAAAACCCGTTCGCTGGAAGCTGCGATTCCCTGGCTGTATAGCCGCGGTGAGATGAGGGAAGCACTCAAGGTGCGGGCCGGCCCGGAAGCAAAAGGGCTATCTGCCAGTGCGGTTTCCCGACTGAAGCAGGTACGGGCACAGGGGTACCGGATTGGTGCATCACCAGATTGGGCAAAGCTTGCTGGGTAGACGGCATCTACAGTGGCCTGAGAGCTGAACAGGTAAAACTCTGCGCATTGGTTATTATTCGTGTCAATGAACGGGGTGAGAAGCATTTTCTGGTGATAGAAAATGGTGTCCTGGAATCGACGCAGAGCTGGCATGAAGTCCTGCTGAAGTTGAAATCACGTAGAATGAACAGTCTGGCACTGGCTATCGGTGATGGTACCATGGGCTTTTCGGGCCGCGCCTTGGAGGAGATTTACCCGGAAACCCGTCAGCAACGCTTCAATTCATGAGTCGGTGTCTGACGGCTAAAATATTCCAGTCTTTGCGTTGAAAATATTGAGCAATTCGCGGATTTAACTTGCGAGTGCAACAGGTCGATTGTGATCCTCAAGGAGTACCTGATTAGGTGTTTTTATGTCAAGCCAACACCTCCCCCTGCATCCGACAGCATGCTGTTGATATCTTCGGCACTGACGTGGCGTTCACTGCTATTTTCCAGCAGTTCCAGTATTTTCACCCTGGGAGCGGTGACTTTCAGGTCGGTTTTTCTTATCTTCTGGTCGTCCAAACGCCTACCTCTATCCACCTTTCCTTTCCAATAGGCCTAGGACGGGGAAAAATCAGCGCCAAAACCCATGAAACATCCTGACTAATCAGGTATTATCACCAGTTCCAATCACTATACTCTTTGCATATACCCGGATAACATTGAATGCGGAAGCTTCTCATCTATTGGGCCTGTTATTGGGCCTGTGGCGCAAGTATATACATCTCTGGATGCTCAGCTATTGATAGTATGGGCAGCGCCGTACCCAGAGCCCTGGATAAGATGCCGCTGATACACCGGCCCGATGTACAGCAGGGCAATGTCATTACACAGAGTGCGATCGATAAGTTGCGTCCCGGAATGACTAAAAACCAGGCTCGCTACATTATGGGCACCCCTATGTTGGTGGATGTTTTCCATCGGGATCGATGGGATTACATCTACAGCATGCAGCCCGGCGGAGAAGAAAGAACACAGGAGCACATCTCACTCTTTTTCTCTGATGATCATCTAGTCCGGATCGAAGGAGACTATCGGCCGCTGGCAGCCACTGAAGACCCATTGAAGGTGGATAAAGGTGCAGTCATCAGCGTCCCTGACTACACGGGCGAAAAAGGGATATTCAGCTGGACTTTGAAGAAAGAGGGAATTGATTCAGAGAAATAGCCAATAATCAATAATGCTAGGCAAAATGGGATTGTGAAATCTTGAGGGTGTAACGATTTCCGTGTAACTGCCCAGGTTAAATGTACTCCGCCAAGCGTTCTTCGAACTCAATCATAAATCTATTCAGTGCTGGTTTCCAATTGCGAATCGGCATGGTCCATTTTTTTGATGCTTGCTGCACCGCCAGGTACACTACTTTCATTGCCGAGTCGTCGGTCGGAAATAGCTTCCGTTTTTTAATTGCCTTGTGAACCACGCTGTTCATTGGCTGGATCTGAGTCTCGGGAAATGCTGTATCGATTGCGTCTGGAAAGCCCTTCAGGCCATCGATACAGGCTATCAGGATATCCTTCACGCCGCGATTCTGGAGCTCTGTGAGTACATTGAGCCAGAACTTGGCACCCTCATTCTCTGACAGGCCAGAGCCCCAACAATTCCTTGTGGCCCTCCATGTTCACGCCCAGTGCTAGATAAATTGCCTTATTGGTCACTTTCTTGTCTTGCCGGATTTTTACGACAATACAATCCAGGTAAATAATGGGATAGACCGCATCCAGTGGCCTAGATGGCCATTCAATCACTTGTTCAATAACAGCGTCAGTCACTTTGGAAATCAAGGTGGCGGAGACATCAGCACCGTACATTTCTTTAACGGTCGTAACGATTTCTCGTGTTGTCATGCCCTGGGCATACAAGAAAATAATCTTGTCGTCCATGGAAGTAAATCGACGCTGGTGTTTTTTAACGGGCTTGGGCTCGAAACTCCCAGCTCTGTCGCGTGGTGTATCGAGCTCGAACTGGCCAGCTTCCGTTCAGTTAGTCTTACTGGCATGCCGTTGCGGTTATTGTCAGCTTCGGACTGCTCGTGCCTTTCAAAGCCAAGATGATCATCTAACTCAGCGTTCAGTGCCGCTTCGACCGTAATCTTGGTTGGCATCTGCTGGGAGTCTTTGAGGTCGTCTTCCGTCTTGATATTTTTAGCAGCCGCATGAGTGATCGCCTGTAGTTCTTTCTTGTTCATAGTGCCTATCCTCAACCACGCTTGGGTTTAATGATAGACAGTTACACAGAATTCAGGACACCCTCGAAATCTTATTTACACAGGAGGATCACACAAGGCAGGCCCGGCGTGATGAATTTGGTGTACAACATGCGTCGATTGGCGTGGCTGGCCGGATGAAGCGAGGTATGAGTATGGATGTTGCCAGAAAAATGAGCATGAAGATACCGGGCTCTCTGGATTTGCTAGGGGCTATTGGTTTTTGTCGGGTTTTTAGAGGTTCCCTTAACTCGGCAGATATTTATATATCAATATAATAGCCTGCACGCAAGCTCAGCACTGAGCAACAAGAACTTCTGAGACAGCAAGCTGTTTAGCTCCGCCTGCAAGGAAAGCGTTTAAGGAAATAGGCGGCTTATTGAATGTTCATCCAAATACGGCTGGATAGTGGTATAAGCGCTATCGTGTTGGTGGTAAAGAAGCTCTGGCCATCGCGAAGCGGGGACCAAAAAATGCACACTGTCGCCTGACTGAAGATCAAGAGCAAAAAGTCATTGAAGCGATTCGGGGTTATATGCCGGATTAATACAAACCCGGCTCTGTGCTCTGGACACGAGATTCCATTGCCCAACTTATCAAGCAGTTCCCGGGGATTAGTATTCCTGTGCGGACTGTGTGCGACTACCTTAAGTGCTGGGATTTTACACTTCAAAAGACCAGTAAAGCAGGCCTGGGAGAAAATCCCAGGCAAAAGTAGATGCCTAGTTGAAAGGTGAGTATCCTGGCATTAAGGAGCGGGCTAAAAAGAGAATGCCACTATATTCCGTGATGAAATAGGTATAAAAAACACCACGCAGTATGGTCGCTGTTATGCTCCGCAAGGACAAACGCCAGCACAGCGGCTCCCGTCCAAGCGAGTGTCGCTGAGTATGATTTCAGCCATTACGAATTCAGGGTGAAGCACAGCTTCATGCTGTATGAGCCATCCACGAATGCGAAAGTGCGGGTCAAATTTCTAAGGGCACTGATTGAATCTATACCAGGAAAGGTATCTCTGATACAGGACAACCTTACGAGTGCATCATACCAAGAAAGTGAAGCGATGGTTATCTGACCGGACCATAAAATGCTATCCGGAAGTCTTTTTCTTGCCTGCCTATTCACCGGAACTGAACCCTGACGAGTATCTGAATTGTGATCTGAAAAGCATGCTTCATAGCGGGGAAGCGATTTGTTCTGTGAACGATCTGAAAAAGAGAACACGATCCTGTATGTGAACCTTGCAAAAAAGGCCTGAACGAGTGGAAAATTACTTCAATGCGACACACATGGTGGTGTGATGATGACTCAGACGACGACCAATGCCTCGGTAACTCATATCAAAGATGCATAAGCATATGGCGTTCTTTTGCACTAAAATGGTAGCGATAAAAGATGATTTGTGCTCCTCCTGTGTAAATAAGATTTCACAACCTTTTACCAAGTATCCAAATCATCTTTTTTTAGTCATCCAGGTGATGCACTTTGGGAGTTGAATCCAACTTATCATAAACTCATGCAGGCGGCTTGAGTTGGCTCATAGGTACTGAACCCGAACAGCGCTTGGAGTGGGGGTGGTAAGTCAAGTAGAATGAGCTTCGTATGAGCCTGTGGTTCTGTATTTTCAATGTCTTGGCGATATTGTTTATCCCAGAAAAACCCGGCCCATTAGTCTCTAACCTACCGATGTCAAAAGGTAATTGTGAATTATTGGTCAACCATATGGCGCGGATAAATATTACTTAACATTGTAAATATCACTATACTCACGATTCCCACCTTGTTGTCACACTCATTTCGGTAGTGGCAAAAATGATGAAACTTTCAGTAAAAAGGATTACGAATAATGAAAATTAAAAACAAAATACCTCAGTATCTCATCACCAGTGCATCGGTCGTTATGCTGACAGCAATGGTGAGCAGTGCCTTTGCTATGGATAAGTATGCCCAAGACGGTTCAGCTGGAAAAGTTGTGAATAGCGCTGGTGGATGCTGGCAGACCGTGGGTGGGCGTTCAGATCTGTGCGGTGCTGTTAAAATGGATTCCGATGGTGATGGCGTTCTCGATAGCCAGGACAAGTGCCCAGGCACACCGGCAGGCGTAGAAGTCGGTGCATCCGGTTGCCGGCTGGATAGTGACAACGATGGTGTTCTGGATTATATGGACAAATGCCCGGAGACACCCAAAGGTGCGCCGGTTGACGCTGGCGGTTGCGCACTCGACTCCGATGGTGATGGTGTAGCGGATTACGTGGATAAATGCCCGGGAACACCTGTTGATGCAAAAGTGGACAAAAATGGCTGCACAGAGGAGGTTGTTCTACACAATGTTGAGTTTGAAGTGAATAGTGCTGAACTGACTATGGCTGCCAAGCGGACACTGGGACCCATCGCTGACGTTCTCAAAGGTCGTCCTGGTATCAAGCGTCTGGGGGTAACAGGCCATACCGACAGCACAGGTTCTGAGGCATACAACAAGCGTCTTTCTCAGGCGCGCGCCCAATCTGTTGCCGATTATTTCACTGCAGCTGGCATCAAGGCAAAGACCTCTGCCTGGGGCATGGGAGAAGATTCTCCGGTAGCCGATAACAATACGGTTGAAGGTCGTGCACAGAATCGCCGCGTTGAGCTGAAAGTAAGTCAATAACCAAGTCTGGAAGGTTTCAGAACAAACCCCGTCAAAGTGATGGGGTTTGTTTCATTTCACAGAAATTCAAGGGACATGGAAATGGCAAAATTAGTTGAAACCCAAGGTATAGGCAAAAAATATTCAGCAAAGCTGGAGGAAGCAGGGATCGGCTCTCAAGATCAATTGCTTGAAGTAGGTGCTGATCCGAAAGGTAGGGAGAGCCTGGGAGAAGCTACATGTATCAGCGGTAAATTACTGCTTGGCTGGGCCAATCGGGCCGATCTGGCGCGGGTAAGGGGATTGGTGAGGGGTATGCCAATCTGCTCGAATTGGTAGGTGTTAATACAGTGCCTGAGCTGGCTCAGAGTAATGTCGAAAACCTCAATGAAAAACTGGCAGCGGTGGCAGGAGAGCGTGGAAACGTAATTCGGCACATTCCGTCTCAGTCAGAAATCGATAAGTGGGTAGCACGAGCTAAAGATCTGCCAAGAGCAATATTACTGAGGATAACGGAATCATATTGGCCGAGCCTGCATCGAGTTCCGCACCATATGCACAATACACAGCTGGTTATTCGGAAAAGCCGTGTTGATTGCATCAGGAAAGCCCTTTAAGCCATCGACACAGGCAATAAAAATATCCTTCACACCGCAATTCTGAAGCTCTGTCAGCACGTTCAGCCAGAACTTGGAACCCTCATTCTCCGACAACCACATCCCCAATAATTCCTTGTGGCCTTAAATGCCACCACCAAAGCTCCCTGATTGCTGGCACCATCTTTCACGGCACCAAGCTGTCGTTGAAGAAGTGGTTTCTGGCCATCTAGTTTGTTGACTCAGCGTAAAAAGAGTACTTCTGCCTTGCAACTGTCCCGTGAAATTGGTGTGAACTACAATACAGCCTGGAAGCTCAAGCACAAACTGATGCAGGTGATGATGGAACGTCAGAGTCAAAAAAACTGGCTGGTCGCATCGAGATGGATGATGCCTGTATTGGTGGTGAGAAACCGGGAAAGCGTGGGCGAGGGTCTCGTAATAAAATCCCTTTCGTGGCAGCTGTTGAGACGACGCAGGACGGCAGGCCAATGAAGATCCAACTGCGTCGGCTCCGCGGTTTTCAGAGTGTGGAGATCGCTCGATATGCCAGATCCAGTCTGTGTGCTGGCAGCACTGTTCTTTCTGATAGAGGGTGTCCTGAATTCTGTGTAACTGCCTATCATTAAACCCAAGCGTGGTTGAGGATAGGCACTATGAACAAGAAAGAACTACAGGCGATCGCTCATGCGGCTGCTAAAAATATCAAGACGGAAGACGACCTCAAAGACTCCCAGCAGATGCCAACCAAGATTACGGTCGAAGCGGCACTGAACGCTGAGTTAGATGATCATCTTGGCTTTGAAAGGCACGAGCAGTCCGAAGCTGACAATAACCGCAACGGCATGCCAGTAAGACTAACTGAACGGAAGCTGGCCAGTTCGAGCTCGATACACCACGCGACAGAGCTGGGAGTTTCGAGCCCAAGCCCGTTAAAAAACACCAGCGTCGATTTACTTCCATGGACGACAAGATTATTTTCTTGTATGCCCAGGGCATGACAACACGAGAAATCGTTACGACCGTTAAAGAAATGTACGGTGCTGATGTCTCCGCCACCTTGATTTCCAAAGTGACTGACGCTGTTATTGAACAAGTGATTGAATGGCCATCTAGGCCACTGGATGCGGTCTATCCCATTATTTACCTGGATTGTATTGTCGTAAAAATCCGGCAAGACAAGAAAGTGATCAATAAGGCAATTTATCTGGCGCTGGGTGTGAACATGGAGGGCCACAAGGAATTGTTGGGGCTCTGGCTGTCAGAGAATGAGGGTGCCAAGTTCTGGCTCAATGTACTCACAGAGCCCCAGAATCGCGGCGTGAAGGATATACTGATAGCCTGTATCGATGGCCTGAAGGGCTTTCCAGACGCAATCAATACAGCGTTTCCCGAGACTCAGGTCCAGCTCTGTATTGTTCACATGGTGCGCAACTCGATGAAGTATGTGCCCTGGAAAGACTACAAGGCAGTGACGGCAGACCTGAAGAGAATATATAAGTCTGTCACCGAAGATGAAGCGCCACTGGAACTTGATAATTTCTCTAACCGATGGGACGACAAATATCCCCAGCTCAGCCGTTCGTGGCATAGCCACTGGCACAATCTTAATACCCTGTTTGGCTACCCTGAGGACATCCGCAGGGCAATCTATACAACCAATGCCATCGAGTCAATGAACAGCGTGGTTCGGAAGGCAATTAAAAAACGGAAGCTATTTCCGACCGACGACTCGGCAATGAAAGTGGTGTACCTGACGGTGCAGCAAGCATCAAAAAAATGGACCATGCCGATTCGCAATTGGAAACCAGCACTGAATAGATTTACGATTGAGTTCGAAGAACGCTTGGCGGAATACATTTAACCCGGGCAGTTACACGGAAATCGTTACACCCATCTTCTGATGGGCTCTACTGCTTCAGAGCAGTTACAGATGCTGGATGTGATCATATGCCTATCGTCACTGGCGGTGGGCGAAAGTATACCCAGCTCTCCACCTTTAAATGACTGAATACCATGCTTGGTAATATCAAGAATGCTTTGCAGGGAACCTTTCATGCTATTCGTAAAAAACACGTACCTTGTTATCTCGCCGAGTTTGAATATCGCTTTAATCGCCGGTTTAATCTTCCGGCTATGATTGAACGATTGCTCTGCGTCGCGTTACGTACACCACCGATGCCTTATCCCCTCCTGAGGATGGCTGAGGTTTATGGGTAATCAGGAGTTATTATACCTTAGCATTCAGAACGCCAGTAAGAAATGGACGATGCCCATTCGCAACTGGAACCTGACCTTGTCTCAACTGGCTATCTTCTTCGAAGGTAGGCTTGATCTGTGATGATATGGATTGAGTGCTTTTACGTTGACACAATATTTTGAACAGTCTCTTTAATTACATTGAATTGTTTTACAACTCGACACGCAGACATAGTACAAACGGTTTGCTTCCACCCCAGCAGTACGAAGACCGTTTCAAAATGAATAGCGGAGTGGTCTAAAGTCATGGGGGCTATTCATTTCAGTGTGGCATTGACAAAGGCTGGCCACATATCCATGGAGACACTCTCTATCGTTTCTCGCTGCTCCTCTGTCAAACCTTCGTACCATGCTTTGAGCATCGCCTTTTTGCGGTCACTGCCCACGTGTAGCACTATATCTGCATCCTGGTCTGATAAGACTGTTACATAATCATGACGTTTTAAAGACCGTCTCATCAACACCTATACGTCTTGGGCTAATCTCTGTTCTACGTGCCAGTCCTCGCTTAACCGCTCGCTGCATAATTCCATCAATGGCATTCCAGCTCAGCCTCATCAATCGGGAGACTGCCGAGATGGACGCCTCTTTCAACCAATCGACCACCAGCGCCTCAAACATTGCAGTAAATCCAGAGCTCGATTCTGCCAGCGGCGCTTGCGTGAGTCATAGCCCGGTGAGATCTGCCCACAGGTTGAACAACATTGCTTGGCGTCTGCCTCCTGCTCAACGTGTACCGTTACCTCTCTCTCTGACAGAACTGCTAGCTTACCAATGGCCCTTGATACCCAGGATCTGGGCGTATAGATCTTTATCTCTCATAGAGGGGTACGTTAGTCTACCCACTCAATTAGGGGAAGAGTCTTTTCATGTAAGCATTATACCAATATGTAAATGTCCACCGGGTTAATAATGTGGTTTTGGTGGCACCGGGATGCAGTTTAGCCAAGTTATTGGCTTGGTTTTATTGTGCTTGAATAATGTTAGCGGGAAATCGAATGATTATTCCAAGGAATGGGCGGAGAATCAGATCTAAAAGGTTCAAGGAACCAGACCCTACAGCCTAATACTGTCAGGGACGACTAACTAAAGATCTCTATTGCTCGCTTTTTTGAATTCAGCTCTGAATCTGTCGTAGTCATTAACCACGGGAAACTGTGGAAACTCATCAATGACATTCTGCGGTGGACGGAACAGAATGCCCCGGTCTGCCTCTGACAGCATCGTAGTGTCGTTGTAGGAGTCCCCGGCGGCGATGACCCTGAAATTGAGGCTGTGGAAGGCCTTTATCGATTGACGCTTCGGATCCTTCTGACGGATATGGTAGTCAGTGACAAAGCCCTGGTTATCAATGCTTAGTTTGTGACAAAGCAGTGTGGGATGGCCCAACTGGCGCATGAACGGTGCGGCAAAATCGTAGAAAGTATCCGAGAGAATGACGACCTGGAATCTTTCCCTGAGCCAATCAAGAAATTCCCGGGCACCCTCCAGTGGTTCCATACCGTCGATGACTTCCTGAATATCAGGTAGCCCGAGTTTGTGTGTTTTAAGAATATCCAGGCGCTGTCTCATCAACACGTCATAATCGGGGATATCCCGGGTGGTGGCTTTCAGCTCCTCAACATCGGTACGCTCAGCGAAGCTGGTCCAGATTTCAGGAATCAGAACACCTTCTAGATCAAGGCAGGCGATTTCCACGTGTTTTTCTCCTTGGAGGTTATGCCATTGAGGAAGGATACTACAGGTTGTACAGGGAGGGCTAACCTGCATTACAATGCACTCTGGTACGCAATTTATGATTAATGAGCAGTAGAGGGATGGCTTGCTACGCATCCTCCTTTTTTCCGGCAAACGTGCGCACCATATACAGTACCCCTCTACAAGACCGACGAACTCAAGATCTAGATCAACGTTGAGATCGCTTTAGGGCACCTCCGATTAACTAAAGAAATCGTATACCATTGATCTATAAGATCACCAGTTCCAGGAAAACGGTGAAACAGCAAAGCATTAGAAGTCAGGGGGTTTGAAAAATACCGAAAAAAGACCCACAAGGAGAGCATTTTCTGGATGAGATGGAGCAAATCATCCCCTGGAAGGAGCTTGGCGAGGTCATAGCACCCTACTTAGTCGACCCTGAAATATTTATTCTAGGCACTTAATAATACTGTTGTTTCTGTTTTGCAAACAGGAACAACAGTATGGACATGATATTTTTCAGCACAAAAAGAACCTCCCTCATCCATTTTCTGAAGTTGAAGGCAGCCGCCGCCATAAGACAAGTTAATCTGATCCCCGGAAAAACCTTTAAGAAAGTTCCTTTTTAGCCTGTGGTCACTCTTTAAGTGACCACAGGCTCAATGCCAGCTCGTCTTCTGAAACGTTTTCTGGCTAATGCCACATGGCTTCTCCTGAGGTATTCCTCCTAGCAGGCTTTGGCGTTACTATCTGGGTGTCATTAACCTTTGATTTGCCCCGATAACCTCGATCAGCAATACCCACTTTGGGTGCTCGATTGATGAGACGTTTCACCTGTGCCAAGACCTCAGGTACGGTGTGACCATCAAATACATTCTTCTCAAAAGCCAGGGCACCAATCACAATGCCCGCGTCCCTTGTGGTGGTAATTGATGCCTTGGTGCCAAACTCATAACGCTGCTGGGCCTTGCCTTTGCTCATACAGTAAACATGAGGTTCATGTAGGCTGTACAACTTGTTTTTATCAGCACGCTTCTGATTCAGCATGCGCTGGTACAGGGCGAACTTTTCTGCATAGAATTTCTGTTGTTCTGCGGTCATCTTACGCTGTATTTCACGCAGTAATCGGCCGCTGATGGTCTTTAATCGCTTGACGGCCTTACGTGCCTTTTTACGATTCCTCGGATGTGTGGCAAATCGGGTGGGGAGCTTGAGAATTTTTACTTCCTTCTCATGGCTTCGACTGAGCACGATACCTTCTGCTCGGGCCATCTTGAGTAACTGCCCGTGTATCTTTCGGTACTGCTTTGCATCAGTTGGAAAGGTAATGTTTTTCTCTTGTACGGTAGTGTCGATACACATTTCATCTTCGATCGCCTTTTCTTGATGTAAGGCGATAGAGGCAGCCAGGACCTTTTCAAAACCTTCGTTGCCAATACGCTTTCTGAAGTAAGTCAGGTCGGAGGGGTCACAAGGAAGTTGCCATTGGAATTCGATCTCACCCGTAAAACTCGGGTAGTAGGGATTTTGTATCCAGCGTTGAATCAGAACCTCGTCACTGAGGTCTTCCAGATGCTTGAGTATCGAGAGGCCCACCATTAGGCGGATGGGTTTTGAGAGCTTTCCAAGATGAGAATAAAGCGGGGCAAATTCAGCATCAAAATATGACCAGTCTATCTGTCTGGCCAATAGCAAAAGTGGATGCTTGGGGTTCAGCTGATCCAGTAAGTTCTGGTGCAGGAAACTTTGCTGGTTGGGATTGGCTGTCTTGGCTTTGCTCAATTATCCACCTCTGTTTCGTCCAGTTTTTCTCTGCTTTTACCCATTTCTCGGACGTTTATTTTATTAAATTTAGACGCTTATTTTATATAAATCATTGCGTTATGAATATTTCAGGGGCGACTAATTACCCAAATCCGAAGGGCGCGGGTAGAAAGCCCATTGGTCTAAAGCGCATGCGGCGCACCCACTTTCTACAGCACTGGTTTGAACTCTCTGATCCCGCAGCGGAAGAAGCGCTTCATGATTTACGTGCCATGGGTAAGTTCGTCAGTATCGACCTGAGTAATGAGCCCGTACCGGATGAAACAACCACCTGCAATTTTTGCCATCTGATGGAAAGGAATAGTCTTGGGGATGAGCTGTTTCGCTTGGTCAATATTTACCTGGCCGAGAATGGTATGAAGCTCAACCGGAAAACCCTTGTTGATGCCACAATCATCACAACGAAGAACAAAGAGATAAACCGTAATCCGGATATGCATCAAACCCACAAAGGCAATCAATGGTACTCTTGGCATGAAGGCCTATATTGGCGTGGACTGATCCACTCAATTGCTGTGACACCGGCCAATATCCATGATTCGCAGGTATTGGAAGACCTGTTGCATGGAAACGAAACCCGCGTACGGGGAGATTCTGCCTATGCAAGACAGAAAGATAAACTGACCAAGCATGCGCCAAAGGCCAAAGATTTTACCCCGAAGAAAGCCTGTCGTAATCGACAATTAACTGGATAGGAGCCATCAGCGAATCGATACAAATCCGGAACGCGCGCCAGAGTAGGCATGTATTCGGTGTGTTGCTGCAGCCACCCTCTCGGGATTCATGCTGCGTGATCCCGGGAGGACTACATATTTGGAAATTAGGCCCACCGCCGCCTTCGGGTACCACCCAGTTAATATTCTGCGGCGGATCCTTGATATCGCATGTCTTGCAGTGGACACAATTCTGGGCATTGATTTGCAATACCGGCCCTTTATCGCCCTCATCAATGATTTCATAAACCCCGGACGGGCAGTAGCGTTGTTCCGGAGCATCATAGAGGTTCAGATTGATACTGATCGGCACCCTGGTATCTTTCAGGCACAGATGGACCGGCTGGTTCTCTTCATGGTTGGTATTCGATATATAGACTGAAGAGAACCGGTCGAAGGTCACCTTGCCATCCGGTTTTGGGTAGTCTATTTTTGGGAAATCATTGGCCTTGCCCAACTGTTCGTGATCGGCATGGTTGTGAAGGGTCCAGGGTGCTTTGCCACGGAACAGATAAGTCTCTAGGGCTGCATAGACGAGTCCGAACCAGAGGCCTTTCTGAAATCCTGGCCGCAAATTTCGTACCTTGCTCAACTCATCCCAGACCCAGCTCTTGGCAAGCTGTTTCGGGTAGGTGGTTATCTCGTGAATGCCCTCATCCGGCAGTGCGTTGAAAATCGCTTCGGCTGCTAACATGGCACTTTTCATCGCCGTGTGAGTGCCCTTGAGCTTGGATACATTGAGGAAGCCGGCGCTATCACCTACCAACACCCCCCCTGGAAAGGTAAGCTTGGGGATGGATTGAAATCCACCTTCAGAAAGACAGCGTGCACCGTAGCTGATACGTCTGCCACCCTCGAAGAGAGGGCGGACAGCCGGATGAGTCTTGAAGCGTTGAAACTCTTCGAACGGGTTGAGATGGGGATTCTGGTAATCCAGACCGATCACAAACCCGACTGATACTTGACTGTCTGACAAATGGTAGAGAAATGATCCCCCATAGGTTTTACTGTCTAGAGGCCAGCCGATGGAGTGCATAATGCTGCCCTCCTTGTGCTTCTCCGGCTGCACTTCCCAAATCTCTTTGATACCAATACCGTAGGATTGAGGGTCCACCCCCTCCCGGAGGTTGAATTTCTCTGTCAGTGTCTTGGTCGGCGAGCCCCTACAACCTTCTGAGAAAATCGTTTGGCGGCCCAAAAGCTCTATTCCCGGTTCAAAATTAGCCGTTGGCTCACCATCTGCGCCAACCCCCATATCACCGGTTGCGATGCCACGAACCTGGCCACTCTCCTTGTAGAGTACTTCGGCTGCGGCAAATCCGGGGAATATCTCAACCCCCATGGCCTCTGCCTGCTCACCGAGCCAGCGGCAGACGTTGCCCAGGCTGACAATATAGTTGCCCTTATTGCGCATCTGGGGTGGGCATAGTGATAGCGTGTTTCTTTGTCAGAAACAAAAAACGGTCGTTAGTCGCGGGGGTATCCAGTGGCGCGCCACGTGCTTTCTAGTCGGGAATCAGCTCATCAAGGGCTCTTGTCTCCAAAATGGCACCGGACAGGATATGGGCACCTACTTCAGACCCTTTTTCAACCACGCAGATCGAAAGCTCACGGCTCTGTTCCTGGCCCAACTGCGCCAGACGAATAGCTGCAGCAAGACCGGCAGGCCCAGTCCCCACAATTACTACATCAAATTCCATCGATTCACGTTCCACGACGACATCTCTTTGGTGCTTAATGTCCCTGAGTTATATTGATGTTAACGTCATTATATTTAGGGATGGTCTGAAAAATTAGAGTTTTTCATTTCGCCTGCCATCCAATCTTGAATATTTGTAAAAACAACCTGCGTTATTCTCGGATTTGACCTTAATTTTGGCTATTCCGGGTCTTTCAGCCGCAACTTGCCTATGATATGGCTAATAAATACCGCTTAGCCAGTACCCGATTAATCAAGGCACACTTGATAAACACACAATGGGTATTTTTCTCAAGCTCTCGATAGCGAACCTTGTTAAAACCAAACTGCTGCTTCATTACACCGAATACATGCTCTACTCTGGCGCGCGTTCTCGATTTGTATCGATTCGCTGATGGCTCCTGTCCAGTTAATTGTCGATTACGACAGGCTTTCTTCGGGGTAAAATCTTTGGCCTTTGGCGCATGCTTGGTCAGTTTATCTTTCTGTCCTGCATAGGCAGAATCTCCCCGTACGCGGGTTTCGTTTCCATGCAACAGGTCTTCCAATACCTGCGAATCATGGATATTGGCCGGTGTCACAGCAATTGAGTGGATCAGTCCACGCCAATATTAGGCCTTCATGCCAAGAGTACCATTGATTGCCTTTGTGGGTTTGATGCATATCCGGATTACGGTTTATCTCTTTGTTCTTCGTTGTGATGATCGTGGCATCAACAAGGGTTCCCGGGTTGAGCTTCATACCATTCTCGGCCAGGTAAACATTGACCAAACGAAACAGCTCATCCCCAAGACTATTCCTTTCCATCAGATGGCAAAAATTGCAGATGGTTGTTTCATCCGGTACGGGCTCATTACTTAGGTCGATACTGACGAACTTACCCATGGCACGTAAATCATGAAGCGCTTCTTCCGCTGCGGGATCAGAGAGTTCAAACCAGTGCTGTAGAAAGTGGATGCGCCGCATGTGCTCCAGACCAACGGGCTTTCCACCCCGCGCCCTTCGGATTTGGGTAACAGGGTGCTATGACCTCGCCAAGCTCCTTCCAGGGAATGATTTGCTCCATCTCATCCAGAACTGCTCCTTGCGGGTCTTTTTTCGGTATTTTTCAAAGCCCCGAGCTTCTAAGCTTTGCTGTTTCATCGTTTTCCTGGAACTGGTGATCTATAGATCAATGGTATACGATTGATCTAAATTAATCAGAGATGCCCCAGAGTTTCAGGAGGATAAAACCCGAAGACTGCATAAAAAGCTTGACATGACAGCAGTTCAAGCGTTGCCGCGCCTTCATGAAGAGGAGTAGGTCTTCTGGAGGCCGCTATGAACACAACAGGATACGGTAATATCCCCCGCGAGCTGTTCCATTGGATAACATTGTTGTGCAAAGCGTTACCCCTAGGATCTGCCGGTACTTTCATTGGGTTACTTATTGGCTCGATGCCTGTCTCTGCGGGTTTTATAACTGATGCCTATTTGATGCTGGGTATGCGAAGCCATTGGACCAGCTACTACAAATGGTTACAAAATGGCAGATGGTCATGGTTGACCTTAGCACGGTCATTTGTCCGACTCATACTGAGAATAGCGAGGACCATGCAATTGGCGACACATTGACGCTCCGGGCTTCTAAAAAAGCACCCGGCAACAAGGATCCATCATCGACACGGGAACAAACCTGATCTTGCGCAAGATGTGTGAGGACAATGCTGGGTAAGTCTGGAAGCTATGCTCGCTTCTGGTGTATGGGCTGAATAAGAGAAGCGGTGCCCTCTGTTGGTTGATCTTAGCAGATCAACCAACAGAGGGATATACCGCATGAGTGATGGTAATCTTATTGAGCTGAATACTCCATCCGGCGATATATTGAATGGGCTCCTCAAGGCTTGGGCACAGAAGCGGCTGATGAATGCTGTAGAGGCAGAATTAGCTGAATTACTGGAGCAGTTTAGGTCAGAACGAGTAGATGGAAAGCAGACTATTGTACGCAATGGCTACCTGCCTGAACGCAGTATCCAAACAGGCCTAGGCGATATTCAGTCAAAATACCGAAGGTGCGTGACCGTTCAAGCCAGGGCATTAGGTTCAACGCCAGGATGGATGACCGCTGGAAGGCAGCTGCGAAGAAATGACCAGAGACGGCGAACGTGCTAGGTAAGGTACCCAGACCGGATCAAAGAGGCGCTGCATGAATCTGGATGGCCGAGAGCATCCGTCCTGAAGGCTCACGGTAGCTGTGTCAGGCGCTTTGAGGGCAAGTATCCTGTTGCTATGGAATGCCTGGAGAAGGATAGGGAGTCGATGCTGGCATTTTATGACTTCCCAGCACCACACTGGCAGCATATACGGACGACGAATCCAATAGAGTCGGTGTTCGCTAAGTGCGTCTGAGGACGACAAAAACCAAGAACTGCGACAGCCGGAAGATAACGCTGGCCATGGCTTGGAAGCTGAGGACGATAGCAGAAAAGAAGTGGCAGCGATTGAGGGGATGCAGGCTACTGGCTGATGTAGTCGAGGGAGTATTCAAGGATGGCGAGAGATGTAGAAACCGATCAATCCCAAGGCATGCCGGACGAGGCCATACAACAGATTTGATTATAGCTTGTAAGTCTGGTTTGTATAGTGAAGGGGGAGGTGATGCAATAGCATTACCACCTACTGTCCCGCCTGACACCGAGTACAGGCAATACAGGGAAACTGGTAGCGGCAAATACATTGGTCCAGGCTGTATGCAGCTTATTTCAGGGGTTAAAAGTTAAGAGTTCTAGTGGATAGCTGGTTTATGCGCCATTGTTTTATTGAATCAATGGAGCAGCGCGGGTTTTGTGTTATCGGGCAGGTTTGTAGAGATACTCGTCATGAAGAACCGCCAAAGAGAAAACAAGGTCAGCGTGGGCAACCCTGTAAATATGGTGAGAAATATACACCCAAGCGAATTGCTCATTTTGAACGGATGTAGTCAACTCTGCAATTGTACGAGCGATCACAGGATGTGCGTTATCGTAGTAAGATAGCCAAGGCAAGATTTTTGATTAGGCGATTGGTAGTGGCTGCTTGGTGTGAGTTTAAAAGTGTCAATGGTCGTTGGAGACAGACTTTGCTTGCTGATAAAGCTTAGCCACTTGTAATGAGCGGCAGAATGATCATAGAAAGTTCGGAACTCGAGTGGCTGATAGCGACTTGAAGTGGCTGTGTTGCTCTAAACCCTAGTTATGTAAGGATTTGTTAAGAACTGACAAAAATGAAAATTTATTAGCAATAAACAGCATGACCATAGAAAATTCTATGGAAGTATAAATTTATTTCTTCTCAATAGGGCACAAATGGCTATACTTAAGAGTCGGTTCTTTTTGATCCGAGTTTTAAGAGAGCCTCTAATTGATTCTGGGTCGGATGGGTGATGAGTTGAAATCTTCCGGATCAAGGCGAAAATTGCCGGTAGTAGCTGGCTGTTACCAAGATTATCAACGCAGGGCCGGAAGATTTTAGCCGTCAGGCAGCGGTTCATGAATTGATCAAAGGCTCCTACAGACCTATAGGCTGAGACCGAGAGATAAATCCTATGATGCATAAAAACCGGCCTGTTTTTCTAAACCTGCTTCAATTTCGATTCCCCATGACCGCCATCATGTCGGTGGGTCACCGTACCAGCGGCGTCATGATGATTTTGGGTATTCCCTATTTAGTCTACGTTCTGGATCGTTCTCTCTCTGGCGCTGAAGGGTTTGCCGATACCATGGCGTTTTTTGACCAATGGCTGGTCAGATTGGTTCTGTTTGTTGTACTTTGGGCACTGATACACCACCTGTTGGCCGGCATACGTTTTCTACTAATTGATTTCCAGATTGGCGTCGATAAAAAGAGCGGTAGACTATCTGCCTTGGCAGTGATGATCTCCGCGCCTATTTTCGCTATATTGATAGAGCTATTGTCATGAGTCGTCAAGCATCTGGACTGCGCGCCTGGGCACTGCAACGTATCAGTGCCGTCTACCTCGGTCTCTACATTATCTATACTTTTGGTTATCTGAGCTTTAATACACCGGTTTCCTTTGAGGCTTGGCGTGCTTATGTGGCAAACCCCAATGTGACAGTTGCTATGCTTATCTTCTTTGTCGCACTGCTTGTCCATGCTTGGGTAGGTATTCGTGACGTCCTGATCGATTATGTACACCCTTTTCTGCTCAGGGTTTTGCTTCTGACTTTTTTCGGAACCGGTCTGATCGGGTGCGGCCTGTGGATCGCCAGAACAATATTTCTTGCGGGTATAACCGTCTGATCCAAATCCTTTGAAAGGTTTCCCATGACTTTAGCCAGAAGACATTTTGATGCATTGATCCTCGGAGCAGGTGGGGCGGGTCTGAATGCTGCGCTGCAACTCGCCAGTGCCAATCCCAAGGTCGCGGTGGTCTCCAAGGTTTTCCCCACACGCTCTCACACAGTGGCAGCTCAGGGTGGTGTGAATGCGGCACTTGCCAATGTGATGCCGGATAACTGGCATTGGCACATGTTTGATACGGTAAAGGGTTCTGATTATCTCGGCGATCAGGATGCAATCGAATTCATGTGTCGCGAAGCCATACCCACCGTTTACGAACTGGAACACGACGGCGTTCCCTTTTCCCGATTGGATAGCGGCCGAATCTATCAACGCGCTTTCGGCGGCCAGAGCCAGGGTTTCGGTGGCGCTCAGGCAGCACGGACTTGTGCCGCGGCCGATCGCACCGGACACGCGATACTGCATACGCTTTATCAACAGAATATTTGTGCCAGAACCCATTTTTTCGACGAGTATTTTGGCGTTGATCTGATTTGTGATAACGAGGGGGCCGTGCTTGGTGCCTTGATTCTGGAAATCGAGACCGGCGAACCACTGCTGATCGAAGCCAAGGCCACACTGCTGGCGACCGGTGGTTGCGGCCAGGTTTTCCGTACTACCTCCAATGCGCATATCAATACGGGTGATGGCATGGCCATGGCACTTCGGGCCGGTGTACCGCTGATGGATATGGAATTTTTCCAGTTCCACCCTACGGGCATTGCCGGAAAAGGCATACTGATCACCGAAGGTGTACGTGGTGAAGGTGGCTATCTGATTAACAAGGACGGCGAACGCTTTATGGAGCGCTATGCACCGAATGCCAAAGATCTCGCCAGCCGGGATGTGGTGGCGCGCTCAATTGTAACCGAGATCAAAGAGGGACGGGGGTGCGGTCCCGATGCCGACTATGTAATGCTGAAAGTGGATCACCTTGGTGAAGAAATTGTCAGCAAACGCTTGCCGGGTATTCGTGACAGCGCAAAGATTTTTGCCGGCGTTGATCCGGTGGTTGAGCCGATCCCTGTTTTCCCCACGGCACACTATGTTATGGGTGGCATTCCCACAGATCGTTATGGCCGGGTTGTGGTGCCACTTCACCATGGGCCGGAGGAGGTGATTCCGGGTCTCTACGCGGCAGGTGAGTGCGCCTGTGTCTCGGTTCATGGCGCCAATCGTCTGGGCGGGAATTCATTGCTGGATATTCTGGTATTCGGACGGGCTGCCGGACAGGATATTATCAAGTACCTTAGCAAGAACCCGAACCATCGCCCGATGAACGAGGCAGCTGTCGAGGCAGCTGTATCCCGTCTGACTCGCTGGGATCAACAAGGAGAGGGGATCCCTGTACGGGAGCTGCGTGATGAGTTCCGCAAGGTGATGGAAGACCATGCCGGCGTATTCCGTACTGACGAAGTGATGTCTGAGGGCGTTACCCGGATTAAAGAGATAAGAGAGAAACTGAAAGATGTTCGCCTTACTGATCAAAGCAAGGTATTCAACACCGCTCGTGCCGAAGCGCTTGAGCTGGAAAACCTGATTGACATCGGAATGGCTATCGTGCTTTCAGCCCTCGAGCGCAAAGAGAGCCGCGGCGCGCATTCACGACCAGATTATCCTGACCGGGATGACAAAAACTGGATGAAGCATAGTCTCTACTTCAAGGAAGAGGACCGGATGGACTACAAACCGGTACATACCAAACCACTCACGGTGGAAAATTTTCCACCCAAGCCAAGGGTCTACTGAGGGCTGTTGCATGAAATTCGTCATCTACCGTTACAACCCGGATCTCGACACTGTTCCGAGGATGCAGGAGTACGACGTTGTCGCTACCCGAGGCATGATGCTGCGTGATGCCCTGATGGAGATCAAGCGTCAGGATGAGTCCTTCTCTTTCCGCCACTCCTGCGGTGAAGGGGTGTGTGGTTCTGATGGCGTGAATGCTAATGGGGTCAATTTACTCGCATGCATTACACCGGTAACCGACCTGAAAGAGCCGATAAAAATACGTCCGTTACCCGGTCGTCCAGTGGTGCGGGATCTAGTTGTGGATATGAGCCAGTTTTATCAGCAGTATCGGGCAGTAAAACCCTACCTGATCCATAAAGATTCGTTGCCGGAGCAGGAGATTCTGCAGTCCCCTGAAGAGCGTGACAAACTGGATGGCCTTTATGAGTGCATTATGTGCGGTTGCTGCTCTACCGCCTGCCCTTCAT
The DNA here is from genome assembly GCF_022530855.2 of Candidatus Vondammii sp. HM_W22. Taxonomy (GTDB): domain Bacteria; phylum Pseudomonadota; class Gammaproteobacteria; order Chromatiales; family Chromatiaceae; genus Vondammii. The sequence goes on along the minus strand of NZ_CP099567.1, from coordinate 1,804,531 downwards.
TTTGGTGGAATCCGGAAAAATTTCATGGCCCTCAGGCGTTACTGCAGTCCTGGCGATTTCTCGCTGATAGCCGTGACCAGGGCACTGATGAGCGCTTGGATGCCCTTGAAGGACCTTACAAACTTTTCCGTTGCCACACGATTATGAACTGCGTAGAGGTCTGTCCGAAACAGCTCAACCCGACCAAAGCGATTGGTCATATCAAGGAATTGATGCTTAAGCATTCGGTCTGATGTCACTGCAGACCCAACTGCCCAGCATGGATAAACTGCGCTGGCAATGCCGGAGAGGCATGCTTGAACTCGACTATGTGCTGAGGGGATTTCTTGAAGATACCTACCCAGGTTTATCTCAAAATGACCGAGCGTTGTTTGTCCAGGTGCTCGATTTCGAGGATCAGCTGTTGCTGGATTGGCTGATGGGAAATGTGGTTTCCTCCGATGCTGGTATCAGACGATTAATTGGCCAGATGCGGCACAGTTAAGGTGGGCGTCTACCTTGCGATGCGGTACTGATGTTCAAGGTGTTGGTCCTACAGCATTTGTTCAATCTATCCGATGATCAAACAGAGTTCCAGATTCGGGATCACTATAGCTTTTGTCATTTTCTTGGACTGAGCCAGGAGGGTAAGGTTCCCGATGCTAAAACAGTTTGGGTATATTGTGAGCACCTGAAAGAACGGGGCCTTGTTGATAAACTCTTTTCAGAACTGTTGACCCAGATTGATGCAGCAGGCTTCAGTGCTTGCAAGGGACAGATTGCAGATGCCGCTATCGCTCCAGTACCCAAACAACGCAATACGCTAGAGGAAAATAGGCAGATCAAAGCTGGGGATGGCCCTGAGGCATGGGGTGATAACAAGCACCGCCAGAAGGATGTTGAAGTCCGCTGGACCATGAAGCATGGTAAAATCCACCGTGGGGTACAAAAGCCATATCAGCATAGACCGGAAGCACAAGGTCATTCGCAAGTACGCCATCACATCAGCTGTTGTTTTTACAAATATTCAAGATTGGATGGCAGGTGAAGTGAAAAACTTCAATTTCTCAGACCAATCCTTAGCGGGGAATCGAATGATTATTCAAAAATGAGCGAAGAATCAGATCCTCAGCTTGATACTTCAGGGGCGACTATCCTAGCCATCACAAGGAGTGTGATGAAAAGATCGCAACAACCAATTCATCTGGCGCTTGTTCCATCACGCTATCTCGCGGTTTACATTATTCTTCTACACGGATCCGTGTTATTGGTGCTGCCGTTTATTTCAGTTCAATCAGCGATGGTTTGGATACTCGCCGCTATTGTTTTGCTGAGTTTTGTCTTCAATTGGCACACTCATCTCAATTTCAAAAGGGACCGGGCAATACAGAAGCTTGAACGAGTGCCGGATGCAACGTGGATTTTGACAGATAGACTGAAAACCTGTTACCAGGCAAAGTTGTTGAGCGGCAATTATGTTTCGCCTTGGTTGCTCGTGCTGAGGTTCAGGCTGAGCAGGCTCGGACGTCGGACCATCATCCTGTTGCCGGATAGTGCAGAGGACGATTTCCTGCGCAGATTGCGGGTGCAACTCAGATATTATTCAGGGTTATAGTTGTCTGGTATCAATATGGTCGGTCTTCGCTGGAATTTCTCATCGCGTTTTGGAAAGTCAGTAATAAAATGGAGACCTCGACTCTCTTTTCTGTTTTGCGCTGATTGAATGATAAGTCCAGCAACTTCGACTAGGTTTCTTAATTCAAGCAGATCATGGGTTACCCTGAAATTGCCGTAGTACTCGCGTATTTCATGGCTCAACAGGTTGATTCTGCGTCTGGCCCGCGCCAAGCGTTTGTTGCTGCGTACAATACCGACATAGTCCCACATAAAGCGACGCAATTCGTCCCAATTATGCGAGACCACCACCTCCTCATCTGAATCGGTTACTCGGCTCTCATCCCATGGCGGCACCTCCTGCGGAGTGGTCGTGGAGTCCAGCCTGGAAAAGATATCCGCCGCCGCCTGTTGGGCAAAAACCAGGCACTCCAGTAGGGAATTGCTTGCCATACGGTTGGCGCCGTGAAGGCCTGTATACGCAGTTTCACCAATAACGTATAGATTCGAAGTATCCGTCCTGCCGCGGGAATCGGATATGACTCCGCCACAAGTGTAGTGTGCTGCGGGCACTACCGGAATAGGGTCACGGGTGATATCTATTCCGAACTTCTTACACTTGGAGTAGATGGTTGGGAAATGCTGATGGATAAATTCAGCCGGCTTGTGGCTAATATCCAGATACAGACAGTCTGTTCCCAGCCGTTTCATTTCGTGGTCAATGGCCCTAGCCACAATATCCCGAGGTGCCAGTTCCGCGCGCTTATCAAATGCCGGCATAAAGCGAGTGCCGTCGGGAAGCAATAGCTTACCCCCCTCGCCACGCAGCGCTTCTGTAATAAGAAAGGATTTTGCGTGGGGGTGATAAAGACAAGTGGGATGGAATTGGATGAATTCCATATTCGCAACCCTGCAGCCGGCACGCCATGCCATGGCAATGCCATCTCCGGTGGAGACGTCGGGATTGCTGGTATAAAGGTAGACCTTACTCGCGCCTCCTGTTGCAAGCACAGTAAGTTTTGCCTGAAAGGTATCGACCCTTCCGGATTCGGTATCCATGATGTAAGCGCCCAAACAGCGGTTCCCCGCTGGTTTTGGATCGCCAGATAAAATCAGATCGATCGCGTTATGGTTTTCATACAGCGAAATATTCTTTCTAACCCTTATCTTCTGCTCCAGGGTGCTTTCCACTACACGACCGGTGGAGTCTGCAGCATGTATCACTCTGCGGTGGGAGTGACCGCCTTCCCGGGTCAAGTGGTGACGCGCATTGGATGCCTGCTCTTTGGTGAAACCGACGCCTTCATCCACCAGCCATTGGATATTTTCCGGGCCATGTTCGACAACAAAACGAACAGTCTCCTCGTCGCAGAGGCCACCGCCCGCATCCAGTGTGTCTTCAACATGGGCATCCAGTGAATCATCAGCGTCGAGTACGGCTGCAATTCCCCCTTGGGCGTAGTAGGTGTTACCTTCGGACAATGCCCGCTTGGAGATAACTGCAATCTGTGTTTCTTCCGGAAGGCGCAGGGCCAGACTAAGTCCGGCAGCGCCACTTCCGATAATCAGGACATCATGTTTGTAGGGATTATTTCTGGCCATCGGGGTTTACTGGAAACCTCCCTTCGAGTCATTATTCAGATACTGATAATTAGTGTAGAATCCATGCGGCATGAACCGCAAATTTTTTTAAGAACTTATTCCAGTAAAGGGTGTCAATTCAGAGTGAATATGGAAACGTGCTTGCCGACAGGGGGTCAACCCGGATGGGCGAGCGACAAGTAGATCAGGAGTTGGTTGAGCGCGTACAGCGCGGCGACAAAAAGGCTTTCGATCTGTTGGTTCTGAAATACCAGCAGCGTGTGGCTAATTTAGTCTCTCGCTATATAAGAGATCCAAGCGAGACACTTGATGTGGCCCAGGAAACGTTCATAAAAGCGTATCGGGCCCTGCCTAATTTCCGTGGTGATAGTGCATTCTACACTTGGCTCTACAGTATTGCTATCAATACAGCAAAGAATTTTCTCGTTGCCCAGGGGCGTCGGCCTCCCGGCACCGATATTGATGCTGATACTGCAGAACAACTTGATGTTGGTGTTCGACTGAAAGAGCATGCAACGCCGGAAAATCGTCTACTGGAAGCAGAACTTGCGGAGACTGTTCGGCAGGCAATTGATGATCTGCCGGAAGATCTAAGAACAGCGATTACCCTAAGGGAGCTGGAAGGATTAAGCTATGAGGAGATCGCAAACGCTATGGATTGTCCGGTTGGCACCGTAAGATCAAGAATTTTCCGGGCCAGGGCGGCCATTGACACGCGACTAAAGCCGCTATTGTCATGAAATACCACAACCCAACAAGTTTCGACGATATCGAGATACCACCATGACTGACCAAATCAATGAGCAACTTTCAGCCTTGCAGGACGATGAACTTTCGTCCAATCAACTCAATCATATTCTGAATCGAATTAAGGATGATTTGGAATTACGCAGAGCCTGGGGCAGTTATCATTTTATTGGTGATGCGCTGCGGGGAGAGGCTGTACGAATTTCGGCAGACAGTGTTGCGTACAATGTACGTGAAAGATTGAAATTTGAACCGGCAATCATTGCAACATCGGGAAGAAAGGTGTGCGGTGTTGGCTGTGGATGGGATAATCGCTGGATTCGCCCGGCAGCAGGTGCCGTACTGGCAGCTTCGGTTGCAGTAATGGCGGTATTTACCTTTCCACAATTCAGCGACATGGAGGATGGGGTCGGGCTTCAAATCGCTGCAACAGCTCCTGAAAGACCCTATCTGCGCCAGACAGGAACACGTTGGAAGAATTTGGCAAAACCGGAAGTGGAATCGAGACTGAATCGTTATTTGGTGGATCATAATGGATTCGCATCGCAAAACGGCATGAGTGGGGTTCTTCCTTATACCTCTTTTGTCAGCTACGACCCGAACCGTTGGTAATATGCCTTTTCGCCTCTTTTTTGCCGCTTTTATCATGGCGGCATCCGCTTCTGCCGCATTCTCTTCAGAATCAGAAAACCATGAAGTCCGAGAGCTGCTGAAGAAAATGGTTACGGCAGTTCATACGCTCAATTATGAAGGCACTTTTGTTTTACTCCACGGCAATCAGCTGGAGAGCATGCAGGTCATCCACACCTTGCATAATGGTGGTGAGCGAGAACGACTGATATCTCTGAATGGTGCCGCCCGTGAAGTCGTTCGTGATGACGTATCCGTCACCTGTATCACCCCGGATTCAAAATCTATTTCCATCGGTAATCGAATTGTTGGCAGAGGATTCACGGCGGTGTTTTTCATGGATTTGGATAAGCTCTCCGCTTATTATACCTTCTTTCTGCTGGGAGAGGAGAGAGTGGCCAATCGAGACACAATTGTCGTTGGTATTATTCCCAAAGATGATTATCGCTATGGTTACAGAATCTATCTGGATAAGAGCCATATCCTGCCACTGAAAACGGACATGCTTAACGCCTCCGGTAATGCTGTCTCGCAAGTCATGTTCACACACCTGAATGTTGACGATAGTGTTAAAGATCTGGCTGAAGCCGCCATTGTAGGCAAAGAAGACTACTCATGGATTCAGCAGAAACCAGTTACTTGGCTGCAGCAGGATGCACGAGAGGATGGATGGGACTTCAGTAATTTGCCAAAGGGATTCTCAGTCACCCTTCATGCCCGAAAATCCATTGAAATAGGCGGACCTGAGATTGATCATTTTGTCATTTCGGATGGTTTAGCTTCACTCTCTCTCTATGCGGAAAAAAGTATCAAAGTATCCGGATTAAGAGGTAATTCAGTCATTGGTGCGGTTAATGCTTTTGGTACTGAATATAATGGCTATCAGATTACTGTAGTAGGTGAAGTTCCCTCATTGACGGTAGAGCTCGTAGCCAGATCTCTCCGGCGACAGATCGATGATTGAAGAGACCGCTCTTGTTACAGCGACAAATGGTGAATTTGCAACGGTTGAAACTCAGCGCAGCACTACCTGTGGTGAATGTTCCTCCAAGTCGGCTTGCGGCACATCGGCATTGGTAAAAGTGATGGGCAGACGCCGGACAGTCATTCGCGTTTTAAACCCCATTGATGCCAAGCTCGGCGAGAGAGTTGTTGTCGGCCTGGAAGAAACAGCGCTCACAAAAACCTCATTTGTTTTCTACATTATGCCACTTCTTCTTTTGCTTCTCTTCTCAGTTGCGGGGGAGAGGTTTGCCGTAGCACTTAATTTTAATTCAACGGAACCTGTGACCATTTTATGCGGTCTACTGGGTCTGTCTGCAGGATTGATCTGGCTTAAGTTCTACGCTACCAGAATCAGTCGGGACAAAAGATACCAGGCAGTAATATTACGCTGCACTGATGAATTAAAAATATCTGTTGGTTTTAGTTAGCTGAATCACTAGGTGAAGATTTAACTTAAAGGAGTTTTGTATGCGCGCTTTGTTGTCAAAAAGCCATATTACCCGTGTCGGGATCGTTCTCTTGATGCTGATGGCATCAACCAGTCTCAATGCAGAGCATCTCCCGGATTTTACCGAACTGGTCACTGAAAACAGCCCATCGGTTGTCAATATCAGTACTAGGGAGCATAAATCTGTCCGCAGCCGGTTAAGAAACGACTATCGGATACCGGATTTATCTGAAGACGGCCCGTGGAATGGATTTTTTCACCACTTCTTTCGTCAACAGCCAGAGGGGCGTGAGACGCCTAAAAGGTATAACGCCCAATCCCTCGGTTCTGGCTTTATCATCTCAGAGGATGGTTATATCCTGACCAATTATCATGTGGTCAAAGGTGCAGATGAGATTTTAGTCCGCCTTAACAGCCGTCAGGAGTATCTTGCGAAAATTATTGGTATTGACAAGCGCAGTGATGTTGCCCTGCTGAAAATTGAAGCCAAGGAACTGCCTAAGGTTAAAATTCAGAAAGATGATGATTTAAAGGTCGGAGAGTGGGTCTTGGCCATTGGTTCTCCGTTTGGCTTTGATCACTCTGTCACAGCAGGCATTGTCAGTGCCAAGGGGCGTAGTCTCCCCAGCGAAAATTATGTGCCATTTATTCAGACCGATGTGGCTATCAACCCTGGTAACTCCGGTGGCCCTCTGTTCAATCTAAAAGGGGAAGTGGTAGGAATTAACTCACAAATCTACAGCCAAACAGGCGGCTTTATGGGCCTTTCATTTGCCATTCCAATCAGTATGGCGATGAATATTGCTGAGCAATTAAAAGAGAAAGGGAGCGTCAGCCGCGGTTGGCTTGGCGTACTGATCCAGGATGTTACTCGTGAGCTTGCCGACTCCTTTGGCATGAAGCATCCCCGGGGTGCCTTGATTGCCCGGGTTCTTCCCGACAGCCCGGCAGAAAAGGCAGGGCTGGTGGCCGGTGATATTATTCTCGAATACAACGGTGAACAACTGCATAGCTCCACCATGCTTCCACCGCTTGTAGGTTCCAGCCGTATTGATAGAGATGCTGATGTACTGATATTGCGCAATGGCAAACGAAAAACGATCAATGTCAGTATTGGTGAACTGCCCGAAGAAGATGAAAACATAGAGAAAGCGTCTAGGGGGTCAGGGAAAGCTGAACAGGACCTGCTTGGAATCGATGTCATTGATATCACCAGTACACTGCAGAAACAGTTCAAACTGGAGACAAGCAAAGGCGTGCTGGTAGAAAAAGTGTCATCCGGGCCGGCACAGGCCGCCGATATCCGACAAGGAGATGTCATTCAGATGATCAATTATCAGCGAGTCGATAGTGTTCAGGCGTTTGAGGCTCAACTGGAAAAATTGCCTAGAGGGAGAACTGTAGCGGTACTCGTTTTTCGCCGCTCAGGCCCGATGTTCCTTGCTCTGCAAGTACCTGAAGAGTAGTCAATTTGAGTAGCACCCGGTTATATCTCTACTACAGACAAGGCTGCCACCTCTGCGATGATATGTGGCAGCATCTGGAGCAGATTCGCGCAGACACTGCTGCGTTTGAAGTTAATCTGGTTGATATAGACAGTACCGCTGAACTGAAAACTAAATACGGCCTTTTAATTCCGGTATTGGAAGCGGGTGGCAAAGCCATCTGCAATTACTACCTGGACCCTGTGGCATTAGAGCAGCATTTAAAGCGACTTTCTGTATGAGCAATATAGGCCCGACTGTTTTAGGAGAAGCCAATCTAAGATACTATATAGGCACATTGATTTTTAATCTTTGAGATAATTTAAATAATTGGGAATTTTCTAAAAGAAAAGGTCCTTTTTTTCAATGGATTTAGAAAATATTATTAATGCTTGCTGTTAAACTAGTGCAGTGGCACGCTAAATAGCCTAATGGCAATTAAATACTGATGACCGACCTAAAGCATATACGCAACTTTTCGATCATTGCTCACATTGACCATGGTAAATCAACGATTGCCGATCGGTTTATTCAGCTGTGTGAGGGCCTCACTGCCCGTGAAATGGAGAGCCAGGTTCTCGATTCCATGGATATTGAGCGTGAGCGCGGCATCACAATTAAGGCCCAGAGTGTCACATTGCATTTCAAGGCCGCTGATGGGGAGATGTATCAACTCAACTTCATCGATACTCCGGGTCATGTTGATTTTTCCTATGAAGTGTCAAGGTCCTTGGCCGCTTGTGAAGGTGCTCTGCTGGTAGTTGATGCGGCACAGGGAGTAGAAGCGCAAAGCGTAGCCAATTGCTATACCGCTATTGAGCAGGATCTGGAAGTAATGCCGGTGCTGAATAAGGTTGATCTTCCTGCCTCTGATCCGGAAAAGGTGATTAATGAGATTGAGGAAATTATCGGTTTGGATGCGGGAAACGCACTCAGAGTCAGTGCTAAAACCGGCTTGGGTATTCCTGAACTCCTCCAGCGGTTGGTTGATGTCATTCCGCCTCCCACGGGTGACCCGGATGGCCCTTTGCAGGCACTGATCATTGATTCCTGGTTTGACCCTTATGTCGGCGTTATATCTTTGATCAGGCTGATGAATGGCTCGATCAAACCAAAGCAGAAGATGAAAATCATGTCGTCTGGGCGCTTCTTTCTGGTTGAGAAAGTGGGAGTTTTCACCCCCAAACGTGAAGATAAAAAGGTTTTAAGCGCTGGTGAAGTGGGTTTTGTCATCGCCGGGATAAAGGATATTGACGGTGCGCCGGTGGGTGATACGATCACACTGGCCGACCAGCCTGCCAAGGAGTCCCTGCTAGGCTTTAAGGAGATGCAACCAAGAGTATTTTCCGGTCTTTATCCCGTGAGCTCGGGTGACTATGAAAATTTTCGTGAAGCATTGAAGAAGCTCAAACTCAATGATGCCGCTTTGCAATTTGAGCCGGAGACTTCCCAGGCATTGGGATTTGGTTTCCGTTGCGGATTCCTGGGCATGCTTCATATGGAGATTGTTCAGGAGCGCCTTGAGCGTGAATATGACCTGGACCTCATTACCACTGCTCCAACGGTGATCTATGAGGTAGAGAAGACAGATGGTGAGATTATCATGATTGATAATCCTGCCGATCTTCCTGAGCCAAACTATATCGCTGAAGTACGGGAACCCATTATTGGGGCTCACATTCTGGTACCGCAAGAGTACTTGGGCAGTGTTATTACACTCTGCATTGAGAAACGTGGCACACAGAAAAACTTGCAATATCTTGGTGGACAGGTGCAGGTTACTTACGACTTACCGATGAATGAGGTGGTGCTCGACTTCTTTGACCGCCTTAAATCAGTCAGCAGAGGCTACGCTTCGTTTGAATATGAATTTAAACGGTTCGATGCAGCACCGCTGATCAAACTGCAAATCCTGATCAATGGTGAGAAAGTTGATGCCCTTTCTCTGATTGTTCATCGTGACCACGCCGAATCACGTGGCCGTGAATTAACCGTTAAAATGAAAGAGATTATTCCCCGCCAGATGTTCGATGTTGCCATTCAGGCGGCGATTGGGAGTAAAATTATTGCGCGCACTTCGGTTAAAGCCCTGCGAAAAAACGTGACTGCAAAGTGCTATGGTGGTGACATCACCAGAAAGCGGAAATTGTTGGAAAAGCAGAAGGCGGGTAAAAAACGTATGAAACAGGTGGGCAGTGTAGAGATTCCTCAGGAGGCATTTCTTGCGGTTCTGCGTGTTGGGAAAGATAATTAACCCAAATCAATGACGAAAATATTATGAGAATATGATGTTATGAATTTTGATTTTCCGTTCTTCCTTGTTGCTGCCACGTTTGTAACGGGCCTGATATGGCTGGTTGACAGGCTATTTTTTGCTTCGTCACGGCGTGCTGATCAGGGTGAATCAGAGCAGGTTAATGAGCCGATACTGGTGGAGTATTCCCGTTCTTTTTTCCCTGTCATACTGGCCGTACTGGTATTGCGTTCTTTCCTGGTTGAGCCGTTCAGAATACCTTCCGGCTCAATGATGCCAACCCTATTGGTTGGTGATTTCATCCTGGTGAATAAATTCACCTATGGGATACGGCTTCCGGTACTCAATAAAAAAATTATTGAGCTGGGCGAACCGAAAAGAGGTGATGTTGTGGTGTTTAAATACCCACAGAATCCTCGGGTCGACTACATTAAAAGAGTAGTGGGCGTGCCTGGAGACAAGATCTCTTATCGTAATAAAGTTGTCTATGTCAATGCTGAACCTCAGAAGCAGACACCCGTTGGAGTTTACACTGGCACGGGTAGTGGTTCAAGAGAGACCGGGGTGTTTGAAAATATGGAATCCCTGGGTGATATTGACCACTCCGTACTGATCAATCCTATGACTCCTGATTTTGGCTATGGTTGCCAAGTGTTGCAGCGGGGAGCCATCACCGTTCCGGAAGGTCACTATTTTGCTATGGGCGATAATCGAGACAACAGCAATGACAGCAGATGCTGGGGATTGGTGCCGGAAGAAAATTTAGTGGGAAAAGCATTTGGCATATGGATGAGTTGGGATTCCAACCAATCAGGATTCCCAATCGCATGGAATCGCATAGGTAATGGAATCAATTAGGGAGCCTCTGATTAATTCTGGATGGATATGATGACGAGATTGGAATCTTCAAGATCAAGGCGAGAATTGTTGGTAACACTGTATTGCTAAGCGTTTTCAGCACAGAGTCGGGAGATTTCAGCCGCCATGCATCGATTCATGAATTGATCAGAGGCTCCTTAGAAATGGAGGGAGGGGTAAGGTATGTCATATACGATAAAAAAACAGCAGGGAATGACCTTTAGCGGCGGGCTGGTGGTATTGGCGTTAATTGGCTTTTTTTCCTCGCTCGGATTAAAGACCGGGTCTATCTATCTGGAGCACTACGCGATCAAACAAGTTGTCGAGTCCCTGAAAGACGAGCCTCTGATCACACAGAAATCTGCCTCAAAGGTAAAATACATAATTATGCACAGATTGAATACCAATGGTATATATGACCTCAAGCGTGAAAATATAACAGTGAAAAAGAGTCCAGGGATTCTTGATGTTACTGTTGCCTATACCGTGCAGAAAAAAATGGTTGGAAATATCGATATCCTGGTCTCTTTCTCTGATAACGCTAAATTGGTGGCTAATTGAGAGAATCTGCAGATCGCCTGACCCAGGCAATTGGCTACGAGTTTCATAACAGTGGACTGATTGATGTTGCCCTGACTCATCGCAGTGCCGGCAGCATCAATAATGAACGCTATGAGTTTCTGGGTGATGCTATTCTCGGCTTTGTTATTGCAGATGAACTGTTTAACACCTTCCCCGAAGCAAATGAGGGTGAGTTGAGCAGACTGAGAGCCGGCTTGGTTAAACGAGACTCACTTGCAGAAATTGCACGAGGGTTGGAGCTGGGGAAATATCTCAATCTGGGTCCTGGTGAATTACGCAGTGGAGGGGAATCCCGCAGCTCCATTCTTGCCGATGCTGTTGAGGCGCTCATAGCCTCGGTCTACCTGGATAGTGGCTATAATGAATCCCGTCAGCTAATTCTCAGATTATTCAATCAGAAGCTCTCTAATCTATCGATAAATTCACAACTAAAAGATCCTAAAACCAGATTGCAGGAATATTTACAAGCTAAGAAAATGCAACTTCCAAAATACAGTATCGTTACTACAACCGGTGTGCAGCATAAGCGGACATTTACTGTCTGCTGCTATATTGATGAACTAAATCTGGAAACCTTGGGCACCGGAAGCAGCCGAAGAAATGCGGAACAGAATGCCGCTGAAATGCTGCTGGAATCGATTGAAAAGTGAGTAAGTCAATCCAGAGATGCTGCGGTTACTGCGCCATTGTTGGCAGGCCAAACGTTGGTAAATCCACGCTGCTCAACCGGCTTATTGGGCAAAAGCTGGCGATTACCTCACATAAACCACAAACCACACGACACAGTATACTCGGTGTAAAAAACCTCGATAATGGCCAGGTTATTTATGTAGATACACCTGGGATACATCAGCGTACCGATCACGCCATGAACCGTTATCTGAATCGAACGGCAAGAAGTGCGTTGGCTGATGTGGATCTGCTGCTATTTATTGTGGAGGCGCTGTGCTGGACAGAAGAAGACAAGGCTGTTCTTGAATTGATAGAAAAATTAAATACGCCAGTTATTCTGGTGGTTAATAAAATAGACACCATCAAGAAAAAAGAGTTACTTTTGCCCTTCCTGGCTAAAATTTTTCAGCTCTACGATTTTCAGGAAGTGATACCTGCATCAGCACTAAAAGGCGATAATATCCCAACCCTTGAAAATAGAGTTCTCTCTTTTCTGCCGGCAGGTGATAATTATTTTCCAGAGGACCAGCTCACTGATCGGCCTGAGCGCTTTTTTGCCGCCGAGTTTGTACGGGAACAGCTGACAAGGCGTTATGCCAAAGAGATACCCTATTCATTGACGGTGGAGATTGAGAAGTTCGTGGAGGAGAGTGAACTTTATAGAATCAGTGCCCTTATTTGGGTCGAGCGTCCTGGACAGAAAAATATTATCATCGGTAACAAGGGCGAAGCGTTGAAAGCGGTTGGCACTCAGGCACGGTTGGAGATGGAAAAACTCTTTGGGAAAAAAGTCTTTCTCCAGCTTTGGGTAAAAATCAAGAAAAGCTGGTCCAGTGATAAAGCGGCGCTGAGCCGTCTTGGATACAACGATTAACCTGCATCGATAATCAAGGGATAAGTACTGGTAATCAGTGTCTTATGTCTGAGATGGAACCGGCATTTCTTCTCCACCGCAGGCCTTACGCCAATCAGGGGGCATTGGTTGAATGCCTGACACTTCGCCATGGACGTTTTCCCGCTATTGCCAAGGGTCTGTATAGGGGAACACGCAGTTCGAACGCAGCAATACTGCAACCCTTTATACCACTGAGTCTTAAATGGAGCGGAAAAGGGGAAGTGAAATCATTACTCGGATACGAGGCGGAAGGGCATGCCATTGAATTGCATGGCAGATCACTCTATTGCGGGTTCTATATCAATGAGCTTCTTATGCGACTGCTTCAACGCCATGATCCACATGGAGAGTTATTTGGCATTTATTCCAGCACATTGTCACAATTATCTCAGACAACTTTACATGAACCCGTATTAAGATATTTTGAAATCCAATTACTTGAACAACTGGGTTATGGATTAATCCTGAACCTGGATGTAGAAAGTGAAATGCCCCTCATTTCAGATCGGGGATATTACTATCAGATAGAAAAAGGTCCAGTTCCCGCTACTAATAGGGGTGAGTGGTATAACATAGGGTAAAACTTTACTCTCGCTCAGCAACAACGCTCAGTTGGACAAGCAGGGAACAAAAGAAGCCAGAGCGTTAATGCGGCGCATATTGTCATTCTATTTGGGTAATAAACCTCTGAAAAGCAGAGAGCTATTTCAAACATCTTTTCAGAAAACCAGCTGAAGAGATAGTTTTCTAGACTCTTCCCCTCATCGAGTGGGTAGAAAAGGTAAATCACCGCGCAGCGGCTACGTCCTTGACAGGCGGTATGCACGCCAAAGACTGTCGGCATGAGGGTTTGGAGCCTCTTTTGGGATGCCGGAAATACGCAAACAGCTGATATGCCGTAGATTCTAGCCATGCTGCCCCAATCCATCATGGCTGCCGATGATAGCCCCTAGCAAAACTACTAGAACAGTTAGCTACAATCAAGTGAACTATCGTATGAAAAACCTGAATGAAATGCTTCTCGGCGTTAATATTGATCACATTGCAACTTTACGTCAGCAACGGGGAACCCGGTATCCGGAAACATTGCAGGCTGCCCTAGTAGCCGAGCAGGCAGGTGCTGATGCAATCACTATTCACCTTCGGGAAGACCGACGCCATATACAAGATCGAGATGTGGATTTACTAAGCAATACACTGCAAACCCGGATGAATCTAGAAATGGCTGCTACCGATGAAATGCTGACAATTGCCCAAAAGATCAGCCCAGAAGATTGTTGTTTAGTTCCTGAGAGCCGTGAAGAGTTGACTACAGAGGGTGGATTGAACGTCCTGACCAATCAGGAATATCTAGCTGATTATTGTATCGCTCTCGCCGAATCAAATATTCGTGTATCGCTGTTTATTGATGCTGTCCCTGAGCAGCTTGAAGCTGCAGTCGAGGTGGGCGCTCCCGTAGTCGAAGTTCACACGGGCCATTATGCTGATGCATCTGACCGCCAAAGCCGTCAGACTGAATTTGATAAAATCCGGCAAGCGGTTGAGTATGGAAATAAACTCGGGCTCCAGATCAATGCGGGCCATGGCCTCGATTATCATAACGTTTCATCCATAGCCGCTATTCAGGGAATTAAAGAACTCAACATCGGGCATTCCATCATAGCCAGAGCGCTCTTTTCCGGATTGGCTTCTGCTGTGGTGGAGATGAAAGCACTGATCAATAGATAATGAAATAACTAGCCGTCCCGAAGTATCAGGCTGAGGTCTACCGCAAGAATTGCCAAAGACCGGGTTCGTTATGGCTATCAACGCATTCATATTCTATTGCAGCGTGAAGGCTGGCGGATGAATCATAAGCGTGTGTTGCGCATCTATCGTGAGGAGGGCCTGAATCTAAGGCGCAAACGATCAAGGCGTCGAGTTGCCGCCACACACCGGATGGACAGGCCGGAGCTCTCTCATATTGATCAGTTCTGGAGTATGGATTTTGTCGCAGATCAACTGTTCAACGGGCGACGAATCAGAGCGTTAACTGTAGTCGATAATTAATGCCATGGCTTCTTCTGAGGTATTCTTCCTAGCAGGCTTTGGCGTTACTATCTGGGTGTCATTAACCTTTGATTTGCCCCGATAACCTCGATCAGCATACCCACTTTGGGTACTCGATTGATGAGACGTTTCACCTGTGCCAAGACCTCAGGTACGGTGTGACCATCAAATACATTCTTCTCAAAAGCCAGGGCACCAATCACAATGCCCGCGTCCCTTGTGGTGGTGATTGATGCCTTGGTGCCAAACTCATAACGCTGCTGGGCCTTGCCTTTGCTCATACAGTAAACATGAGGTTCATGTAGGCTGTACAACTTGTTTTTATCAGCACGCTTCTGATTCAGCATGCGCTGGTACAGGGCGAACTTTTCTGCATAGAATTTCTGTTGTTCTGCGGTCATCTTACGCTGTATTTCACGCAGTAATCGGCCGCTGATGGTCTTTAATCGCTTGACGGCCTTACGTGCCTTTTTACGATTCCTCGGATGTGTGGCAAATCGGGTGGGGAGCTTGAGACTTTTTACTTCCTTCTCATGGCTTCGACTGAGCACGATACCTTCTGCTCGGGCCATCTTGAGTAACTGCCCGTGTATCTTTCGGTACTGCTTTGCATCAGTTGGAAAGGTAATGTTTTTCTCTTGTACGGTAGTGTCGATACACATTTTATCTTCGATCGCCTTTTCTTGATGTAAGGCGATAGAGGCAGCCAGGACCTTTTCAAAACCTTCGTTGCCAATACGCTTTCTGAAGTAAGTCAGGTCGGAGGGGTCACAAGGAAGTTGCCATTGGAATTCGATCTCACCCGTAAAACTCGGGTAGTAGGGATTTTGTATCCAGCGTTGAATCAGAACCTCGTCACTGAGATCTTCCAGATGCTCGAGTATCGAGAGGCCCACCATTAGGCGGATCGGTTTTGAGGGCTTTCCAAGATGAGAATAAAGCGGGGCAAATTCAGCATCAAAATATGACCAGTCTATCTGTCTGGCCAATAGCAAAAATGGATGCTTGGGGTTCAGTTGATCCAGTAAGTTCTGGTGCAGGAAACTTTGTTGGTTGGGATTGTCTGTCTTGGGTTTGCTCAATTATCCACCTCTGTTTCGTCCAGTTTTTCTCTGCTTTTACTCCTTTCTCGGACGTTTATTTTATCAAATTTAGACGCTTATTTTATATAAATCATTGCGTTATGAATATTTCAGGGTCGACTATTTAGTGGATACGTGAGAAATTGTTCACTCCTGCGTATTTTGGGTTCCGTTGTGCCTCAATATGCAGGTGTGGCCTGCACCGGTTATTTGCACGGCGTTCCTGCTCCAGCTCCCGGTCTATATCGATCTTATTCAGATGTTGCCTGCGGTCATGGTAAGGGGAACGGTTAATGTATTGCCGTACTTCTACCTGCTTTCCGTGTAACAGGAAACCATTGAGTTGCCCCATCACTTTTTGGATTGAACTGGATGGCGAGATTTCATGGCGCTCGGTAATTCCTGTGTCCTTGTCGAGAATGCTCATGATCGAGCAGCTATTCAGTCTTGACGTTCCTAATCATGGGTAGTCCGAGCCAGCCGCGGTTTAGTTCTTTGTCAAGATTACGTATGGTTGATGGAATCAGGTGCCCTATGAAGACGCGTATATTTCCTTGCGTCATGGATGAAATCCTTGTTATCAGAACGTATCATCAGCAGGCAAAGTTATCCGACTACCCCAAAATTATAGTCGAAATGTTATATTGATTGTCAATATTGCCTCGAAGGAGTGTCAGGTGCAGCCGTTGTTAAGATTCACTTGGTTTCAAGGTGCGGGTCTCTGACTATGAGGTAATATCTCCCGGGCATTTCTAGCTTATTATCTATGCGCTTTATGCGTCATTTTTTTCTCATTGTTCCAATGCTGAGTGATGTTGCTCTCGCCGAAACTTCTAGGAAAGTGATGATGTACTGAAACAGTATCGTGAAAAGGTGGCGCAGCGCCTGATACCCTGATTTTGTTTTGCCAATGTTGGGTGGCCTCCCCAGGCCATCTCCCTGGCTACCTTCAAAGATACCCGTCTGATGGAGCTATGGGCGC
This sequence comes from Candidatus Vondammii sp. HM_W22, assembly GCF_022530855.2. Classification (GTDB taxonomy): domain Bacteria; phylum Pseudomonadota; class Gammaproteobacteria; order Chromatiales; family Chromatiaceae; genus Vondammii. Next base: position 1,787,648 of record NZ_CP099567.1, on the reverse strand, counting down.
TGGGTACACATCAGAGACTATCGCATCAAGGGCATGAGCGGTCATGCTGATCCGAAACTGCGTGAAGGGGACCGTCAGGTACCCGAAGGTTTCTATCGAATCGAGTGGGTTGAATCCCAATAGTGCATTTCACCTACCCACCAAGCTTGATTACCCGAATGATTTTGACCGGGAAAGAGCCTAGTTTGACCGGCGGCGTTCACTCGGAGACAATGTCTTCATTCATGGAGAGAGCGTCTACAGCGGATGTCTGGCGATGGGAAATAATGCGGTCGAAGAGGTGTTTGTTCTAACCGCGTTGCTGGGTGAAGATAAGGTGTCCGTTCTTAATATCACCGAGAGATTACAAGTTTAGACCCTATGTGCCCCTGTTGCCCGGGGTGTCGGAGTGGGCTTATGGACTCAATATGATTATCGCCGCAAATCTGAAGAAGTTTCCCCTAGAGATGAAGTAGCCCATAGCCAATGTCCAAAACCTCCAAACGATCTCGCAAATCTCCCGGGAAAAGACCGGCCGCACGCCGTTCAGGCCGCCGCAGCAGTCCCAATAAAAAAGCACGGAAAGGAGGGCGTGGCTGGCTGTTGAGGCTGTTTGCCATCGGGCTTCTGTTTTCCCTGGTTGCAGGTATCTATCTACTCTATCTCGATCACACTGTCCGCAAAAAATTTGAGGGTAAACGCTGGGCAGTACCGGCAAGAGTTTTTGGACAGCCCCTTGAACTCTATGCCGGAAAAGACCTGACACCTGAACATCTGGTCGCTGAACTGAAGAGTCTTGGATACCACAAGGTAAAGCATCCGAAAAAATCAGCCAGTTGGTCTCGAAACGGTAACCGCTTTTTATTGCGTAGCCGGGGCTTCAGTTTTCTCGATGGCGATGAACCGCCTCGCTACCTGGATATAAGGTTTCAAGCAGGACGCTTGAGTCAGATCAAGAAAGTGGCGGGAGGGGAGATTGCACTGGTCCGTCTGGGGTCTCCTGAGATTGGCAGTATCTATCCGGCCCACAACCAGGACCGGGTGCTGGTCCAGCGGAGAACTTTGCCACAACAGCTGGTTCAGGGATTGATTTCCATGGAGGATCGCTCTTTTTATCAGCACAGCGGTGTCGATCCCAAGGCGATTGCCAGAGCGGTTTGGGCCAATCTCCGGGCGGGGCGGGTGGTTCAGGGAGGGAGTACCCTGACTCAACAGCTGGTGAAGAATTTCTATTTGATCCGTGAACGAAGCCTGTGGCGCAAATTGAAAGAGGCCGCAATGGCGATGATGCTGGATGCACACTACTCAAAGGATGAGATCCTTGAGGCCTACGCCAACGAAATCTATCTGGGGCAGGATGGGCGACGTGCCGTTCACGGTTTTGGCCTAGCCAGCCACTTCTATTTTAACAGAAGCTTGGAGGAACTGGACCTGCCGAAACTTGCGCTGATGGTAGCCGTGGTACGCGGCCCCTCTTATTATGACCCTCGCCGTCACCCGAAAAGGGCGAAAAAACGGCGTAACCGGGTGCTGGATGTGATGCTCGAGCTGGGATCGATTACCCGTGCCCAGGCAAAAAATGCCAAGGCAGCTGCGTTGGGCGTTACCGACAGAAAGGGCAGCGGCCGTGGTAATTATCCTGCCTTCATGGATCTGGTCAGGCATCAGTTGCGCCGGGACTACCGCAAGGAGGATCTTACCTCGGAAGGATTGCGTATTTTTACCACCCTTGACCCCTGGGTCCAGCAGCAGGCGGAACAGGCGGTTGCTGAACGTCTGAAGAAGTTGGAGAGGCAGTATCGGTTGCCAAAGGATCAATTGCAGAGTGCTGCCGTCCTGGTGGATAGCGAAAGCGGTGAGATACGTGCTCTGGTTGGTGGGAAGAACGCCCGTTTTGCCGGTTTTAACCGGGCTCTGGATGCGCTTCGTCCCATTGGTTCGCTGGTGAAACCCGCTGTTTATCTGGCTGCCTTGATGCAGCCTGAGCGCTATACACTGATCTCTCCGTTGGATGACGGCCCGATCTCTATCCGTGTCGAAAATGGTAAAGTCTGGCGTCCCAATAATTATGATAAACAGTCCCATGGCGAGGTGCCGTTGCATCAGGCTCTGGCCAGCTCATATAATCTGGCTACGGTCAGGCTGGGCATGGAGATAGGCCTTGATCAGGTGGCTGATCTGCTCCAGAGTCTGGGTGTCAGCCGTCCGATAACCCCGGTTCCGGCTATGCTGCTGGGCGCTGTCTCCCTCACGCCTCTTGAAGTTGCCCAGCTCTACCAGACGTTTGCCGCCGGTGGATTCTATTCACCCCTGCGGGCTATTCGTGGTATTCAATCGAATGATGGCAAGCCACTCCAGCGATACCCACTGACCGTCCGTCAGGCGGTTCCCCCGGGTCCGGTTTACCTGTTGAATCGCAATCTCCAGGAGGTGGTCCGCAGTGGGACCGCCCAGCGTTTGTCTAACTATATCAACAGTGATCTCAATCTGGCCGGCAAGACGGGAACCACGGATGATCTGCGCGACAGCTGGTTTGCCGGTTTTAGTGGTGACCGGGTCGCGGTGGTCTGGGTTGGACGGGATGATAACCGCCCGGCTGGACTGACCGGCTCAAAAGGGGCACTGCAGATCTGGGGTGATATGATGCGCAGACTGCAGCCGGCACCTCTGGATCTGTTGAAACCCGAATCCGTAGAGACGGTCTGGGTTGACCCTGAATCCGGTTTTCTTGCCGATGAGGGTTGCAGCAATGCCCGGCAATATCCATTTATTGCGGGCTCTGAACCAACTACGGTATCCTCCTGTGCAGGAGTGGGAAATGGCCCGGTTCAGCGACTGTTTCGGAGTTTTTTTGAATGAGAGTAAACAATTTTTTTATCTGCATTTCAGGTTGTCTGCTGCTGGTCGGCTGTGCTGGTACCACAAAACGTCCAGTTGCCCCGGTTGCCGACGCCTCATCAGTGCAGAGGCCGGTACAGCAGCCATCATCCACTGTAACCCAGCCGGCGGATAAGGATAAAAATATCCAGATCCGGGCCTATGAACCATCGGTACCCAAGGCGGTTGCTCCTGTTCACAGTTCTGCAGTTACCTCCCTGGTCGCGCAAGCACAGCTCCTTGAGTCGGCCGGAGACCTGACGGCCGCCGTGGCGACTATTGAGCGTGCGTTGAGGATTGAGCCACGCAATGCCCATCTCTGGAACCAGTTGGCTCATCTGCGCTTTTCCCAGGGACGGATCAGTCCGGCAGCAGACCTTGCGATGAAATCCATGGCGTTGGCAGGTGGCGATATTGCATTGAAGAGAGATAATTGGCGGCTGATAGCCAGAGCACGACGCGGGGCGGGTGATGTCGCCGGTGCCAGAGTGGCTGATCGTAAGGCACGAATGCTTCATTAGCCTGGGATCAGTAATCAATCACCGATTCCAGGTTTAAACTGAAGCAGGCAGAGCGCATCGATTTAAGATATAATATGCCATGAAAGCTATTGATATATTGGGATATTTATCGGCTTAAGCATCTATGCCGCCGACAAACTGATTAGCCAGGCACGCCAGCTTGCGGCTGAATACCGAAGGACCATGGGTAAACCCCTGCCAGGTATCAGCAACGAGATTGCCTTGCATGATGCTATCCGTCTGCTTCAACTGGAGCCTGTGGAGGCGTCGGTTGGAGGCTATGACGCGGTAGACCCGGCACGGGATAATCTGCGTATTTCAGATCAAGAGCCGAACCATCTTTGACGAAAGTAAATCGGGTCAGCGTATTGGCCAGATCAAAGTGGATCAACTCTGGGATGCTGTGGTGCTGGTACTCATGGATGAAGAGTACGAACCCTATGAAATATATCAGGCGGAACGGGAAGAGTTACTGGAGTATATAGAGAAATCTAGTAGCAGCCGTGCCCGCCGTGGTGCTTTGTCCATTGCCCGTTTCAAGATTATCGGCCGACTCGCCTGGACCCGCGAAGATGGCCTGGAGCCGGAGGTCTGGGACAACCAAACTGGCTGACCCTCTGACTATGCTTGATATCCATGAAATTCTCGGCCCTGAAGGGCAGCTGGCGAGTCGTGTAACAGGCTATAGCTACCGACCCCAGCAGGAGGCGATGGCGAGCCGGGTGATGGAGACCATGGAGCAGGGAGGGGTGCTGATTTCTGAAGCCGGAACCGGCACAGGAAAGACCTTTGCCTACCTGGTGCCGGCACTGCTTTCCGGCCAGAAAGTGATCATCTCTACAGGCACGAGAAACCTTCAGGATCAGCTTTTTCACCGGGATCTTCCCCTGGTACGGGATGCATTGGCAACACCGGTAAATGTAGCGCTGTTAAAAGGCAGGGCCAACTATCTCTGTACCCATCGGATGGAGAATGCCCTGCTGGAAGGACGCCTTAATTCTCGTGAAATGGTGGATCAGCTGATGCAGGTCCAGGGTTGGGCCGGCCGAACCAAATCCGGTGATATTGCTGAACTGAACGATATACCGGAGGATTCGGGGATCTGGCCTCTGGTCACCTCAACCACAGACAACTGCCTGGGTCAGGAGTGTCCTTCACACAGTGAGTGCCACCTGGTAGAGGCAAGGCGGCGAGCTCAGGAAGCTGACCTGGTGGTGATTAATCACTACCTGCTGTGTGCCGATTTCTCGCTGAAAGAGGGTCGCTTTGGTAAGCTGCTACCGGATGCCGACTGCTTTATTGTCGATGAAGCCCATCAGTTGCCGGAGGTGGCCGGTGACTTCTTTGGAGCAACGGTGAGTGGCCGCCAGCTTCTGGAGTTGGCCCGCGATACCGAAACAGAGTATCAGAAAGAGACCGGTGATCTGAAAGAGATCCCGGAACAGACTGCCATTCTTAGCAAAGCGGTGCGAGATCTGCGATTGATGTTTGGCCTCGATATTCGGCGTGGTAGCTGGAATGAGATCAAAAATGACCAGAGTGTGATAGCTGCGCTGGCTAAAGTGAGAGAGTCACTCTCCGCTCTGGCCTCGTTGCTGGAAGTGGTGAAAGATCGCGGAAAAGGGTTGGAGAGCTGCTTTGACCGTTGTCAGGCTCTGGCCCTGGATTTGGGTAATTTCTGTGATGAGAACGAAGCGGATAGCGGTAATGTCCGCTGGTTCGAGACGTTTCGTCAGACGTTTCGCCTGAACCGGACTCCGCTGGATATATCCGAACTGTTCCAGGCTCAAATGGCATCCCGTCATGGAAGCTGGATTTTCACTTCAGCGACTCTGGCCGTGGGTGATAGTTTTACCCATTTCCAGAAACAGCTGGGTTTGTCTGATGCTCAGACTGCCTGTTGGGAGAGCCCTTTCGACTACCCCAGTCAGGCGCTCTGGTTTGTCCCCAGGGGATTGCCTGAGCCGCGCTCTCCGGAATATATACAGGCTGTGCTGGAGGTGGCTGTGCCGGTATTGAAGGCGAGCCGGGGGCGTGCATTTATGCTCTTTACCAGCCACCGGGCTCTGCGTGAGGCGGCAGCATCCTTGGAGGATCGGGTAACCTATCCACTGCTGGTTCAGGGTTCAGCCCCCAAGGGGGAGCTGTTGGAGCGTTTTCGTGAACTCGGTAATGCCGTTTTGCTGGGGACCGCCAGTTTCTGGGAGGGGGTGGATGTGCGGGGTGAGGCCCTCTCCTGTGTGATTATCGATAAACTGCCTTTTGCCTCACCAGGAGATCCGGTACTTCAGGCGCGCATCGATGCCTTGAGAAAAAAGGGTGGTAATCCTTTTATGGAGTATCAGGTGCCTCAGGCCGCTATCGCTCTGAAGCAGGGGGCAGGACGGTTGATCAGGGATGAGCAGGACCGGGGCGTTTTGGTGATCTGCGATCCGCGGCTGCTGAAAAAGAGTTACGGACATGTTTTTCTTGCCAGTATGCCGCCGATGGGGCGTACTCGGGATATTGTTGATGTTGAGCATTTTTTTGAGCAGGAAGTTTCATCCAGTGATCCAGCGTAAATCCTCAAAGATCCATACACCCTGGCAAATACATGCAGGGTGCTATTGAGAATAACTGGCTGTGCGGGCCTTACTGCTCGAGGCCATACTCTATGATCATTTGAGGAATTGGCTTAAGAACATCTTCGGAGGGTCTAGTGACTCAACAACGGTATCATAAAAGTAGGGATTTACATCATTGCTGCTCCATCTGCCCAGTGCGCGAAACTGAATTTTCAAGAGCTCATCTCTCGGATTGTGCCAGCGGATTTCCAGATCATAGGATTTGTCCACAGTGATCGCCCTTTCACTGATCAGCATGGCGTCTGCCCTAAAGCTCATTCGCCGTCGGCCATGGAGAGCGAAGCAAAGGCCGGTAGCCGTCGCACTGCTTACCCATCATGTGATAGCGCAAGGAGGGAAGCAAAGTAGTTGCCCCTGAATTATTTATAGCCACATACTAAATATGAATTAATAAGCTATTTATGATAGGGGAGCCTCTAAAAATATTTTCCAAATCAATGATAGTAGTAACTAACTCAAACAACCATTGGTAAAAGCCATGCAACCGAGTTTTTTGATCATCAGGACCGACCTGAACCCTTTGAGCAACTGGGGAGACCCGCTGCCAAAGCTGGAAAGGACCTTAGATTAGGAGGATTTTCGGGTATTGTTGGGCTCGGTTTATAAAAACAGTGATCCCAGTAAAAGTGGGCATCCACCTTACGATGCAGTACGAATGTTCAAGGTGTTGGTCCTACAGCATTTGTTCAATCTATCCGATGATCAAACAGAGTTCCAAATACGGGATCGCTATAGCTTTTGTCGTTTTCTTGGGCTGAGCTCGGAGAGTAAGGTCCCAGATGCTAAAACAGTTTGGGTATATTGTGAGCGCCTGAAAGAACGGGGCCTTTTCGATAAACTATTTTCAGAGCTGTTGATCCAGATTGATGCAGCAGGCTTCAGTGTTCGCAATAGACAGATTGTAGATGCCGCTATGGCCCCAGTACCCAAGCAGCGCAATACGCGAGAGGAAAATAGGCAGATCAAAGCTGGAGATGGCCCTGAGGCATGGGGTGATAACAAGCGCCGCTGGAAGGATGTTGAAGCCCGCTGGACCATGAAGCATGGCAAAACCCACTATGGGCACAAAAGTTACATCAGCAGCAGAAGTTCACGATAGCGAAGTCTTCGAGGAACTGCTGGATGAGAATAACAGTAATGGAAGTGCCTGGGCCGATTCTGCTTACCACAGTCATATTCATCGCAAGTCGACACGTAAACGCCCCTCGAATGAACGGGAGCAAGAGGCAAACCGAAAACGATCAAAAGTTCGGACTCGAGTTGAGCACGTGCTTGCCCAGCAGGCCAATCGATCGGTGCGTAGCATTATGATGAATTTGGTGTATAAAGTGAATTATTTCTGTCCCTTACTGAATCAATATACCAAGACCGAATAGAGGGTAATTCAATCCATATAATCGATATCAACGAAGGTGCCTGCGCGACTTACTCTGCTCTGATAGAATGCGTCTCTTCAGTAACTTCTCAATAAGACCCCACAGATTATTAATGGGTTACCTTCTTTACGAACAATCGACTGATAAATATAGGCGTTATGACCATTCGCACCCGATTTGCTCCAAGTCCAACTGGCTACCTTCATGTTGGTGGCGCACGCACCGCTCTTTTTTCCTGGCTCTATGCTCGAAAGCATGGCGGCTCTTTTGTTTTGCGTGTGGAAGATACTGATCTAGAACGTTCAACCACTGAGTCTGTAAATGCCATTCTCGAAGGCATGACTTGGCTGGGACTGGAGTATGATGAAGGACCTTTCTTCCAGACTAAGCGTTTTGATCGTTATAACGACGTGATTGATCAATTGCTGGAAAAAGATCTGGCCTACCGTTGTAATTGCTCCCGCGAACGGTTGGATAATTTACGTGACGAGGCGATGAAAAGTAAGGAGAAGCCCCGCTATGATGGCCATTGCCGCCACAGTAATGTAGATCCAGAAGAGCCTCATGTGATCAGATTCCGAAATTTCCTGGATGGCGTGGTAATTGTTGACGATATGGTCCGTGGGAAAGTGGCATTCAGCAACGAAGAGCTGGACGACTTGATTATCAGGCGAACAGATGGTTCACCCACCTACAATCTCACCGTGGTGGTGGATGACAGTGATATGGAGATCACCCACGTCATCCGTGGTGATGATCATCTTAACAACACACCACGTCAGATCAATATTCTACGGGCCATGGAGAAGAAGCCACCAAAATATGCCCACCTGCCGATGATTCTCGGGGATGATGGCGCTAGGCTTTCCAAGCGTCATGGCGCAGTGAGTGTGATGCAGTACATGGAAGATGGTTTTCTCCCCGAGGCTCTGCTTAACTATCTGGTTCGCCTTGGTTGGTCCCATGGTGACCAGGAGGTCTTCCCGATTGAAGAGATGATTCAACTGTTCGAGGTTGAGGATGTCAATAAGGCGGCTTCCGCTTTCAATACCGAAAAGCTGCTGTGGCTGAATCAACACTACATCAAAGAGAGCGATCCACTGCATATCGCTCATCTACTGAGCCCCCATATGGGGCGGCTCGGGATAGATCCTGCTGTGGGCCCTGAGCTGGTAGACGTTGTCAAAGCACAACAGGAGAGAGCCAAGACGCTGGTGGAGATGGCGGAGATTAGTGCTTTTTTCTACAAAGATTTTGATCAGTTTGATGAAACTGCTGCAAAAAAGAACCTTCGCCCGGTCGCCAGGATGCCACTGGAAAAGATGCGCGAAGCACTGGAGGCGCAGATAGAGTGGACAGCTGAATCGTTGCACGATCTGGTACAGAAAGTTTCTGAAGCGCTTGAGCTGAAGATGGGCAAGGTCGCCCAGCCACTGCGTGTTGCCGTGGTGGGCCGTGCCGCCTCTCCGGGGATTGATGTAACCTTGCATCTGGTGGGTAAGGAGGCCTGCTTGCGTAGAATAGACATGGCTCTGGATTTTATCCGGAAACGTGAAGAGAATGCCTGATGATGGGCTAATCTTATCTGCCTCTCCCGGAGGAGAGGCTTTTAATAACAACGACCTAATTTTGTGTGTGACCTGAGAACCGGAAATGTCATCGAACAACGAAACCACAGCGCCCAGTAATTTTATTCGCCAGATAATCGACCAGGACCTGAAGGCAGGGACAAATGACGGACGGGTTCATACCCGTTTTCCGCCGGAACCGAACGGTTATCTCCACATTGGCCATGCTAAATCCATCTGTCTGAACTTTGGGGTTGCGAGAGATTACCAGGGAGGACAATGTAATCTGCGGTTTGATGACACCAATCCTCATAAAGAGAATATCGATTACGTCAACGCTATTATGGAAGACGTCAAATGGCTGGGATTTGACTGGCAAGACCGGCTTTTCTATGCATCTGATTATTTTGAAAAATTGCACGACTTTGCCATCGAACTTATCAAAACCGGAAAGGCTTATGTCTGTGGCCTGACCGCAGAAGAGGTACGGGAGTATCGTGGAACCTTGACTGAGCCGGGTAAAGAGAGCCCCTTCAGAGCGCGCTCTGTGGAAGAGAATTTCGATCTTTTTGCCCGTATGCGGGCAGGTGAGTTCAACGATGGCACACAGGTGTTACGTGCCAGGATCGACATGGCATCACCTAATATGAATATGCGTGACCCGACGCTTTACCGCATCCGTCATGGTGTCACACACCACAAGACCGGCGAGGCGTGGTGTATCTATCCAATGTATGATTTCACCCATCCAGTCTCAGATGCACTAGAAGGGATTACACACTCTCTCTGTACGCTGGAATTTGAAGACCACCGCCCCCTCTATGACTGGGTGCTGGATAACATCACCGTCGATTGCCATCCCCAGCAGATCGAGTTCTCCCGCCTCAATCTGGAGTACACGGTGATGAGCAAGCGCAAGCTGACCCAACTGGTCGATGAAGGCGTTGTCAGCGGCTGGGACGATCCACGTTTGCCTACAATTGCCGGCCTGCGCCGTCGCGGCTATACCTCGTCCTCTATTCGTACCTTCTGTGACCGGATAGGTGTCACTAAGTCCGATAACTCCGTAGAGATGGGGATGCTGGAAGCCTGTATCCGTGAAGATCTGGATCGGCATGCACCCCGGGCAATGGCTGTGCTGGACCCCCTGAAACTGGTGATTGAGAATTACCCGGAAGGTGAAGGCGAAATACTCTCAGCTCCAAATCACCCAAAGGATGAGAGCATGGGCAGTCGTGAGATACCCTTTACTCGCGAAATTTATATCGACCGGGCGGATTTCAGGGAAGAGGCCTCAAGAAAATACAAACGCATGGTTACCGGTGGGGAAGTGAGACTGCGTAACGCCTATGTGATCCGGTGTGACCAAGTCATCAAGGATGATGAAGACCGGATTATCGAACTGCGCTGTAGCTATGATCCCGATACACTGGGTGCAAACCCCGTTGGTAGGAAGGTGAGGGGAGTGATTCACTGGGTTTCAGCCATCCACGGTGTCCCTGCTGAAGTCCGCCTCTATAATCGTCTGTTCAGCCACCCGACACCGGATGGTGATAAACAGATGGCCTCTTTTCTTGATTATCTTAACCCTGATTCTCTGAAGACTGCACAGGCCTATGTTGAGCCTAGTCTTGCTTCTGCCGGTGATGGTTCACACCTTCAGTTTGAGCGGGAGGGCTATTTCTGTCTGGAGCATAATGCAGAGGCTGGGAATGGACTCGTTTTCAACCGGACCGTCACCTTAAGGGACTCTTGGGCAAAAATAGAACAGCAGTCAAAAAAGTAACCGCAGACGGCCGATGATCCGGGTGGGCAGAGCCGGGATATAATGTTGTATAGAGTACTGGACAAACTAGGCACTATATTCTAATATGCGCCGCTTGCTACGGGGCCATAGCTCAGCTGGGAGAGCACAACACTGGCAGTGTTGAGGTCGGCGGTTCGATCCCGCCTGGCTCCACCAATACAAAATCAATCCGATTTGGCGATGGAATCGGATTGCATGGAAAAGTCAAAAATGTCCCCATCGTCTAGAGGCCTAGGACATCGCCCTTTCACGGCGGTAACGGGGGTTCGAACCCCCCTGGGGACGCCATTTTTTCCGGTATTGATACCGAGCGGGGATCATTGACCCGGGAGTCATAATTGGCCAGATCCGCTGCGGTGTGGCCAATTACTCTATCGGAAATTTTTAACGGCCTCTGGCTTAATGAATCCCTCTTTCTGGCGACCCCATACAGAAAGCGCATTTTTTGTTTCGGAGGAAGTATCGCCGAGCACTGACGCAATTGACTCCAGACAGGAGGGTATTTTTGGAGATTCCGATCCCGTCCGCATCTACGGCACGGCCCCGTCGAAATCCAGAAAATGGCTCTATATTCAAAGACACCGCCGAAAGTACCCAGATCGACTTTTACTTCATAGATAAGTATGAAGACGCTGGCGAGAACCAGCACAATCATCGATGTTGTAGCAGCGCTGTGCAATAAATCTGGCCAACGACATTCAAATACCGTATACCTGTGGCACCCGGATAGATGAGTGCCTTGAGTGGTCCCTATCAGTCCACCATCTAACTGAAATTCCGGATTATGTAACAGAGCATACTGAATGCTCGGGAAAAATGTCAATCTCCCCCCATCTCCAGACGTTCCACCTCAGCTAGTGTTACCCTGCGCCCGTCTGTAGTCTGGAAACTGCGGCCATCGACATCACCTTTATACGCCCGATAGGTAGTTTCATTTCCGGAACGGGCGTCAATCACATGGATGGTGATAATCTGGTAGGTATCCCGCCACTGGTGAAACAGATAGAAGCCGGCACCCAGTAGCATCAGAATGACAACACTTACCGCGGTAAACGTAATCAGACGTGAGTTTCTTTTTTCAGGGGAAACGGTTCGTGGTGCTGGTGCCGGGCGCAGAATCTTCTCCCGGCGCCTGCGAAGTGCAAGCAGCGCGCCTGCGATTACCAGTGCGGTTAACAGGAGTTTCAAAAACATGGCGCAATACCATATCATGGCGTCTGAATTAGCGCTATGTTGTAGAAGTCTGGTAAGTTATCAAAAAGCCCGTGCAGAAGGGCAGGTAATACAGGCACTAATTAAAAGCGAAGGAATATGAGGAAATACTACCTGATACTACTGATGTTCTTGCTTGCACTGACTGGCTGTGGCAAGCCGGATCAACCCAGCATTGGACTCTATCTGGCAATTCAGCGTGGAGATCTTGACCAGATCGAACGCCATATCCAGTGGGGATCCGATATCAATACGATAAACAAGAATGGGCAACGCCCCCTGAATGTGGCCGCTAGTCGCGGACGCTATATTATTGCCAAATTGCTGGTTGAGAGTGGCGCTGATATCAACGCAGTCAACCGAGAAGGTCAGAGCGCGGTGTACAGTGCCGTTATGGCCGGGCGCACTCAGATAGCTGAACTGCTGGTCAAGAAAGGTGCTGAGACAAACCCGGATAAACTGCTGAATCAGATGATAATCAGGCATGTCAACGACAGAGATATCATCCCTCTGCTGATCGATTGGGGGGCCGATATCAATCACCAGAGTAGTGAAGGAAAAACTCCACTAATATATGCTATCTCTGATGGACAGCGAGTAATTGCCAAGTTTTTGATTGCCAATGGTGCCAACGTCAATAGACCGGGCAAATCAGGTATATATCCACTGGCACTGGCTACCTCCCTGAATAAGAGCGATATTATCCGGTTATTGAAGAGAAATGGCGCAGTAACCCGCTAATATGCTGCTGATTCGTGACCTAGAGGTGTCTCTTCTGTCGCCTTCCCATTGCAAATGGTATTTTACGCTTTAGACTAGATGGCGTCTGGATCGAGTTCCTGAGCTGGGAGAAGGTAGTGAAACGCTATGATCGGCAACACACCCTCTTCTACTCCGATCCTCCCTACTGGAAGACAGAAGGCTGTGGTGTGGAATGGGGGTTTGGGAACTACGAACTGATGGCCAAGCTGGCCCGGGACATAGACGGGATGCTGATGATCTCGGCCAACGATATCCCGGAGATGAGAGAGGCTTTGACGGACTTTATAAGGTGCGTAGCAGAGGTTTCCGCAACAAAGAGCGGTTTGCCAATGCAATCTACTTCCACCTTGGAGTGCTGAATCTTTATCCTGAGGGAGTGGTTGGGTGATACTTACCCTCTCGATTAGGGGAAGAGCCGTCAAGACTATGGTCTGCAGGTGTGCTGCTCTCTACCATTTGCGGCGGTCGGAAACGAAGATGGATTACCAGCAACAGGAGCATAATCAAGCCGGGCAGTATGAGAAGTAGCCAATACATCATTACTACTCTTTAAGAACGTACTGATAACGTACTGATATGGAAGATTATATAGGACATATGGTGTTAAGAGTAATATTTACCCGGGCTTTCGTAATCGTGTTTTCCATTACTGCATATGCAAAGGCAGCTGACTTGAAAAAATACTAGGCGGGAGAGGTGCAATGAGTTCTGAAAACAGGGCAAATTCAACAAAGAAATTCAGTAAACCTTCGGATCAAAAATTGCGTGGGGAGCTGAGTGACCAGCAGTATCAGGTAACCCAGAAAGAGGGAACTGAACGTCCCTTCGATAATGCCTACTGGAATGAAAAGAGAGATGGGATCTACGTTGATGTTGTCAGTGGAGAGCCACTCTTTTCATCTCGTGATAAGTTTGATTCTGGCACTGGCTGGCCCAGCTTTTTTCTGCCACTGAAGCCTGAACATCTGGTTGAGAAAACAGACACCAAAATGGCAATTGCGCGTACCGAAGTCAGGAGTCGCGATGGTGACTCACACTTGGGACATCTGTTTAAAGATGGCACTGCACCGGTCGGCCTTAGGTACTGTATAAATTCAGCCTCATTGCGCTTCATCCAGAAAGAAGAGCTGGAGGCAGAGGGTTACGGGCAATTTCTAGGGTATTTCTGATTAATTAAAGCAGCTCTCCCCCTAATCGAGAGGGTAAGTATCACCCAACCACTCCCTCAGGATAAAGATTCAGCACTCCAAGGTGGAAGTAGATTACATTGGGAGCCTGTAAAGTTTTCTGTGTAACAGCCAGGGTTAAATATATACCGCCATAAATCTATTCAGTGCTGGTTTCCGATGACGGATCAGCATTGTCCACTTTTTCGATGGGGCCTGGATTGCTAGGTGGACAACCTTCTTCGCCGAGTCATCGGCTGGAAACAACTTCCGCTTTTTGATCGCTTTGCGAATGACGCTGTTCAGCGACTCAATGGCGTTGTTCGTGTAGATCACTTTTCGTCTGCCCTCCGGGTAGTTGAACAGCGTGTTGAGATTCTGCCAATGGGCACTCCAGGAGCGGCTAATCCGGGGGTGTTTGTTGTCCCATCGGTCAGAGAATTTATCCAGTGCCGGTAAGGCTTCTTCCCCGGTGATGGACTGGTAACTCTTTTTCAAATCAGCCGCCATAGGCTTGTAGTCTTTCCAGGACACCTACTTCATCGAGTTTCGTAGCATATGCAAATACACAGCTGGATATTCGGAAAAGCCGTGTTGATTGCATCAGGAAAGCCTTCTAAGCCATCGACACAGGCAATCAAAGTATCCTTCACACCGCGATTCTGAAGCTCTGTCAGCAGGTTCAGCCAGAACTAGGCACCCTCATTTCCCCGACGGCCACATCCCCTATAATTCCTTGTGGCCTTCCAGGTTGACGCCCAAAGCGAGGTAAATTGCTTTGTTGATCACTTTCTTGTTTTGCCGGATTTTAACGACAATCCTGTCCAGATAAACAATAGGCTGAATCGCATCCAGGGGGCGAGATTGCCATTCGTCAACCTGCTCGATAACCGCACCAGTAGTGCCGTTGCGGCTATTACTCGCTTCGGATTGTTCATGTTTGGCAAAGCTAAGATGATCAGCCAGTTCAACGTTAGAGTGCTGCATCGACCGTGATTTTTGGCAGCATTTGCCGAAATTCGTTGTGATCTTCTTCAGTTTTGATGTGATTAGCGGCCGCTTGGGCTATCGCCTGGAGCTCTTTCTTGTCGATCATCTGCCTGTCCTCTCCCTTGCTTGGGCTTAATGATAGGCAGTTACACAGAATTCAGGTCTGTTCTTTGGTTCGGTTGTTGAGACCTTCTGCTAGACCATTGCTTACTTCCAAAACAACAGCATTCAATATTCCCCACAGATGATCCTTGATTGTTCCCGCCATCTTCTTGATTGGCTCCAGGCCACTGCGCACTGCCCATGACAACCACCGCTCCCAGCCTTTCCTTGCTCATGTCTTACTGGCATAGTGTCAGAGTGACATGATCAAACTCTAATTGATCGCCCAGGCGCGGGCAGTCACGTAGCGCCTTGAACCGCAATTTCTGTCTGCGCGTCATATTCTCCGGGTTGTAGGGCTAGTCATACTGGCTGCCTTTAAGGCCCTCATAGCCTTCAGCCATCAGCGCTTTGTGCTCTTGACAGCGTACCTTGTCTACCGCCTCATCGAGTCGCTTGGCGACATGGCATTTACCAAAGACAGTCTTCTCTTCAACCCTAGGCAAGCTTTTCAGTGTGGCATTGATAAAGGCTTCGCCATATATCCATAGAGACACTCTCTATCACTTCTCGCTGCTCCTCTATCAGACTTTCGTACCATGTGCTTTGAGTGCGGCCTTTTTGCGGTCACTGCCCACGTGCAACACTAACACCAATGCGTGTTGGGCTGATCTCTTTTCTGCGTGCCAGTCCTCGCTTGACCGCTCGCTATATAATTCCACCAATGGCATTCCAACTCAGCTCCATCAATCGGGAGACTGCCGAGATGGATGCCTCTTTCAACCAATCGATCACCAGCGCCTCAAACATTGCAGTAAATCCAGAGCCCGGTTCCGCCCAGGGAACTGACACGGTGCCCACCCCATGTTCTTCGGACTTCATCCTGGGCACATCTGTTACCAGAATAGTTTTGTACTGGCAGGTATCCAGGCCGCCAGCGGCGCTTGAATCATAGCCCGGTGAGATCTGCCCATAGGTTGAACAACACTGCTTGGCACCTGCCTCCTGCTCAACCTGTACCGCTACCTCTCTCTCTGACAGAGCCAACTCTACACTGCCAAGGACTCGTGATACCCAGGATCTGGGCGTGTAGATCTTTACCTCTAATGGGGGGGCACGTTGATTTACCCACTCAATGAGGGGAAGAGCCACTTTCGTATACTATTGATCTACAGATCACCAGTTCCAGGAAAACGATGAAACAGCAAAGCTTAGAAGCTCCGGGTTTTGAAAAATACCGAAAAAAGACCGCCAAGGAACAGTTTCTGGATGAGAATGGAGCAAATCATCCTCTGGAAGGAACTTGGCGAGGTCATAGCATCCTAATTACCCAAATCCGAAGGGCGCTGGTAGAAAGCCCGTTGGTCTAAAGCGCATGCGGCGCATCCACTTTCTACATCACTGGTTTGAGCTCTCTGACTCTGCAGCGGAAGAAGCGCTTTATGATTCACGTGCCATGGGTAAGTTCGTCAGTATCGATCTGGGTAATGAGCCCGCACCGGATGAAACAACCATCGGCAATTTTCGCCATCTGATGGAAAGGAATAATCTTGGGGATGAGCTGTTTCGTTTGGTCAATGTTTACTTGGCCGAGAATGGTATGAAGCTCAACCGGGGAACCCTTGTTGATGCCACGATCATCACAACGAAGAACAAAGAAATAAACCGTAATCCGGATATACATCAAACCCACAAAGGCAATCAATGGTACTTTGGCATGAAGGCCCATATTGGCGTGGACAGCAAAACCAGACTGATCCACTCAATTGCTGTGACACCGGCCAATATTCATGACTCGCAGGTATTGGAAGACCTGTTGCATGGAAACGAAACCCGCGTACGGGGAGATTCTGCCTATGCAGGACAGAAAGATAAACTGACCAAGCATGCGCCAAAGGCTTTACCCGGAAGAAAGCCTGTCGTAATCGACAATTAACCGAGCAGGAACCATCAGCGAATCGATACAAATCGGGAACGCGCGCCAGAGTAGAGCATGTATTCGGTGTAATGAAGCAGCAGTTTGGTTTTAACAAGGTTCGATCGAGGGCTTGAGAAAAATGCCCATTGGGTATTTACCAAGTGTGCCTTGATTAATCGGGTACTGGCTAAGCGGCATTTATTAGCCATCTCATAGGCAAGTTGCGGCTGAAAGCCCAGGAATAGCTAAAATTGAGGTCAAATCCGAGAATAACGCGGATTGTTTTTACAAATATTACCAAGATTGGATGGCAGGTGAAGTGAAAAACTTCAATTTTTCAGACCATCCCTAGAGTAAGCAATAGTTATCTGACTCCCTTCTTGACACTATCATCACGGACACCTACTCTTGCAGTTAGATGCCGATTTGTCCCTGATTGCGGGCGCATATTTAAGAATACAGCTAAAGCGATAAATACCTGCCTTGGCTGTAGCCGGTCAGGTTTTTTCTTGCTAGTAACGGAGTGAACAGGTAGCTGGAATGATGCGAGAATATGATGATTGGGGTTTGGCGACTCGCGGAATCAGGGCCGGGCAGATACGGACAGCTGAAGGCGAGCAATCAGAGCCGATTTTTGCCACTTCAAGTTTTGTCTTTAAAAATGCTGCTGAGGCGGCGGCCCGTTTCAGTGGCGATGAGCCGGGCAATATCTATTCAAGATTCACTAACCCAACGGTCAGAATTTTTGAGCAGCGTCTGGCTGCGCTGGAAGGTGGCAAGTGGTGCGTGGCAACGTCCTCGGGTATGTCTGCCATACTGGCGGTTTGCATGGGTCTGCTTCAGGCCGGTGATTACATCGTTTCGTCACGCAGCGTCTTTGGCACCACCACTGTACTCTTTAATAAATACCTGTCGAAGGCGGGTATAGAGACAACTTTTGTCCCCTTGACCGACCTTCCAGCCTGGGAAGCGGCCATCCGCCCAGAGACCAAATTTCTTTACCTGGAGACGCCGTCAAATCCTCTGACAGAAGTGGCGGACATCACGGCACTGGCCGAGCTCGCTCATTCCCGAGGCGCGCTGCTGCTGGTGGATAACTGTCTCTGTACCCCCGCTTTGCAACGGCCGCTGGAACTTGGGGCGGATGTCGTTATTCATTCGGCAACCAAATATCTGGATGGTCAGGGGCGTTGTATGGGTGGTGCCGTGGTTGGCCGTGCAAAAACGGTGGGCGAAGAGGTATTTGGTTTTCTGCGCAGTGCCGGACCAACCATGAGTCCATTTAATGCCTGGGTTTTTCTAAAAGGTCTTGAGACTCTCAAGCTGAGGATGCAGGCGCACTCTGAAAATGCCATGGCTCTCGCCAATTGGCTGCAGGAGCATCCGGCAGTGGCGAAAGTGCATTATCCGGGTCTGACGAGCCATCCGCAGCATGACTTGTCCAATCGCCAGCAATTGACAGCCGGCGGTATCGTCTCTTTTGAGGTGAATGGCGGCCAGGCGGCAGCTTGGCGGTTGATTGATGCCACACGTCTGATCTCTATTACGGCAAATCTTGGCGATACAAAAAGCACTATTACCCATCCTGCGACCACCACTCATGGACGCTTGTCGGATGAGGAGAAGCAGTTATCGGGAATCAGTGAAGGGCTGATACGTATTGCTGTTGGTCTTGAGAATATTGACGATTTAAAACGGGATATCGAAACCGGATTGGAGCGAGCCTGAGAGATGCCTGAACTCAGATGACTCCCTACTGACCATATGGAACCTGCGGCATGCAGACGCGGAAGGTCTCGGTCATACTGCGATAGTTCTGTGTGAAAACAGCCACCTGATATCGCCGGATATGCGAGCACTGGATTTTGCACATGGGCGGGGCGTCAGTGCGCTGGCCTTGGCGGGCCGGGAATTACCGCTTGGAATCTCTATCTGTGGCAATCAAACGACTCAATCGACTGCCGATGATGCGAGACTCTCGATCCATGCAGAAGTGAAAGATGTGGTTACCAAGCCTTCCTGAAAACTGAGTCATTTGATCGTGGTTCAACTCGTCAAGTGCAACAGATGTGTTGATACCTAAAAAAATACCTGGTTAGGTATTTTCATGCCAAGATATTTTCTTGTATCGTTTAAAAATTTCGACCAAGTGAGTCGAAGAAGAAACCAAACTAAAATCCAAGTTATGAACTACAATCTGGCTTGGTATTAGGTGGGTCAGTTTTCAGTGTGTTTAACATAATGCCCATACTGACTTTTTCTATCGTTGTGATCGGTCTCCTCCGCTGATTATCAACGCCTCTGAGATCAACCCAAGTGGAGGCGCGATACAGATTATCAGCTGCTGCTAGAGCAGATCTGTACGCTGTGCAGGGGAAAACATTACTTTAGTCCAGCGCCGCTGTTGTTATAATATTGCACTGCACAAAATCAGCCTTACCTTACCGGCGAATTGTGAATAGGTTGTTTGGGAGAGCACCATGTCTTATGTGACCACAGCAACATTGATACAAATGAAGAAGCAGGGCGAAAAAATCGCTGTGCTGACAAGTTACGATGCCAGTTTTACTGCCCTGCTGGAGAATGCCGGCATCGAAGTGATTTTGATCGGGGATTCATTAGGCATGGTTATTCAAGGGCAGGAGAGCACCCTGCCCGTGGCGGTTGAAGAGATGGTTTATCACACCCGGTGTGTCGCTCGGGGGCGTCGTAACGCGCTGTTGATTGCTGATATGCCATTCATGAGTTACAGCTTGGCAAATCAGGCCCTGGGAACGGCAGGGCGTCTGATGAAAGATGGTGGCGCCCACATGGTTAAGCTGGAGGGTGGCGCCACCCAGTTGGAAACGGTGCGCCAGCTGACGGAGAATGGAATACCTGTTTGTGCCCATCTTGGTCTCTTGCCGCAATCCGTCTATAAACTAGGTGGCTATCGTGTCCAAGGAGGAGATGAAGCGTCCGCCATGCTTATGAAGGAGGATGCCCTGGCGCTTGAGCAAGCTGGGGCTCAGATGCTGATTCTCGAATGCGTTCCAGCCTCGCTGGCAGCGAAGATCAGCAAAGCGCTGGTTATACCGGTTATCGGAATTGGTGCCGGCCCCGATTGCGATGGCCAGGTGCTGGTGGTTTATGACATGCTGGGTATCACGCCGAAAAAGGCACCGAAATTTGTAAAGAATTTTCTTCAGGGAAACAAATCCGTGCAAGATGCATTGACGGCCTATGTCAAAGAGGTCAAGGCAGGGAGTTTTCCCGACTCAGATCATAGTTTCCAATGATTACCATTGAGACCATTTTAGACCTCCGGGAGCAGGTGGCGGAGTGGAGGGCCAGAGGTGATAAGATCGCACTGGTTCCAACAATGGGCAATCTCCACGAAGGGCACTTGTCATTGGTGAGAAGAGCCCTCACTTTGGCCAATCGTGTCATTGTCTCAATCTTCGTTAATCCGCTGCAGTTTGGCGAGGGGGAGGACTATGAATCCTATCCCAATACGCTGACTGAGGATGCCGATAAGTTGATCTCTGTGGATGCAGACCTGCTGTTCATGCCGCCTGTATCGGAAGTTTATCGGAAACCCCAGGCGGAGTTGACCCGGGTTGAAGTGCCGGGTATTTCAGATATTTTTTGCGGTGAATCCAGGCCGGGACACTTTGTTGGCGTGGCAACGGTTGTCTGTAAACTGTTCAACATAGTTCAGCCAGACCTGACACTGTTTGGCGAAAAGGATTTTCAGCAACTGATAGTGATTCGGCGGATGACCGAGGATCTTTTCATGCCGGTTGAAATCATTGGTGTGCCAACAGTCAGGGAAGTGGATGGATTGGCCCGCAGTTCCCGTAACGGGTATCTGACTGAGCGGGAACGTTCCATAGCGCCGATACTCTACAAAACATTGAATGAAATCGGAGATGCTCTCAGGCGTGGTGCCGGTGATTTTGACCAAATGGAGAAGATGGCCAATAGTCATCTGGCGGCGGCAGGGTTTATCCCCGATTATTTCCATATTTTGTCAGCCGAAGACCTATCTGAACCGGATGAATCATGCAAGTCACTGGTAATACTTGCTGCCGTCTATCTGGGTAAGGCGCGCCTGATTGACAACATTCAGTTGTCATTGGGCGGATCGCTTTTTTACAGAGGTTAAAACTTCGCCTCTTCAGGAAAATTTGTGGAGTAGAGGGATAGTACACCACTGATGACAATTCACAGATTCAGTTAGGGAAAGGGCATCCCGCTCCTTAACTCTGAGATGATGAAGAGGACGCAACTCAAGACTATTCTTAATCGGGTCAAAAAGTTCAATTCTTTTGTGTACGGAGAGGTCCACTGGGCAGATGGCACGAAGAAATCAACTGTCGAGGCAGAGCTTCATCCTCGCAGAAACAGTCGCCCCACCTGCTCTGAGTGTGGCAGTAGAAGACCGGGGTTACGATGCGCTGCCAAGGCGGCGTTTTGAGTTTGTTCCAATGTGGGGCGTTAGGGGAATGCTACTTACTTAAGTTTTTTTGGGTGGCCATTTTTCCGAATATTCTCTCGCGCAATAGCCCTGGGTTTGGTAAAGAGAAATTACTGAAAACTGGATCAGGAAATATAATGAAGACCGGCCACATCTATTCACTTGTACAAAATGAGACATTTGGTTGAGAATGAGTTTCTGCATCTTCAACGCTGACGTGGTATTGCAACACGCTACGCAAAAAATACCCGTTCATTTATTGCCGCTGTCCAGATTGTGTGTATGATGCTTTGGGTCAGAACCTTATGGCGATACTTATGACTAGAATCAGGGCTAAAAGATGTAGCATTCATTATCCATTCCGCTTCTGTATAAATTACAGGTGTATTACTATACCGAAAACACATCTATTTCCGAAATAGATCACGGAATTTTTAGGAAAAAATATCTATGAGTCATGGCCCGTTGATGCTGGACCTGTCAGGTACCTGCCTGACTACTGAAGAAAAAGAGATGCTGCAACACCCGGCGGCTGGTGGAATTATCCTTTTCAGCAGAAACTTTGAGTCACCTGAACAGGTAACTGCACTGGTCTCTGAAATCCGCGCATTGAGAGAGCCTTCACTTCTTATCGCTGTGGATCAGGAGGGGGGAAGGGTACAGCGATTCAAAGAAGGTTTTACCAGACTACCCCCGGCGGCCTGGTTCGGCAAACTCCATGATGAGAACGCCAAACAGGCCAGGAGCGTTGCACAGAGTGTTGGCTGGTTGATGGCAACTGAACTGCGTTCAGTGGGAGTCGATTTCAGCTTTGCACCTGTATTGGATCTTAACCGTGGCATAAGCCAAGTGATCGGTGACAGAGCATTCAATGGCATGCCAATGGTTGTAACTGAACTGGCCCAGTCCTGGATGATGGGTGTTCACGATGCCGGCATGGCCGCCGTTGGCAAGCATTTCCCCGGACATGGCGGTGTATTGGAAGATTCTCACGAGGCACTGCCGGTGGACAGGCGGAGGCCGGAAGATATCATGATGGAAGATCTTATTCCTTTCCAAAGAATGATCAAATACGGGCTGGAAGCGATCATGCCGGCCCATGTCATATATGAACAATCTGCAAATGAGCTTGCTGGCTTCTCGCATTTTTGGCTTCAGGATGTACTCAGAAAGCGACTAGGGTTCCAAGGCGTGATCTTTAGCGACGACCTTACCATGGCAGCAGCAGGAGGGGTCGGTGATTATCCTGACCGGGCAGATGCTGCACTGGCAGCGGGCTGCGATATGGTGCTGGTCTGCAATAATCACAAAGGTGCCGTCCGGGTACTTGAGTCACTCTCCGCGTACAGCAATCCAACCGGGCAGATAAGACTGTCCAGAATGCATGGACGCAAACCAATAGGACATGAGGAGATGCGGCTCGATCCGCGATGGAAATCTGCTGTTAATATCATTGCCAAGTATGAGGAGAATCCACTACTCGATTTGGATCTTTGACTCAATTACCCCGTCAATACTGTGCTGAAGGAGTAGTGACTGTTTTAGGGAACCTCTGATTTAATTCTGGACCGGATGGATCACGAGAGAATAAATCAAAGGGCATTCCCGTTTCCGAGGTCGAGCAGGCGATTGCGCCAGTTCAGCTCAAATGGCAGTCCGGTCCTGAAGTCATGGTTGTGGATACCTTTGCCAGTCTTCCTAAATACATAAAGGAGGAGAGTGCCGGGCAGCATGTTGACGGTGCTTATGACCCGGGTACCGGTCAGATCTACTTGGTAGCCAATGCAATCACCAGCAAACGACACGCATTGCGTGTCCTGGCCCATGAGGCTGTTGGGCATTATTCCATGGAGGCGATGCTGGGCAATGAGTTCCAGGGTATCCTGAAAAAAGTCAATCTCCTGAAGAGAGTAGGCGGCAAGCGGATCAACGAGATTGCAGCAGAAGTGGATCGTCGATACGAAGGACTATCAGAGGACGCTGCAGCGGCAGAGGTTATTGCCGTGATGGCTGAGAAAGGCATCCGGAACAGCGTAATGAAGCGGGTTTATGCGGCTATCCGTAAATTCCTGAAGAAAGATCGGGTTCCAGCTGATGTTCACCACGAGTGAACTGGAGTCCATGATCGCTGTTGCAGGGCGTAGGCTTGGGAGAGAGGCTTCAGGTAACGGTAAGAGAGGGGGTGGAGGGGCGGTATTCTCACGTGTTGGGTATTCTGTAGTAAAAATCCCTGATGCAAACGAGATCAGCGTGGTCTATCGAGACCGGGACGACAACACCGACAAAACCATCACCGTTCACGATATCGGCAATATCCAGATTCAGGGCGGGGTGGTCACTCAAACCGTGCAATATCCGGGAATATCCAATGCCGACCTGGCCGCCCGGATCGCACTGCGTGATCTGCGGGCTGCAGCATCACCGCTCAGCCGTTTACGCATCACCGTCAACCGCGCCGGGTGGGATCTGGGGCGCGGTGATCCCTTTAAATTTTCCTGGGCAAAACTGGGCATCAATACAGCGGTGTACCGAGTGACCAACATCGACACCGGTGAGCTGACCGACGGGCGTATTGCGATTGATGCAATAGAGGATGTTTTTGCATTGCCCGACACCAGCTATGTTGCCCCACAACCCTCTGGATGGGTATCGCCCAATAACCCACCGGCCGCCGCCGCCTATCAACAGTTGATGGAGGCCGGATATTGGGATGTGCAGATGAATGTTTCGCCGGCGGATATCGCGCAACTCGGTCCAGAGTTCGGTTTCGTCATATCCCAGGCGGTGAGGCCGAGTGAGGACACGTTCAGTTATCAAATTCAGAGCCTTATCAGCGGTTCCGAATATATTTATGTGAGCCAGGGGTTTTGCTGTCCCACCGCCGAATTAGATGATCACCTGGTCATTGATGCCCTGGTAGACAAGGTGGCAAGTATCAAAAACGGCATCGACCTGGACCAGATTGAGATAGATAGTTTTGCCTATATCGGTGCTGAGTGCGTGGCTATCCGGGGCGTTAACATAGCGGCCGGAACGATCACTATCGATCGCGGCATACTGGACACGGTCCCCGTCGAGCATGCCGATAGTTCACGAATCTGGTTCGCCGATGGCTGGCAGGGGCTTGATCGTACTGAGCGGGTAGATGCTGAGTTTGCCACGCTAAAATTGCTGCCTACTACCACATTGGGTACGCTGGATATCGGCAGCGCTACGGCACTGTACCTCACGCTCGACAATCGTTATCAGCGACCCTATCCGCCGGGCAACATCAAACTCAATGCCGCACGATACCCTGTAAGCACCACCGGAGATATAGCGGTCACCTGGAGCCACCGGGACCGAATCCTACAAACCGCGTATCTGGTTAACCAGACCGAGGTCGATATAGGCCCAGAACCTGGGACAACGTATACCGTCAGAATTTACGACACCACAGGGCCGACGCTGATGCACACCGAAAACGGCATGACTGGCACTAGTTGGACCTATACCGAAGTGGCCCGCCAAGCAGATTTTGGCGGCGTTGGACCCCATGATTTGCGAATCGAGATCGAATCTATGCGCGATGGGCTAACCAGCCGACAGAGGCAGGCATGGGAGTGTACGGCGATGGATTCCTGATTCTCTATGACGCAATGTGCACAGCTATTGCAGAGCGCAAGGCTACAGAAATCAGAGTCAGGGCAGAGCGTAAGGCCGGGCAGATGATGTCTGAAATGAAGCGCGGTAACGGAACAAAAGGCCAGCTAAACGGGAAAAAGGTTTCTGGTGAGGTTAGCGTGAACCGTCCAGAACAAGAAAAATCTGAATTTGCCGAAACCAAAGAATCCGCAAATATCTCGGACACCCAGGCCAAGCGCTGGCAGAAACTTGCTGCTGTACCAGAATATGAAGATATTCATAATAAGCCTGTAGACTCATTAGCTAACGTTGGCAAAAATTGCACCTAGCAAAATGAAGCACCACCGAGCGGGGTTGCAGGTCGGTGGTGCGGGGCGAGCTTCCATTCTGGTTTTGCCATCCTGGCGCGGTGCCGGGGTTATTATAGCACTGGGAGAAGTAAATGATTAATTTAGTTTATCTGCAAGATCATCAATAGTTGGTTGGTAGTACACGTTTTGCAATATTCTCAAATCACGGTGACCGCTGAATTTTTGGGCTAATCTGGTCAAAGCGGTGCGACGAGTGTCGTGGAAGTGTAAATTCTTAATTAACGCTCTGTCCCGGCACTTTCGCCACAGCGCGTCTGCCTGAGCGGTATTCATGCCAAATACCGGATTTTCTTTTGTCTGATCTGACAACAAGACCTTGGCCTTACTAGATAAAGGCACGTTTCTGGTGGTCCCATTTTTGGTCTCCGGAATATGGACATACCGCGCGTGAACATGCTCCCAGGTTAGCCCGCATATCTCACCGATACGCATAGCGGTCTCCAAGGCGAATAGCATCACGTCACCCACTTGTGCTGTCAGTGTTCCTGATCCGTAGCCGCAGGTATGCAGTATCATTTCCACCTCTTTCTGAGTGATGACACGGGACCGAGGTTTTGCTGGTTTCGGCTGCTTCACTAACCCGAACGGGTTTTCTTTCAGCCAGTGCCATTCTGTCACGGCGACATTACAGGCATGGTTCAGTAAGGGGTCCTAGGGATTTTCCCTCGTAAACGGACATAAACGGCTAGATCCCATGCCCTGCTTACGTTTCCGGATGTGGGTACTTTTCCTGAACAGGCTTATAACCGTCGATTGAGCTCATTAATTCGTCCAGATCCGGCAATTTCCCACTCATTTGGAAGTTGTAGGTGCCTTTCAGGTTGATGTTGTACCAGGCAACTGGGGAGGCTTGATTTGACGATCTGGATTTTTTCATCATCCTTCTGATATTCAAAGCTAGTCAGCAACTGACTGAGTATGGCCGAGTTAAAGTAGATTATAGCGTTGGTAACCAGGCGAGCACATTCGTTCCACAGTTGGATCTCCTCATCCGAGCTGCCGCGGAACTGATCACCATTGACGTTGCTGATTGCACGACGCAGTTGGTGGTAAGCCTCGCCTCGATTGAGTGCTCGCTGAACGTAGTCGCGCAGACTGACGTCATCGATGTAGTTGAGTAAATAATTCGCTTTCACCATACGATTGTATTCCGTTAGTGCCCCGAGTAACGGGTGGCTGCTTTTGTAACCTGAGAGCTTTCTAACCAATGTCGCTTGCGTTGTTTTGCGTTCATAAAGTGAGATCATGATCCGTTGTATAGTATCCCAGTGAGCCGCGATGAGCTTGGTGTTGATGGGCTTTTTCAGACTCAATTGGATTTTCTTATCCTTGTCTTCTTTGACATCGAACATCTCATTGATGACACGACCCACCTGAGCATAGCGTGGAGCAAAGCTGTACCCAAAGAGATCTAGCAATGCGAAGTTGATGTGATTGACTCCGTGCGTATCGGTAGACAGTACGTCTGGCACGATCTCGGAACTATTGTTCATCAGTAGATCGAAGATGTAGTGGGACTCGTGCTCGTTAGCACCGATCACACGAGCATTGATGGCCGCATGATTGGCGATCAAGCTCATGGCCGACACGCCTTTTTGCGTGCCAAAGTATTTTGACGAGTAACGTGTTTTAAATGTCTCACGCCGGGATTCGAACTTCTGACCATCAGCACTGGCGTGGATAACATCTTCTTGGATATTGTAGTGCTTGAAGATCGGAAGCTTAGCCGTTGCGTTGTTGATGCGATCGTTGGCTGCGTTCAGTGTTTCTAACCTCAGATAGTTCGCCTGAATGGTGCTGAGCTGATCGTAAGTGCGATCGGATATTTGAGCGATACCATAAATGCCTTGGTTGGTCGCGTTGCCCACCAAGATAGCCAACAGGTCATACTCGTGTGCTCGGCT
Organism: Candidatus Vondammii sp. HM_W22; assembly: GCF_022530855.2. Lineage (GTDB taxonomy): Bacteria > Pseudomonadota > Gammaproteobacteria > Chromatiales > Chromatiaceae > Vondammii. The sequence continues at coordinate 1,760,388 of NZ_CP099567.1, read as the reverse complement.
CTTCGACTGTGCACCCAGTACATGCTTAAAGTCATCAAGGAAGCCTGTGTCGCGATCGACCATTCGCAACACATCGGCAACGCCAGTCGTGGGTAGTTGCTGGAAGAACGGATTATTGACCAAGTACTTTTTGTTGGCCGTGGGTAAGCGCCAATGGCGCTTTCCTTTGGGGTTTCTCAGGATAATATTTCGGTTGTCATCGTGTTCTAGATAGTGACTCACTTCTTGTAATCTAACACCCAGGTTTTTGGCCATTTGGTCAATGAGTTTGTTGGGATTGGCGGCTAATTTAGGCAACTGGGTGCGCTCTAATAGCGCGTCTTTTTCTTCTGTCCATCGCTCACGATTGACTAGATCAGCCTCCAAAGCCCTGTATTTAAACACATTTGGCAGTGTGAGCTGGCCATTCAACCGATTGGGGATTTGCAAGTAAAGGAACCATTCGTACCGACCTTTATTCATCACGCCGCTCGAGTCTTGCATGAACGACAATTGCTTCTTGGTAGGCAAGCGGCTATCCATTGCGCCGATTGAGATTTCACCATCGGCGATAAGATCACGCTGCGCACGATGCAGTGTAGCTGCCAGGCGCTGTGTTTTTTCACCGCCTTCAAAGTGCAAGCACAGGAATAGATCACGAAGTAAGCCTTCTCGTAAGCTCACCCGGTGATCGAAGTACTGCCACGTGGCCTCTTCAACCGATCGCTTTTGATCATTCAAAAACAGGCAAACGGATTCCAGATCTTTCGCCGCTAGAAGTTTAAAAGCATGCTGCCGTAACGCCCCAAACGGTTGTTGTTGATCTACTCTGTCGTCGATAAAAAGACGCAACACTTGCGCCGCTTTACTGACGTTACTCGCAGCTCGTTGCCAGTCTTGATAAACAGATTCTCTCGCGTATATTTTGGCTTTTCTGTTTTCTTTGAAAAAGATGATGAACAAAGCCATCGGCTATTCGTTCCAGTGCCTGTTGCCAACGCGATTGCAAATAGCACAACAAGTAGAGGCGTTGATAACCAACAGGTTGGCGTTTTAGTTTGGCACCATAGTAAGTCACTCTTTCAGCAAAGTACTGCTGATTCTTCAACGATATTGATAGCTGACTTAAAACCTCATCGACTTCTAGCATCCAAGATTGAATGTGCTGATGTACGGCGAGTTCTTTTTGCAACTCACTCCTTGTAATGTTCTTAGCCGCCATTCTTAACCGCCGTAGAGTCAGTGGGTCATTGCCTTCGACAAAGTCAGACAACATAGAAGTCAAGTCAACAGAGATGAGGTCTTCGAGTTGGCGAATGAGTTGATCGTTGGTAGCACTGACGACATCACTGATCAAGTCTTGCAAAACTGAGTACCCAGGAATGCTAATTTTTTGTGCCGCTAAGTATTCAATAGCCCTGTCAAACAACGCTCGCGGTTGAGCCCATGCTTGTGCGTGTTCGCGAAGGTCTATTGTCAGCGCGGCGCTGTGCCGTTCGTTCTCCCAGCGTTGATGGTTTGTTAATTCGTATATGCGATGATAGATACGCACACGAGTTTTTTGAGTTAGATTGAAGGGACTCAGACCGGAACCGGGAAACACTTCTGAGCAGACATATTTAATATCATGCTTGATCTGGTGGTAGCCGGGACTCAAAGAAATGGGCTTCACTTTAAAGTAGCCGAGCAACACAACGAACATGCAGCGTTGATCACGCCTGCGAATCTTCTGGCACTGGGCCAATTCGATATCATTGAGTGTGAAGAAGAATCGTTGATCGTTTTGATTGAGTGCTGGCGGGCCGAACAAGTCAACAATTTCCGCTTCGGTGAGGATCTTGAGTCGTTTCTCTGTGGTCATAATCGTTACCTAAAGGCCACGATTCTAGCCAAATTACCCTAAAATGTTCGGAAATCGAAAAGTACCCCTCTCGGGAAACGTAGGCGGGGAAAGGGATCTAGCCGTTTATGTCCGTTTACGAGGGAAAATCCCTAGGACCCCATAGTGAAGCCCCGATCGCGGTGTCGTACAAAGCCAGCTTGCTCGCCTTTGGCTAAGACCCCGTTCAATAGCAAACAATGCCATTGTAGATTCAATGGGTTGATGCAACACATTATACTCAATGATCAATTTATGGGGATTATGTGATGGCAAGACTTGGCAGACCTGGACTCACAGATGATCAAAAACAAGAACTATGGTCACGTTGACGGAAGGGAGAATCACTTAGTGATATAGGCCGTGCCCTCGAAAAACAGCCTGGATCAATTTTTGGTGTGCTAAGACTATTTTGAGGGTATTGCTCTTCAGTTCGGAAACGATCTCAAAATGCTCTCAGCCTGGAAGAACGTGAAGAAATATCCAGAGGGCTTTCCGTAACCGAGCATGAGCCGACGAGGTAATTGCCATGATAATGCGGTGGCTGAGAGTTTCTTCCAGCTACTTAAACGAGAGCGCATACGCCGTAAAATTTACAAAACCAGAGGGGAAGCCAGAGAAGATATTTTTAATTACATTGAATTGTTTTGCAACTCGACACGCAGACATGGTACAAACGGTTTGCTGTCGCCCCGGCAGTGCGAAGACCGTTTCAAAGTGAATAGCGGAGTGGTCTAAAGTCATGGGGGCTATTCAGTATTATGCATATGCTACGGAAGCTCGATGAAGTAGGTGCCCTGGAAAGACTACAAGCCTGTGGCGGTTGATTTGAAAAAGAGTTACCAGTCCATCACCGGGGAAGAAGCCTTACCGGCGTTGGATAAATTCTCTGACCGATGGGACAACAAATACCCCCTGATCGGCCGCTCCTGGAGTGCCCATTGGCAGAATCTCAACACGCTGTTCAACTACCCGGAGGACAAACGAAAAGTGATCTGCACGAACAACGCCATTGAGTCACTGAACAGCATCATTCGCAAAGCGATCAAAAAGCGGAAGTTGTTTCCAACCGATGACTCGGCGAAGAAGGTCATCCATCTGGCAGTCCAGGCCGCATCGAAAAAGTGGACAATGCCGATCGGTCATTGGAAATCAGCACTGAATGGAATGCTGCTTACTTAAGTTTTTTGGGTTGGCCATTTTTCCGAATATTCTCTCGTGCAATAGCCCTTGGTTTGGTAAGTAGCGGGAATTGTCTGGGTCTTCGTTTTATAGCTCGCGGCTCCATACGTCCCGGTTGTTTTCCAACCTGCTGCGGTGCAATGAGGATAAAAAGGCCCTCAATTTTATCGATGTCGTAACGACCGCTTTTTTGCCACACAATCCATAGCTGCAAAGTATGCTTGAAGCTAAGTTGTCGAGGAATGATGTCAGCCAGTAATGCCGCCTGAGCCATCAGTAAACGGATCAAGTTGTAAGCCAAAAGATAGACCCACAGCTCTTTTTCCGCCATTTCCGGTGTGCGATAACTTAATGTTTCCATTCCCAGAGTGGTCTTGATGTTGCGTATATCTAACTCTACCTGCCAACGGTTCCGATAGAGTGCCTTCAGGGCGGCTTTGCTCGTACTTTTTGAGCAAAGTAGTGTTGTCACCATGATCTTACCGCCAGCACGCAACTCCCGCACTTTCAATCTATCGGGGGTTTGATCATACTCTGCCTGACTCATCCAGGCGGGTTTGACTTTTGGCTTGTCTATTTCGATAAGATGATCTCGCGGGCCCAGACGCTCTCCTTGGCGAAAATCCGTGCTGCGCCGCCGTGAACCATATTGCTCGAAAACGCCATCCACTCCTTTGGCCTGAAGAGCACACAACAGAAAATAGGTGGCATAAAAAGCATCCCCCAGAAAGATATCACCAGCGTCCAAGGTACTAAGCATGGCTCTAAGCAATGACTGCTCATCGCTTCCTTTTCCGCGACAAGGTCCCAATGCTGCATCAAGTACAGCACCGCTGGCGAGGCAGACGATACCAACCACCCGGCACCAATCCGGGTTGTTGGCTACGGGGTTGAGGATAGACAGTCTGGTTCTCTTCTGTATCGGGCAACGTAACGGTAGCGCCATCCACCAGTCTGACCGGTCGCCGCCGCCAGTGCCAGGAATCTGGGGTGTGCTCAGTCATCATACGCCCCGTGTAACGGGCTAGCGTAGAGACCATGTCCAATGGCAGCCGTTTCCGTGCGCGAGACAGTATGCTCCCGTATGCGTGCTACAGATTGGCAGCTCACCCATCAATCGTTTGACTGCAGCATCAACTATGTTCTGGCAAGAGCGATCAGCACTCATTGCTTGAGCCAGAAACATCGATAGCGTCTCTGTTGGCGGAAACAGCCTTTCCCGATGTTCCGGTAGCAATGATTCGACTTGATTGAGAAACTCTGGGCCGGTTAGCAGATTAAAGAAAGCATAGGAATCACTGGCTGTAGCGTAGGTTGTGATACCTTTTTGTTGATGTATGCAGGCGCGTTGATTAGGTCGCCGCTTGATTCAACTGGCTAAACACTAGATTTGACTATAACTCAGCCCTTAAAGCCCTTAAAGCCCTAAAGGCCGTTCGGCCAGGGCAGGCCATTAGCGGGAAAGAGGGTGTTTTGGCCCCGTTGCTAAAGCAGCTCACCGAGGCTGCTCTTGAAGCTGAGCTGGAAAGCTATATTGCTGATGATGTGGTGTCTAACCGCAAGAACGACAAGTCCCGCAAGACACTTAAAACAAGCGAGGGCCGTATTGACCTGAATACGCCCCGTGACCGGGCCGGTACATTTGAGCCCCAAATTATTAAGAAGCATCAAACCAGTATCAGCGATAAGATTGAAACCAGGATCTTGTCGATGTATGGCCGGGGCTTGAGTTATTCCGATATCAGTGAACATTGTCCATGATCTCTATGGCATCTCGGTCTCTACCGCAGCAATCAGAGCGATAACCGACAAAATAATCGATACTGTAAAAGCCTAGCAACAGCGCCCACTGGATTCGCATTATCCTTTCTTGTTTGGCTGGACGCAATTCACTACAAAGTAAAAGAAGTGTTGGGGTTATACCTGTCCGAAAGTGAGGGCGCTGATTTCTGGTTGGGCGTACTGAGTGATTTGCAAAATCGGGGGGTGAACGATATCCTGATCGTTTCCGTGGATAGTCTGACAGGCTTTCCAGAAGCGATACAAACAATATTTCCAGAGACTGAGATTGTTTACCAAATACGCAACTCGCTACGCTACGTTAGCTCCAGGCACCAGAAGGTATTTCTGGTTGACCTTAAGTGTGTTTATCAGGACCTAGGCCATTAAAACTCTGGACAGGCACGAGATACCCTATCGGATCGCTTACTTCAGCCCCAGTATCACCGGCATTGAAGCTATTGTCGGTACCGGGCTTTGGAGTAACTGTACTAACTCGAAGCATCCTGTCAGACAAGATGCGTGAGCTGGAGGTTCAAGAGGGCTTTCCCGGATTACCCGAATCGGTAATCTCTCTCCTCCGCCCACCCCACTCCCGAAGTCCCGCCATTGACTGCCTAGCCAGCCATATCTTTGATAGTTTCCGCAGCGAATCCACCCCGATCAGTAATGTTGCCTGACCTGTCATCCCAAAGCAGCTCAATGCTATGATGCATTTTTCCCTGATTATTTAAGCACATTATGTTTACAGGCATTGTTCAAGGCACGGCTGAAGTCGTCGAGATTCAACAGAGGGATAATTTCCGCACCCACAAAGTGCGCATGCCTGCTGATCAACTTGAGGAGTTGAAACCGGGCGCGTCAGTCGCCCACAACGGCTGTTGTCTGACGGTGGTAACTATCGATGGTGATTTGGTCAGCTTCGATCTGATGCAGGAGACCCTGAAGGTCACCAACCTGGGTGAACTGAAGACCGGTGACCGTTTCAATTTCGAGCGGGCTGCCCGTTTTGGGGATGAGATTGGAGGTCACCAGATGTCCGGTCATATCATCTGCACGGCAGAGGTGACTCAAGTGGTCGAAAGCGAAAACAACCACCAAGTCTGGTTCAGGCTGCCTCAGGCGCAAACCAAATATATCTTCGCCAAAGGCTATATTGGGATCGATGGCATCAGCCTGACCATAGGCGATGTTGAAGCAGACCAGTTTAATGTCAACCTGATCCCCGAGACTCTGGCCCGCACCAACCTGGGATGGCGCAAGCTGGGAGACAGAATCAATATTGAGATCGACCCTCAGACCCAGGCAATTGTTGACACTGTAGAGCGGGTGTTGGCGCAAAAGACGGATTGACGAACGACCCAAGTGCACTCAACGCTATACCCTGCACGCCATCAAGATAACATTGATGGCGTGCAGGCAGCATACATACTCAACCCTATTTGTTTCTGAACCCACCACCCAGCAACGCAGCCCTCTCCTTACCCTGGGCGGCCTTGCCCTGACCAGAACGGGGGTGCCGATGCGGCTGTTTTGCCTGGGAATCGCCAGCTTTACGCCGAACATGCTTGTGTGGGGATTTCGACGGAGTATGTCCCTCTTCAGAGCGCTCTGTATTGGTGTTTCTCCTGGCTTCGGCCGATTTACTGGCCGATGCCCTGCCCCGCCGGTGGCCCTCACTCTGTCTCCGTGGCTGTGAACGACCTTTGCCGTTGCGTCCGTTTTGAATGGGCTCAGCCTTAATATTGGGATCCGGCTCATAATCATCCAAAACCACTTTTTGGATTTCGCGTTTCAGCAGCCGTTCGATATCCCGCAGCAGTTTGAGTTCATCCACGCACACCAGGGAGATAGCCTCACCTTCGTTACCGGCACGGCCGGTACGGCCGATACGGTGTACATAGTCCTCCGGCACGTTGGGTAATTCGTAGTTCACGACGTGGGGCAGCTGGTCGATATCCAGGCCGCGGGCCGCAATATCCGTGGCGACCAGTACCTGCACCTCACCACTCTTGAATCCGGCCAAGGCCCGGGTACGGGCAGCCTGACTTTTATTGCCATGGATAGCCGAAGCGCTCAGACCATCCTTCTCCAACTGCTGAGCCAGACGATTGGCACCGTGTTTGGTGCGTGTGAAGACCAGCACTTGATACCAATTTTGCGAACTGATCAGGTGGCTCAACAGTTCCCGTTTGCGGAGTTTGTCCACCGGGTGAACAACCTGTTCGATCCGTTCAGCAGTCATGTTGCGGCGCGCCACTTCAATCAGTACAGGGCTGTTGAGCAAACGATCGGCAAGCTGCTTGATCTCATTGGAGAAGGTGGCGGAGAACAACAGGTTCTGCCGTGCACTGCTCTCCGGGAGCAATGCAAATATCTTGCGGATATCGTGGATGAAGCCCATATCCAGCATCCGGTCTGCTTCGTCCAGCACCAGAATTTCCACTTGCGACAGATCCACCGTCTTCTGACCGGCGTGATCCAGCAGCCGGCCCGGTGTTGCCACCAGGATATCCACGCCCCTGCGCAATTTTTCTATCTGTGGGTTGATCTTAACCCCGCCGAAAATCACGGCTGATTTCAGCGGCAGGTGACGGCCATAGGTATCCACGCTCGCTTCGACCTGGGCTGCCAACTCGCGGGTAGGAGTAAGAATCAGCGCCCGAACAGGGCGCCGGCCTTTATGAGAGGGACTTAGGGTCAGCCGTTGAAGCAGCGGCAGAGTGAAGCCTGCGGTCTTGCCGGTGCCGGTTTGGGCACCACCCAGAACATCTTTCCCTTCCATAATAAGGGGGATTGCCTGGCGTTGAATAGGGGTTGGTTCTGTGTAGCCCTGCTCGCTGATGGCGCGCAGAAGTTCGGCCGACAGGCCGAGGGTATCAAATGACATTGGGGATTGTTACTCCAGTCTTGCCCTCCCTGGGTTAGCATCTGCTAGCGGGAGCCGGTCTGGGCTGGATAAGGGGATTTTGTTAATTAAGCGGAGCCCCTGCCACCTGATTTGAGGTGGGGGACGAACGACTCAAAATTTTTCCGGCGGCCTTAAGGCCGCTAGGGTGCTAACCGGTCAAGCACCCGAAAACGCGGCAGTCTAACAGAAAACTTAACTAGCTGCCTGTTTTCTTTCTCTTTTTAGCTTTGTTTCCGCTCTTTTTCTTTTTTCCTGGCTGCTCCAGCCGTGAAATATCGAGGCGTTGACCACATACCCAGGTCTTTCTGAGATCCTGAAATATATCTTTCGGCATGCCCAAGGGCAGGTCGATCAGACTGAATTCGTCTTGAATATCGATATGTCCGATGTGTTCTGCATCCAGCCCCGCCTCATTGGCAATGGCACCGACGATATTGCCAGGCTTGACCTCGTGTTGGTGCCCAACTTCGATCCGATACCGCTCCATGCCCTTCTCAGGCCTAGTCTGCCGCTTGCGCTGGCTCGGCTCACTTCGTTCTTTTTGCTGACGTGGCTCGCTTCTTTCCTTGCGCTGATTCGGTTCACTCCGTTCTCTGCGTTGACGCGGTTCACCCTTTTCTTTGCGCTGCCGCGACTCAGATTTTGAGCGTGAAGGCCGCTCTTTTTCCGGCTTCAGCAACAACTGTCTATCACCGATGGTCATCTTGGCAAGCGCTGCGGCAATCTCCAGGGCGGGTACATCGTGCTCTTGCTGATACTGCTCCAGCATGCTTTGCATGAAATCCAATTCACCGGAAGCCAGGGTATCGCTGATACTCTGTTTGAAATCTGCTATCCGTTTATTGTTAACCACCTCGGTCGAAGGCAGCTCCAGCGGCTCAATCTTCTTCCGCGTCGCCTTTTCGATAGCGCTGAGCATCCGCCGCTCCCGGGGCGCGACAAACAGGATCGCATCGCCCTCGCGGCCCGCCCGCCCGGTGCGTCCGATGCGATGAATATAAGCTTCAGTGTCAGAAGGGATATCATAGTTGACCACGTGACTGATCCGCTCCACATCCAGGCCTCGTGCGGCGACATCGGTGGCGACCAGGATATCCAGTGAGCCCTTTTTCAGGCGATCGATCATCTGCTCCCGCTGTTTTTGTGGCATATCGCCATTCAGTGCCGCAGCCGAATAGCCTCTGGCCTCCAGCCGTTGTGCCAACTCTACGGTAGCGATCTTAGTGCGCACAAACATGAGCAGGGCATCAAAGGACTCCACCTCCAGTATCCGGGTCAGCGCATCCAGCTTGTGCAGGCCACTGACCAGCCAATAGCGCTGGCGAATGGTCTCCGCCGTAGCGGTACGGGTCTTGATGGAGATCTCCTGCGGGTCATGCAGATAACGCCGTGCGATGCGCTCAATCTGTCTCGGCATGGTCGCCGAGAAGAGCGCCATCTGACGTTTCTCAGGCGTCTGCTCCAGGATCCATTCGACATCATCGATGAAACCCATGCGCAGCATCTCATCCGCCTCATCCAATACCAGCGCCTGCAGATTATTCAGCTTGAGCGTGCCCTTGCGCATGTGATCCATCACCCTTCCCGGGGTACCGACAACCACATGTACGCCCCGTTTCAGCTGCCGTATCTGCCCGGAATAGTCCTGTCCGCCATAGATGGGCAAAACATGAAATCCTTTGATGTGAGAGGCATAACGCTGAAAGGCTTCTGCCACCTGGATCGCCAGTTCACGGGTCGGGGCAAGCACCATCACCTGGACCTGCTTGCTGCGGATATTCAGGCGCGACAGTAGAGGTAAGGCAAAAGCGGCCGTCTTGCCGGTGCCGGTGGGAGCATGCCCCAAAAGGTCCAGCCCCTTCAGCAGATGGGGAATAGCTTTTGCCTGAATTGGGGAAGGAGTTTCATAGCCAACCTCATCAAGCACGGACAACAGTGAGGCAGGCAGATTCAGATCGCTGAAACTGGGGGCAGAAGGATTGGCATCGGGCATCAGGGGTTCCTGGTGGGGGAAGAGACGTGGTCATGGGTGTATCAGGCGGTGCAGTATAATGCTCTGCCCAGTGATTACAATAGCTCATCCGGGAAGATAATGAGTCTACTCGTTTTTATTTATGTGCTGAAATTGAGAGAACTGCGCTGTATCTCAGCAAATCACTAGGGCATTGTTGAGACAACCCCTAAAAATCCGACAAAGACCAATAGTCTCTAGCAAATCTGGAGAGTCCGGCATCTTCACGCTCGTTTTTCTAGCAGCATCCACACACCCATACCTCGCTTCATCCTGCCAGCCACACCAATCGACGCATGTTGTACTCCAGATTCATCATACGAATCTTCACGGCGGCCCTGACTTGCCCGATGCTGCGCACCAGTCGATTGGCCTGCTGGGCAAACACGTGCTCAACTCTTGATCGTTTTCGGTTTGCCCCTTGCTCCCGTTCATTCAAAGGGACGTTTGCGTGTCGACTTGGGACGAATCTGACTGCGGTAAGCGGAATCGGCCCAGACACTGTCATTACTGTTGTTCTCATCCAGCCGTTCCTCGACGACCTGGCTACCATGAACTTCAGCTGATGTGGTGGCATACTTGCGAATGACCTTGTGCTTCCGGTCTACGCTGATGTGGTTTTTGTACCCATAGTGGGTTTTGCCATGCTTCATGGTCCAGCGTGCTGCAACATCCTTCTGACTGCGTTTGTTATCACCCCATGCCTCGGGGCTATCCCCGGCTTTGATCTGCCTATTTTCCTCTCGTGTATTACGCTGCCTGGGTACTGGAACGATAGCGGCATCTACAATCTGTCTCTTGCGAGCACTGAAGCCTGCTGCATCAATCTAAATCAACAGCTCTGAAAAGAGTTTATCAACAAGGCCCCGTTCTTTCAGGCGCTCAGGATACACCCAAACCGTTTTGGTATCTGGGACCTTTACCCTCCGGGCTCAGCCCAAGAAAACGACAAAAGCTATAGCGATCCCGTATTTGGAACTCTGTTTGATCATCGTTCAGATTGAGCAAATGCTGTAGGACCAACTCTTTGAACATCAATACCGCATCGTAAGGTGGACGCCACCTTTACTGGGATCACTGTTTTTATAACCGGAATGTAATTCAGCGTCAGCGCACCCAACACTGAGCTCAACAATACCCCAAAAGCCTTCTAGTCTACGGTCCTTTCCAGCTTTGGCAGCGAGTCTCCCAGTTGCTCAAGGACGTCAAGTCGCTCTTGATGATCAAAAAACTCGGTTGCATGGTTTTTATCAACGGTTGGTTGAATTGGCTACTATGATCGCTGATTTACGAAGGTTTTTAGATGTTTTTATGGGGGTATATGGGAGGATTTATTGTCCCAGATAATTGATGAGCCGGACTTTGAATGGATTATGATTGATGGCAGTCATATCAAGGTTCACCCACATGCAGCAGGTGCGGTAGGAGGCAATCAAGATATGAGCCGTACAAAAGGGAGCTTAACACCAAGATCCACTTGACCGTGGATGCGCATGGTATGCCGATCAGATTCATTCTTATGAAAGGCACCAGAGCTGATTGCACGCAGGCTAGCACACTGATTTGATGGGCTTAGAGACGAATGTCTTTTGGCTGATAAGGCTTACGATACACAAGATATTAGAGAAGGCAAAATTACAGAATATAAGCGTTGTTATTCCACCAAAGAAGATACAGAAAAGAGCAGCGAGAACATGACAGGCATCTGTACTAAATTAGTACATTTGGTCGAGAATGCATTTCTACATCTTAAACGCCGGCGTGGTATTGCAACACACTATGCAAAAAACACCCGTTCATTTATTGCCGCTATCCAGATTAGGAGTATGATGCCCTAGGCTAGAATCTTATGACGATACTATCTCCAGATCGAGGCGAAAATTGCCGGTAATAGCGGGCTATTGGCAAGATTTTCAACACAGAGCCGGGAGATTTCAGCCGTCAAACACCGATTCATGAATTGCTCAGAGGCTCTCTAGATTTAACAATCGACGTAGCAGAATAGAATTACACCATGAGCAGCAACCGTGACCATATCTACGCAACCCAAAAAGCGATGCAGGAAGACTTCGTTTTCGACAAGCTTATCGCCCGGGTTTTCCCCGATATGATCAATCGTTCGGTCCCAGGCTATGCATCAGTGATTGCCATGACCGGCGTTCTGGCAACGGAGTATGCCCAAGCTGACTCTCTCTGTTATGACCTCGGCTGCTCTCTTGGGGCAACAGCCATAGCGATGCAGGGTGGCATCCAAGTTCCGGGATGCCGTGTCATTGGAGTGGATAATTCTGAAGCAATGCTGGATCGGGCCAGAGAACGGATAAACGCAGCAAAAAATGAAACCCCTATCGAACTAGTATGCGCCGATATTCAGGATATAGAGATAACAGATGCCTCTATCGTAGTATTGAATTTCACCTTCCAGTTCATCCCGGTTGCTCAACGCTCCCAACTGTTGAAGAAAATCCACAACGGCCTGTGTCCCAAAGGAATTCTGGTTCTATCAGAAAAAATCACCTTCGATGATCCGGAAGAGGAGAGACTGCAGATTGAGATGCATCATGCTTTCAAGCGGGCCAATGGTTATAACGATCTTGAGATCAGCGGGAAACGCAGTGCCCTCGAGAATGTGCTGATACCCGAGCCGCTGAGCGTGCATAACCAGTGGCTCAGAGAAGCAGGATTCAGTCGGGCAGATGTCTGGTTTCAGTGCTTCAATTTTATCTCACTGGTGGCCCGCAAATGATCGATTACTCGGGCCTATATCGGCTGATGCAGGATACCCCGCTGGAGAGTTGGGCGGAATCCCTTCCTGGTAGACTAGAAAGATGCTTTCAGCAAGAGCTGCATGGTGATTTTGACCGTTGGACAGGAGCGATCGGACGATTACCGAAGCTACCCACAGGCAAAGTCGAGCTGAACAATGCAACCGTTTCTATCGCGTCTGATCACAGATTGGAAGCCGCTGTAGAGGAAAAAATAAGGCAGCTGCTGAAAGAGATGCACCCTTGGCGCAAAGGGCCTTATGATCTGCATGGCATTACTATTGACACCGAGTGGCGCTCCGACTGGAAATGGGATCGATTGGCATCCCAGATTGCATCTCTTGAAGATCGTATGGTACTGGATGTCGGGTGCGGTAATGGTTATTACTGCTGGCGAATGGCGGGGGCTGGTGCCCGATTGGTGATCGGCATTGATCCAACCCAGCTGTTTTTGGCACAGTTTCTCGCTGTCCAACACTCTCTCGGCAGTCGTGCTCCAGTGCATATGCTACCACTGGGGATAGAGGATGTTCCACCGAATCTTCACGCCTTCGACACGGTTTTTTCCATGGGAGTTCTTTACCATCGTCGCTCCCCCATCGATCACCTGTATGAGCTTAAAGGCTGCCTGAGGCAAGGGGAGGAACTGATACTTGAAACCCTTGTGATTGATGGCGATGAGGGACAAGTGCTAGTGCCTGAAGGGCGCTATGCCAAAATGCGCAACGTCTGGTTTATCCCAACACCGAAAACGCTTGCCGGCTGGATGAAGCGTTGTGGATTCAGGAATGTTCGAATCCTGGATGTCACCACCACCACGGTGGAAGAACAACGCAAGACCGAGTGGATGGAGTTTGAGTCCCTGGCAGATTATCTGGACCCGGATAACCCTGAGTTGACGATTGAAGGGCACCCTGCTCCACGACGGGCGATTTTTCTGGCCACCTCTAAGTAGTCGTCCCTGAACCTTTTAGATCTGATTCTCCGCCCATTTTGGAAGGTGGATTCAACTCCAAAGTGCATCACCTGGATGGCTAAAAAGAGATGATCTGAATGCTTGGTAAAATGAGGCTATGAAATCTTATTTACACAGGAGCACCACGAATCATCTCTTATCGTCATTAAGAGTGCAAAAAACGCCATAGGCTCATGTATCTTTTACGTGGCTCTTCTCCTGACCAAGAGAGTAAGTATCACCCAGCCACTCCCTCAGGATAAAGATTCAGCCTTCCAAGATGGAGGTAGATTGCATTGGCAAATTGATCCTTGTTGCGGAAGCCTCTGCTACGCACCTTGACCATCCAGGAAGTCTTTTTTTGCCTGCCTATTCACCGGAACTGAACCCTCTTCATAGCGGAGGAGCGATTCGTTCTGCGAACGATCTGAAAAAGAGAACACGATCCTGTATGCAAGCCTTGCAAAAGAGGTCTGAACGAGTAAAAAGTTACTTCAATGTGATTCACATAAAGTACGCTGCCTAGTAAGTGTATTTGGCCGCTAGCTTAATGGTAACCAATTCAACCAACCATTGGTAAAAGCCATGCAACCGAGTTTCTTTGATCATCAAGACCGACTTGAACTCCTTGAGCAACTGGGAGACCCGCTGCCAAAGCTGGAAAGAATCGTAGACTAGGAGGTTTTCGGGTATTGTTGGGCTTAGTTTATAAAAACAGTGATCCCAGTAAAGGTGGGTGTCCACCTTACGATGGGGTACTGATGTTCAAGGTGTTGGTCCTACAGCATTTGTACAATCTGTCCGATGATCAAAACAGAGCTCCAAATACGGGATCGTTATAGCTGAAGCATGGTAAAACCCACTATGGGTACAAAAGCCACATCAGCATAGACCGGAAGCACAAGGTCATTCGCAAGTACGCCATCACATCAGCAGAAGTTCGCGACAGCCAGGTCTTCGAGGAACGGCTGGATGAGAACAACAGTAATGGCAGTGTCTGGGCCGATTCTGCTTACCGCAGTGTAGAACGGGAAGCCGCTTTACCGCAGTCATATTCATCGCAAGTCGACACGCAAACGCCTCTTAAATGAACGGGAGCAAGAGGCAAGCCGAAAACGATCAAGAGTTCGGGCTCGAGTTGAGCGCGTGTTTGCCCAGCAGGCCAATCGACTGGTGCGTAGCATCGGGCAAGTCAGGGTCGGTGTGAAGATTGGTATGATGAATTTGGTGTACAACATGCGTCGGTTGGTGTGGCTGGCCGGATGAAGCGAGATATGGATATGGACGCTACCAGAAAAACGAGCGTGAAGATACCGGGCTCGCCTGATTTGCTAGAGAGCCTGTAAAGAGGGTGTAACGATTTCCGTGTAACTGCCCGGGTTAAATGTACTCCGCCAAGCGTTCTCCGAACCCAATCATAAATCTATTCAGTGCTGGTTTCCAATTGCGAATCGGTATGGTCTATTTTTTTGATGCTTGCTGCACCGCCAGATACACCACTTTCATTGCCGAGTCGTCGGTCGGAAATAGCTTCCGTTTTTTAATTGCCTTGCGAACCACGCTGTTCATTGACTCGATGGCATTGGTTGTATAGATTGCCATGCGGATGTCCTCAGGGTAGCCAAACAGGGTATTAAGATTGTGCCAGTGGCTACGCCACGAACGGCTGAGCTGGGGATATTTGTCGTCCCATCGGTTAGAGAAATTATCAAGTTCCAGTGGCGCTTCATCTTCGGTGACAGACTTATATATTTTCTTCAGGTCTGCCGTCACTGCCTTGTAGTCTTTCCAGGGCACATACTTCATCGAGTTGCGCACCATGTGAACAATACAGAGCTGGACCTGAGTCTCGGGAAACGCTGTATTGATTGCGTCTGGAAAGCCCTTAGGCCATCGACATAGAGCCTGTAAAGTTTTCTGTGTAACTGCCTGGGTTAAATGTATACCGCTAAGCGTTCTTCCGAACCCAATCATAAATCTATTCAGTGCTGGTTTCCAATGACGGATCGGCATTGTCTACTTTTTCGATGCGGCCTGGATTGCCAGATAGATTACCTTCTTTGCCGAGTCATCGGTTGGAAATAATTTCCGTTTTTTGATCACTTTGCGAATGACGCTGTTCAGCGGCTAATGGTGTTGTTCGTGCAGATCACTTTTCGTTTGTCCTCCGGGTAGCTGAACAGCGTGTTGATATTCTGCCGATGGGCAGGCCAGGAGCGGCTGATCCGGGGGTACTTATTGTCCCACCGGTCAGAGAATTTATCCAGCGCCAATAAGGCTTCTTCCTCGGTGATGGACTGGTAAATCTTTTTCAAATCAGCCGTGACAGGCTTGTAGTCTTTCCAGGGCACGTACTTCATCGAGTTCCGTACCATATGCACGATACAGAGCTGAATCTGGGTATCCGGAAAGGCCGTGTTGATGGCATCAGGAAAGCCTTTTAAGCCTTCGACACAGGCAATCAAAATATCCTTCACACCGCGGTTTTGAAGCTCTGTCAACACGTTCAGCCAGAATTTGGCCCCCTCATTCTCCGATAGCCACATCCCTAATAATTCCTTGTGGCCTTCCAGGTTAACGCCCAGAGCGAGGTAAATCGCTTTGTTGATCACTTTCTTGTCTTGCCTGATTTTAACGACAATGCAGTCCAGATAAACAATAGGATAAATCGCATCCAGGGGGCGAGATTGCCATTCAACAACCTGTTCGATAACTGCATCAGTGACTTTGGATATGAGTGTGGCAGAGACATCGGCCCCATACATCTCCTTGAATGTCGTGACGATTTCGCGGGTTGTCATACCTTGGGCATACAAGAAGAGGATCTTGTCATCCATTGAGGTAAATCGACGCTGGTGCTTCTTAACTAGCTGAGGTTCAAAGCTGCCCGCTCTATCTCGCGGGGTATCCAGTTCAAACTGGCCATCTTCCGTTTGCAAGGTCTTGCTGGTCGTGCCGTTGCGGCCGTGCTGGGTCATCCTGCCGCCAGTGTTGCATTGCTGGCCAACATGCTGGGAGAGCGGGGTGAAGAGATACCTGCCGGAACCTTGATTTTGACCGGTGGCATCACTGCCGCAGTGGCCGTAGAGAAAGGCGACAACGTCAATGCCCGCTTCCAGGGCCTGGGCAGTGTCGGGATGCGATTTGTCTGATTAGAGTAAGCTAGGGCGAATGATTGCAGAAGGGGAGGTGCCGGTAGGCTCTCCCTTCGCTGTATCTGATCGCTATGGGAGTCGATATGAATGCTTCAGATGGAACATAGGGTGTCCGGTGCTGGTTACCCGTCGTCCCAAAGCGGGCCGGAAAGAGAAATTTGAAGCCTACCTGAAAGGAATTACCCAATGTGCCATGAAGCATCAGGGGCATTTGGGTGTCAGTATATTCAAACCGGAAGAGGGAAAAGGGGGCGACTATCGCATCATTTTTAAATTTGATAGTGAGGAAAATCTGGCGCTGTGGGAGCAGTCGGATGAACGTCAGAAGTGGCATGGTGTTGCTGAAGAGGTCAGTGAAACAGGAACGGTGGAAATCTTCACTGGGCTGGAGTCATGGTTCGCCATTCCCAATCAAACCGGGCCTGTCCCACACCCACCAAAATATAAAATGGCCCTGGTCATCTGGATCGGTATTTTTTCTCTGGTTACCCTGTTAAGTCTGCTGCTTGATCCTTTTCTGCCTCGTATCTTTCTATTGACTGCGATTGTTGTCCTGTTGATGACCTATGTGGTGATGTCTTTCCTGACCAGTCTGCTCAAAAAATGGCTTTATCAATGATATTGAGTCGATCCTGGTAGTTAGTTAATATGTGAGTTCAATCGATCAACAGGGAGGTGTGATCAATGAATAGAACAGGGATCTGTTTGGCTGGTTTTTTTACCCTATTTGTCGCCTTGGCAACTCATGCGGCAGCGCCTGATCTTCTGCTACTGACAAAATATCAGCAGTCGATGAATACAAACGGCTGGTATATGAGGGAGAAGCTCGATGGTGTACGGGCCTATTGGAATGGCAGACAATTGCTATCCCGCCAGGGAAATGCGTTTGCCGCACACCTCTGGTTCACCGAAAAGCTCCCCTCATTTGAGCTGGATGGTGAATTGTGGATTTCCCGGAAACGCTTCGAAGAGATACACTCCATTACCTCACAAAGCCAACCGCATTCGGGTTGGAACGACATCACCTACAATATTTTTGAGGTCCCCAATGCGCAGGGTGGTCTGCCTACCCGTCTTGGTCAACTTCGCGACTACCTGAAAAGAGAACCGGTTGCGCATCTCCGGATTATCCCTCAAGTGATTTGTCGCGATAAGAACCATCTCATGGCACGACTGAAGGCAGTGGAAGCAGCGGATGGTGAGGGGTTGGTATTGAGAAATCCCAGTAGTCTTTATGAAACTGGACGCGGTTTCAATGCACTCAAGGTGAAACGTTTCGATGATATGGAGGGCAGGGTGATCGGATACCGGCCCGGCAAAGGAAAATATCAGGGGATGACCGGAGCCTTGTGGGTAGAGATTGAGGGTGGTAAGCGTTTCTATATTGGCTCTGGACTGACAGACCGGGAGCGAGCGGTACCACCTGCTGTCGGCAGAGTGATTACGTTCAAGTACCAGAGCTTCACCAATAATGGTATTCCCCGATTTGCATCGTTTCTGCGGGTTAGAGATGCGCATTAGGTTTTTCCATTTTCAGCGGTTAAAACCAACCCGGTATGAGCGTCTCTATCGAACAGAAATCACCGCAGTATGAGGATTGGCAATCCCTGGACTATGAGTATCTGCTGCGTCTGAAGCAGTCTTATCCAACGCTGAAACTTCTGGCGGCGGACAATGGCCCGTTGATTATCAGTTTTCTCTATTACAATTCATCAAGGTCAACCGGCGCTCCTTGGCGCAATCCGATCTGGTCTCCCGTCTGGATGACTATCTTTATCAGTTACGGCAGATACATGGCGAGGCGCTCTACTCGAAGAGCGCCCAGCGTTATCTGGATGATTGGAGTGCGAGAGCTCACTCTCCCTGCTCAAATATTACACGGCGCAGAGCGACGAGCCGGTGTTCGATTTGACACCTGCAACTGAAAAGGCGGTGGAGTGGCTGCAGGAGATCTTCCCAGGGAGCGAGCGGGACCCACAGGTGCGGGTGCGTATAGCAGAGTTGGGGGGAGATCGATCGGGAAATTACCGACATAAGAGCCGGACGCCTCGAAACGCTGAATGCCATCCAGGTTCGTGAACGCTTTTACCAGGCCGAAGATACCGCGCACAAGTTGCTCGCTGATGTTCGCCAGGTGGAGCTGGAGACTTTGGTGGCGGCGGTCGGCGGTTTGTTGAATGACGCGCAGGAGCAGCCCGATTCGATGGATGAATCGATAAAGGTCTACCAGACCAACAACCATCTGGTGGAACAGCTGCGTAAGTATCTGGATGGTCAGGCGTGGCTGGAGAACAAGCGGATTATGGAGCTTATTCA
The DNA here is from genome assembly GCF_022530855.2 of Candidatus Vondammii sp. HM_W22. GTDB lineage: Bacteria > Pseudomonadota > Gammaproteobacteria > Chromatiales > Chromatiaceae > Vondammii. Next base: position 1,741,456 of record NZ_CP099567.1, on the reverse strand, counting down.
TGGTATCAAGAAACAGGCGATAACGCTTAAGGACGAGATGCCGGACAGCCCGGTGATCGAGCCGCTGGGTCTGAGCGATGGCGAGGCCAATGTGGAGGTGAGCGCACTGTTTCGTCAAACATATACCTGATTACCCATAAACCTCAGCCATCCTCAGGAGGGGATAAGGCATCGGTGGTGTACGTAACGCGGCGCAGAGTAATCGTTCAATCATAGCCGGAAGATTAAACCGGCGATTAAAGCGATATTCAAACTCGGCGAGATAACGAGGTACGTGTTTTTTTACGAATAGCATGAAAGGTTCCCTGCAAAGCATTCTTGATATTACCAAGCATGGTATTCAGTCATTTAAAGGTGGAGAGCTGGGTATACTTTCGCCCACCACCAGTGACGATAGGCATACGATCACATCCAGCATCTGTAACTGCTCTGAAGCAGTAGAGCCCATCAGAAAGAACTGTGCTGCCAGCACACAGACTGGATCTGGCATATCGAGCGATCTCCGCACTCTGAAAACCGCGGAGCCAACGCAGTTGGATCTTCATTGGCCTGCCGTCCTGCGTCGTCTCAACAGCTGCCACGAAAGGGATTTTATTACAAGACCCTCGCCCACGCTTTCCCAGTTTCTCACCACCAATACAGGCATCATCCATCTCGATGCGACCAGCCAGTTTTTTTTGACTCTGACGTTCCATCATCACCTGCATCAGTTTGTGCTTGAGCTTCCAGGCTGTATTGTAGTTCACACCAATTTCACGGGACAGTTGCAAGGCAGAAGTACTCTTTTTACGCTGAGTCAACAAATAGATGGCCAGAAACCACTTCTTTAACAAGGGCATTTCCAGTGGAGAGATGGGTGAAGCCCTGAAAGTGCTGGTGGGTCCGGATGCAACAGGCTTGTCGGCCGGCAGGGTATCGCGTCTGAAGCAGGTCTGGACAGAAGAATATCGGAGCTGGTGCGAGGAGCTCCTGGATAAGGGCCATTGGGTGTATGTGTGGGCAGACGGTGTCTACAGCGGACAGAGAGCAGAGCAGACGAAGCTGTGTGCCCTGGTGGTGATCGGCGTGAATGAGCGTGGTGAGAAGCATTTTCTGGCAATTGAGGATGGTGTACGGGAGTCCACACAGAGCTGGCGGGAGGTACTGTTGAAACTGAAGTCACGCGGACTAAACCCGCCCAAATTGGCAATCGGAGACGGTGCTATGGGCTTCTGGGCTGCACTGGAGGAAGTGTATCCAGAGACGCGTCAGCAGCGCTGCTGGATGCACAAGACCATGAACGTGCTGAACTGCCTGCCAAGGTCAGCTCAGCCGAAAGCGAAGCAGGCACTGCATAACATCTGGCAGTCGGAGACCCAGGCCGATGCGGAAAAGGCCTTTGATCTGTTTATCAAAACGTATGAGCCAAAGTATCCGAAGGCTGCCATCTGTCTGCACAAAGACCGAGAGGAACTGATGGCTTTCTATCAATTTCCTGCGCAGCACTAGCAGAGCATTCGGACCAGCAATCCTATTGAATCCACCTTCGGGACAATCCGCCATCGAACCAAGCGTTCCAAGGGCTGCCTATCGCGTGACGGCATGCTACACATGATGTTCAAACTCGGCCTGTGTCCCGAGAAGACGTGGAGACGATTACGGGGTTTCGATTATCTGGCGAAGGTGATAACCGGAATCAAATTTAAAGAGGGTCTTGAGGTAGCAGGAGTCGATCAGGTCGCCGCTTGATTCAACTGGCTAAACACCAGATTTGACTATAACTCTAACTCTGAACATGGAGGGCCACAAGGAATTGTTGGGGCTCTGGCTGTCAGAGAATGAGGGTGCCAAGTTCTGGCTCAATGTATTCACAGAGCTCAAGAATCGCGGCGTGAAGGATATACTGATAGCCTGTGTTGATGGCCTAAAGGGCTTTCCAGACGCAATCAATACAGCGTTTCCCGAGACTCAGGTCCAGCTCTGTATTGTTCACATGGTGCGCAACTCGATGAAGTATGTGCCCTGGAAAGACTACAGGCAGTGACGGCAGACCTGACCTTTCCCCCAAAAATAGAGCCATGACAAGGATGAGATTTCCAATTAGTCTGTAGCATTTTGAGGGGGAAAGTGACGATAAGAAGTTGGAAATTATTAAGCAAGTTTCGCCAGTGGCTTGGCATAACATCAATTTGAACGGAACTTACAGCTTTAGCTTTGAACAAAACCTACTAGATTTGGATGAAATTATGCAATCAATCGTGCAAAATGAAAATTAAGCCACCTCTGTAGGCCTTGTGGGGTATGGGCTGTAGAGATAAGTGTCACTTTAGGACGGAATGTCCCCAGAACCCCAATAGCATAGCATTTATGATTGCGATCCCTGATGGATTTAATAACGTCCTGCTCCAGATCATTCAGAGTAAAACTGATACGTTTTTCTTCCAGTGACAGGCTGGGAACGCCATATAAATCGTTAATTTCTGCTTCGTGGAGTACGGTCAGGCGTTCTTTATAAGGCATAGGCTTCTCGTAAAAGCCGGAATATTACTATAATTGGGGTCCTAGGGATTTTCCCTCGTAAACGGACATAAACGGCTAGATCCCATGCCCTGCTTACGTTTCCGGATGTGGGTACTTTTCCTGAACAGGCTTATAACCGTCGATTGAGCTCATTAATTCGTCCAGATCCGGCAATTTCCCACTCATTTGGAAGTTGTAGGTGCCTTTCAGGTTGATGTTGTACCAGGCAACTGGGGAGGCTTGTTTGACGATCTGGATTTTTTCATCATCCTTCTGATATTCAAAGCTAGTCAGCAACTGACTGAGTATGGCCGAGTTAAAGTAGATTATAGCGTTGGTAACCAGGCGAGCACATTCGTTCCACAGTTGGATCTCCTCATCCGAGCTGCCGCGGAACTGATCACCATTGACGTTGCTGATTGCACGACGCAGTTGGTGGTAAGCCTCGCCTCGATTGAGTGCTCGCTGAACGTAGTCGCGCAGACTGACGTCATCGATGTAGTTGAGTAAATAATTCGCTTTCACCATACGATTGTATTCCGTTAGTGCCCCGAGTAACGGGTGGCTGCTTTTGTAACCTGAGAGCTTTCTAACCAATGTCGCTTGCGTTGTTTTGCGTTCATAAAGTGAGATCATGATCCGTTGTATAGTATCCCAGTGAGCCGCGATGAGCTTGGTGTTGATGGGCTTTTTCAGACTCAATTGGATTTTCTTATCCTTGTCTTCTTTGACATCGAACATCTCATTGATGACACGACCCACCTGAGCATAGCGTGGAGCAAAGCTGTACCCAAAGAGATCTAGCAATGCGAAGTTGATGTGATTGACTCCGTGCGTATCGGTAGACAGTACGTCTGGCACGATCTCGGAACTATTGTTCATCAGTAGATCGAAGATGTAGTGGGACTCGTGCTCGTTAGCACCGATCACACGAGCATTGATGGCCGCATGATTGGCGATCAAGCTCATGGCCGACACGCCTTTTTGCGTGCCAAAGTATTTTGACGAGTAACGTGTTTTAAATGTCTCACGCCGGGATTCGAACTTCTGACCATCAGCACTGGCGTGGATAACATCTTCTTGGATATTGTAGTGCTTGAAGATCGGAAGCTTAGCCGTTGCGTTGTTGATGCGATCGTTGGCTGCGTTCAGTGTTTCTAACCTCAGATAGTTCGCCTGAATGGTGCTGAGCTGATCGTAAGTGCGATCGGATATTTGAGCGATACCATAAATGCCTTGGTTGGTCGCGTTGCCCACCAAGATAGCCAACAGGTCATACTCGTGTGCTCGGCTCTTCGACTGTGCACCCAGTACATGCTTAAAGTCATCAAGGAAGCCTGTGTCGCGATCGACCATTCGCAACACATCGGCAACGCCAGTCGTGGGTAGTTGCTGGAAGAACGGATTATTGACCAAGTACTTTTTGTTGGCCGTGGGTAAGCGCCAATGGCGCTTTCCTTTGGGGTTTCTCAGGATAATATTTCGGTTGTCATCGTGTTCTAGATAGTGACTCACTTCTTGTAATCTAACACCCAGGTTTTTGGCCATTTGGTCAATGAGTTTGTTGGGATTGGCGGCTAATTTAGGCAACTGGGTGCGCTCTAATAGCGCGTCTTTTTCTTCTGTCCATCGCTCACGATTGACTAGATCAGCCTCCAAAGCCCTGTATTTAAACACATTTGGCAGTGTGAGCTGGCCATTCAACCGATTGGGGATTTGCAAGTAAAGGAACCATTCGTACCGACCTTTATTCATCACGCCGCTCGAGTCTTGCATGAACGACAATTGCTTCTTGGTAGGCAAGCGGCTATCCATTGCGCCGATTGAGATTTCACCATCGGCGATAAGATCACGCTGCGCACGATGCAGTGTAGCTGCCAGGCGCTGTGTTTTTTCACCGCCTTCAAAGTGCAAGCACAGGAATAGATCACGAAGTAAGCCTTCTCGTAAGCTCACCCGGTGATCGAAGTACTGCCACGTGGCCTCTTCAACCGATCGCTTTTGATCATTCAAAAACAGGCAAACGGATTCCAGATCTTTCGCCGCTAGAAGTTTAAAAGCATGCTGCCGTAACGCCCCAAACGGTTGTTGTTGATCTACTCTGTCGTCGATAAAAAGACGCAACACTTGCGCCGCTTTACTGACGTTACTCGCAGCTCGTTGCCAGTCTTGATAAACAGATTCTCTCGCGTATATTTTGGCTTTCTGTTTTCTTTGAAAAAGATGATGAACAAAGCCATCGGCTATTCGTTCCAGTGCCTGTTGCCAACGCGATTGCAAATAGCACAACAAGTAGAGGCGTTGATAACCAACAGGTTGGCGTTTTAGTTTGGCACCATAGTAAGTCACTCTTTCAGCAAAGTACTGCTGATTCTTCAACGATATTGATAGCTGACTTAAAACCTCATCGACTTCTAGCATCCAAGATTGAATGTGCTGATGTACGGCGAGTTCTTTTTGCAACTCACTCCTTGTAATGTTCTTAGCCGCCATTCTTAACCGCCGTAGAGTCAGTGGGTCATTGCCTTCGACAAAGTCAGACAACATAGAAGTCAAGTCAACAGAGATGAGGTCTTCGAGTTGGCGAATGAGTTGATCGTTGGTAGCACTGACGACATCACTGATCAAGTCTTGCAAAACTGAGTACCCAGGAATGCTAATTTTTTGTGCCGCTAAGTATTCAATAGCCCTGTCAAACAACGCTCGCGGTTGAGCCCATGCTTGTGCGTGTTCGCGAAGGTCTATTGTCAGCGCGGCGCTGTGCCGTTCGTTCTCCCAGCGTTGATGGTTTGTTAATTCGTATATGCGATGATAGATACGCACACGAGTTTTTTGAGTTAGATTGAAGGGACTCAGACCGGAACCGGGAAACACTTCTGAGCAGACATATTTAATATCATGCTTGATCTGGTGGTAGCCGGGACTCAAAGAAATGGGCTTCACTTTAAAGTAGCCGAGCAACACAACGAACATGCAGCGTTGATCACGCCTGCGAATCTTCTGGCACTGGGCCAATTCGATATCATTGAGTGTGAAGAAGAATCGTTGATCGTTTTGATTGAGTGCTGGCGGGCCGAACAAGTCAACAATTTCCGCTTCGGTGAGGATCTTGAGTCGTTTCTCTGTGGTCATAATCGTTACCTAAAGGCCACGATTCTAGCCAAATTACCCTAAAATGTTCGGAAATCGAAAAGTACCCCTCTCGGGAAACGTAGGCGGGGAAAGGGATCTAGCCGTTTATGTCCGTTTACGAGGGAAAATCCCTAGGACCCCATATAGCATGAGCGGTCAAGCATTCTGCAAAGCGGCGATTATTCAAACTGAGCCATTACCAGAATTTCCACACTCTTGACATAGCCTCATGATCAACATAGAAAGATACTCCATATTGATTAAAATAAGGTCTTTCACTTGAATGATATTTCAACCAGTGCGCTTTTTGCCATACTCGCACTTCTGATCATGCTTTCTGCCTTCTTCTCGGGTTCTGAAACCGCCCTAATGACACTTAACCGTTATCGGTTGAAGCACCTCACTAAAATCGGCCACGCTGGGGCAATCAAGGCAGCAAAGTTACTTCAGCGCCCTGATCGACTGATCGGCCTGATACTGCTCGGCAATAACTTTGTCAATATATTGGCCTCGTCGATCGCCACAATCATCGCCCTGCGTCTGGGGGGCGAGGCTGCTATCGCCATGGCAGCCGGCCTGCTGACGCTGGTTATTCTGATTTTTGCCGAAGTTGCACCGAAAACCCTTGCGGCACTACATCCCGAGCGCCTAGCGTTTCCCGCATCCTTTGTCTACAGCCCTCTGCTCCGACTGCTCTATCCATTGGTCTGGTTGGTTAACGGCATTGCCAATGCACTGTTGAAACAGCTCGGGGTATCTCCTGACGATAATAATAATCAATACCTCAGTCAGGAGGAGTTGCGTACCGTTGTGATGGAAGCGGGGGCACTGATACCCAAACGGCATCAGCGAATGTTGTTGAGTATTCTCGATCTGGAGAAGACCGAGGTGGAAGACATCATGATTCCCCGCAACGAAGTGGACGGAATCGATCTTGAAGAACCGATTGATGAGATCATCAAACAGCTGCAAGGCAGCCCCTACACGCGGCTACCGGTATTTAACGGTGGCATCGATAACCTAGTAGGCATCATAAATCTCCGGAAAGCTATGTATGCACTGACTCAGGGCAGCCTGACCACTGATATCATTCGGGAAATCACTGACCTCCCCTACTTCATCCCTGAAGGGACACCACTCAATAGACAGCTGCTTAATTTTCAGCGGGAGACACAACGGCTTGGTCTGATTGTCGATGAATATGGTGACCTGCTTGGGCTGGTGACCTTGGCCGATCTGTTGGAGGAGATCGTGGGAGAGTTCACCACCGATCCGGCAGACAGCGTTCAGGATGTCCAGCCACAGCAAGATGGCAGTTTCCTGGTTGCAGGCAGCGCCAATGTAAAAGAGCTGGTACGCACTTTCCATTGGCAACTTCCCACAGATGGCCCACGAACGATCAATGGCCTGATAATCGAATACATGGAGACCATCCCGGAGCCTGGCACCAGCCTATTGTTGAAAGGCTATCCGGTGGAGATACTCCAGACCCAGGATAATGCAGTAAAACTGATCAGTATCCAGCCAGGAATGCGTCGTTCCGGTGCTGACACCACACTTTAGATAACCTGGAACTGTCATTTTTCGCCTGTAAGATACTTCTCCACCCAACAGCATCATTTTTCACACTATCCTCAGTTCAAATCGGCTGGACTCTCGCAAGAGAGGAAAAGATTAGCCAAACAGGCGAAATAAAAGCAGGTTTTTATAAAGAAATCGAGCACTCTTCTACTATGGACGGGTTATGGGTTGAAAGACGACTGAATCCTGGATAATCGGGCCGATATACCTGCCTAGGACAGCCGACTGGGGAAGTTATGACCGTAGGAAACAAGAGAAGAACGCCGCTGTAGATTCAATGGGTTAATGCAACACATTATACTCAATGATCAATTTATGGAGATTATGTGATGGCAAGACTTGGCAGACCTGGACTCACAGATGATCAAAAATAAGAACTATGGTCACGTTGGCGGAAGGGAGAATCACTTAGTGATATAGGCCGTGCCCTCGAAAAACAGCCTGCATCAATTTTTGGTGTGCCAAGACTGTTTGGAGGATATTGCCCTTCAGTTCGCAAACGATCTCAAAATGCTCTCAGCCTGGAAGAACATGAAGAAATATCCAGAGGGCTTTCCGTAGGCTTGTCTTTGCGTCAGATAGCAAGAGACCTTGATCGCTCACCCTCAACCATAAGCAGGGAAATTCAGCACAATGGGGGAATGAACCGCTATCGTGCAAATATTGCTGATAGTAAAGCTTGGGATCGTGCTCGTAGGCTAAAGCAGTGTAGACTTTCCCAGTGAGATAATCTTCGTAAAATCGTAGCCGATAAGCTTTCAAAAGAGTGGTCTCATGAGCAGATATCTGGCTGGCTAAAGCGAAATTATCCAGAGATAGAATTTCTGTTGTTCTGCGGTCATCTTACGCTGTATTTCACGCAGTAATCGGCCGCTGATGGTCTTTAATCGCTTTACAGCCTTACGTGCCTTTTTACGATTCCTCGGATGTGTGGCAAATCGGGTGGGGAGCTTGAGAATTTTTACTTCCTTCTCATGGTTTCGACTGAGCACGATACCTTCTGCTCGGGCCATCTTGAGTAACTGCCCGTGTATCTTTCGGTACTGCTTTGCATCAGTTGGAAAGGTAATGTTTTTCTCTTGTACGGTAGTGTCGATACACATTTCATCTTCGATCGCCTTTTCTTGATGTAAGGCGATAGAGGCAGCCAGGACCTTTTCAAAACCTTCATTGCCAATACGCTTTCTCAAGTAAGTCAGGTCGGAGGGGTCACAAGGAAGTTGCCATTGGAATTCGATCTCACCCGTAAAACTCGGGTAGTAGGGATTTTGTATCCAGCGTTGAATCGGAACCTCGTCACTGAGGTCTTCCAGATGCTTGAGTATCGAGAGGCCCACCATTAGGCGGATGGGTTTCGAGGGCTTTCCAAGATGAGAATAAAGCGGGGCAAATTCAGCATCAAAATATGACCAGTCTATCTGTCTGGCCAATAGCAAAAGTGGATGCTTGGGGTTTAGTTGATCCAGTAAGTTCTGGTGCAGGAAACTTTGCTGGTTGGGATTGGCTGTCTTGGCTTTGCTCAATTATCCACCTCTGTTTCGTCCAGTTTTTCTCTGCTTTTACCCCTTTCTCGGACGTTTATTTTATCAAATTTATTGGTTGGTCTTAGATGACGTTTAGCAGCACCCATTTTATGCATTGCACCGAAAAAGGTTCCTTGAGTAGCCAAGGCAACGCCACCACCAAGCGCTGATGCCATTGATGGAATTTGCCGTAATATCAGTCCATTAATTATTACCATGATCACTATTGCGATCATATCTCCAGTGGAGATACCTACTGTTGAATGAACACCGTTAATTAATTGAGAGAATAGATTCATAACAATTTGAACGGCGGCAACGGACAGGATGAGGAGTAGTCCGAAATTGATTACCATCGCTAACCATGACTCGAAAAAACGCTGTGTTGCCTGAAACAAGCTCATTACGATAAATATAGGCCCTACTGCCAGTAATAATGCCATTGCGACTTTCGACATTATAATTAGAAATGCGGCGTATGCAGTGAGTATCGCTGTGACTAACCATACGATGACAGCGACGAGATACATCCCAAAATCGCCACTTAACAAGCCCCCCCTCTTTCCATGCTCTATCGCCAATTTCAGAACCCTTTCTCATAAGTTGATCTAGTATTGATGAGCTGGGATGTACGCCGGTTACAATGCCTGCAATCTGTTCTGGGCTTTCGTACAGAAAATTCACTATCAAACTGTTGTAGGTGCCTATGTTCAGCGCAAGAGCTAATAGGGGTCCTAGGGATTTTCCCTCGTAAACGGACATAAACGGCTAGATCCCTTTCCCCGCCTACGTTTCCCGAGAGGGGTACTTTTCGATTTCCGAACATTTTAGGGTAATTTGGCTAGAATCGTGGCCTTTAGGTAACGATTATGACCACAGAGAAACGACTCAAGATCCTCACCGAAGCGGAAATTGTTGACTTGTTCGGCCCGCCAGCACTCAATCAAAACGATCAACGATTCTTCTTCACACTCAATGATATCGAATTGGCCCAGTGCCAGAAGATTCGCAGGCGTGATCAACGCTGCATGTTCGTTGTGTTGCTCGGCTACTTTAAAGTGAAGCCCATTTCTTTGAGTCCCGGCTACCACCAGATCAAGCATGATATTAAATATGTCTGCTCAGAAGTGTTTCCCGGTTCCGGTCTGAGTCCCTTCAATCTAACTCAAAAAACTCGTGTGCGTATCTATCATCGCATATACGAATTAACAAACCATCAACGCTGGGAGAACGAACGGCACAGCGCCGCGCTGACAATAGACCTTCGCGAACACGCACAAGCATGGGCTCAACCGCGAGCGTTGTTTGACAGGGCTATTGAATACTTAGCGGCACAAAAAATTAGCATTCCTGGGTACTCAGTTTTGCAAGACTTGATCAGTGATGTCGTCAGTGCTACCAACGATCAACTCATTCGCCAACTCGAAGACCTCATCTCTGTTGACTTGACTTCTATGTTGTCTGACTTTGTCGAAGGCAATGACCCACTGACTCTACGGCGGTTAAGAATGGCGGCTAAGAACATTACAAGGAGTGAGTTGCAAAAAGAACTCGCCGTACATCAGCACATTCAATCTTGGATGCTAGAAGTCGATGAGGTTTTAAGTCAGCTATCAATATCGTTGAAGAATCAGCAGTACTTTGCTGAAAGAGTGACTTACTATGGTGCCAAACTAAAACGCCAACCTGTTGGTTATCAACGCCTCTACTTGTTGTGCTATTTGCAATCGCGTTGGCAACAGGCACTGGAACGAATAGCCGATGGCTTTGTTCATCATCTTTTTCAAAGAAAACAGAAAGCCAAAATATACGCGAGAGAATCTGTTTATCAAGACTGGCAACGAGCTGCGAGTAACGTCAGTAAAGCGGCGCAAGTGTTGCGTCTTTTTATCGACGACAGAGTAGATCAACAACAACCGTTTGGGGCGTTACGGCAGCATGCTTTTAAACTTCTAGCGGCGAAAGATCTGGAATCCGTTTGCCTGTTTTTGAATGATCAAAAGCGATCGGTTGAAGAGGCCACGTGGCAGTACTTCGATCACCGGGTGAGCTTACGAGAAGGCTTACTTCGTGATCTATTCCTGTGCTTGCACTTTGAAGGCGGTGAAAAAACACAGCGCCTGGCAGCTACACTGCATCGTGCGCAGCGTGATCTTATCGCCGATGGTGAAATCTCAATCGGCGCAATGGATAGCCGCTTGCCTACCAAGAAGCAATTGTCGTTCATGCAAGACTCGAGCGGCGTGATGAATAAAGGTCGGTACGAATGGTTCCTTTACTTGCAAATCCCCAATCGGTTGAATGGCCAGCTCACACTGCCAAATGTGTTTAAATACAGGGCTTTGGAGGCTGATCTAGTCAATCGTGAGCGATGGACAGAAGAAAAAGACGCGCTATTAGAGCGCACCCAGTTGCCTAAATTAGCCGCCAATCCCAACAAACTCATTGACCAAATGGCCAAAAACCTGGGTGTTAGATTACAAGAAGTGAGTCACTATCTAGAACACGATGACAACCGAAATATTATCCTGAGAAACCCCAAAGGAAAGCGCCATTGGCGCTTACCCACGGCCAACAAAAAGTACTTGGTCAATAATCCGTTCTTCCAGCAACTACCCACGACTGGCGTTGCCGATGTGTGCGAATGGTCGATCGCGACACAGGCTTCCTTGATGACTTTAAGCATGTACTGGGTGCACAGTCGAAGAGCCGAGCACACGAGTATGACCTGTTGGCTATCTTGGTGGGCAACGCGACCAACCAAGGCATTTATGGTATCGCTCAAATATCCGATCGCACTTACGATCAGCTCAGCACCATTCAGGCGAACTATCTGAGGTTAGAAACACTGAACGCAGCCAACGATCGCATCAACAACGCAACGGCTAAGCTTCCGATCTTCAAGCACTACAATATCCAAGAAGATGTTATCCACGCCAGTGCTGATGGTCAGAAGTTCGAATCCCGGCGTGAGACATTTAAAACACGTTACTCGTCAAAATACTTTGGCACGCAAAAAGGCGTGTCGGCCATGAGCTTGATCGCCAATCATGCGGCCATCAATGCTCGTGTGATCGGTGCTAACGAGCACGAGTCCCACTACATCTTCGATCTACTGATGAACAATAGTTCCGAGATCGTGCCAGACGTACTGTCTACCGATACGCACGGAGTCAATCACATCAACTTCGCATTGCTAGATCTCTTTGGGTACAGCTTTGCTCCACGCTATGCTCAGGTGGGTCGTGTCATCAATGAGATGTTCGATGTCAAAGAAGACAAGGATAAGAAAATCCAATTGAGTCTGAAAAAGCCCATCAACACCAAGCTCATCGCGGCTCACTGGGATACTATACAACGGATCATGATCTCACTTTATGAACGCAAAACAACGCAAGCGACATTGGTTAGAAAGCTCTCAGGTTACAAAAGCAGCCACCCGTTACTCGGGGCACTAACGGAATACAATCGTATGGTGAAAGCGAATTATTTACTCAACTACATCGATGACGTCAGTCTGCGCGACTACGTTCAGCGAGCACTCAATCGAGGCGAGGCTTACCACCAACTGCGTCGTGCAATCAGCAACGTCAATGGTGATCAGTTCCGCGGCAGCTCGGATGAGGAGATCCAACTGTGGAACGAATGTGCTCGCCTGGTTACCAACGCTATAATCTACTTTAACTCGGCCATACTCAGTCAGTTGCTGACTAGCTTTGAATATCAGAAGGATGATGAAAAAATCCAGATCGTCAAATCAAGCCTCCCCAGTTGCCTGGTACAACATCAACCTGAAAGGCACCTACAACTTCCAAATGAGTGGGAAATTGCCGGATCTGGACGAATTAATGAGCCCAATCGACGGTTATAAGCCTGTTCAGGAAAAGTACCCACATCCGGAAACGTAAGCAGGGCATGGGATCTAGCCGTTTATGTCCGTTTACGAGGGAAAATCCCTAGGACCCCTTTCTGTTTTCTTTGAAAAAGATGATGAACAAAGCCATCGGCTATTCGTTCCAGTGCCTGTTGCCAACGCGATTGCAAATAGCACAACAAGTAGAGGCGTTGATAACCAACAGGTTGGCGTTTTAGTTTGGCACCATAGTAAGTCACTCTTTCAGCAAAGTACTGCTGATTCTTCAACGATATTGATAGCTGACTTAAAACCTCATCGACTTCTAGCATCCAAGATTGAATGTGCTGATGTACGGCGAGTTCTTTTTGCAACTCACTCCTTGTAATGTTCTTAGCCGCCATTCTTAACCGCCGTAGAGTCAGTGGGTCATTGCCTTCGACAAAGTCAGACAACATAGAAGTCAAGTCAACAGAGATGAGGTCTTCGAGTTGGCGAATGAGTTGATCGTTGGTAGCACTGACGACATCACTGATCAAGTCTTGCAAAACTGAGTACCCAGGAATGCTAATTTTTTGTGCCGCTAAGTATTCAATAGCCCTGTCAAACAACGCTCGCGGTTGAGCCCATGCTTGTGCGTGTTCGCGAAGGTCTATTGTCAGCGCGGCGCTGTGCCGTTCGTTCTCCCAGCGTTGATGGTTTGTTAATTCGTATATGCGATGATAGATACGCACACGAGTTTTTTGAGTTAGATTGAAGGGACTCAGACCGGAACCGGGAAACACTTCTGAGCAGACATATTTAATATCATGCTTGATCTGGTGGTAGCCGGGACTCAAAGAAATGGGCTTCACTTTAAAGTAGCCGAGCAACACAACGAACATGCAGCGTTGATCACGCCTGCGAATCTTCTGGCACTGGGCCAATTCGATATCATTGAGTGTGAAGAAGAATCGTTGATCGTTTTGATTGAGTGCTGGCGGGCCGAACAAGTCAACAATTTCCGCTTCGGTGAGGATCTTGAGTCGTTTCTCTGTGGTCATAATCGTTACCTAAAGGCCACGATTCTAGCCAAATTACCCTAAAATGTTCGGAAATCGAAAAGTACCCCTCTCGGGAAACGTAGGCGGGGAAAGGGATCTAGCCGTTTATGTCCGTTTACGAGGGAAAATCCCTAGGACCCCTAATATAATCGTGATCCGTAAAATTCTCTTAAAACCCTCGTTGATTGGTTCTTCAATTCTCCCCTGCAGGTGTGCAAAGCCCCACAGTGCTACATAAATAATCACCAAATTGGTAAAAATAGGTGTTAGCCAGATGATGACCTCTGCTGAGGCAGTCGATACATACGTGCTTAGCGCAGTATCAACCTGTGTTTGGAGGTCTTGAAATAGTTTCACTGTAGTTTGGTGTTTCCCTTACCAAGTAAATAAGTGGATGGCCTAGAGAAATTCTGACGCGCCGCAATTGCAGCATTTACGCAGTTTGGTGTTTTCCTTAGTTCACCAGGATTATTGCTGCACTCAGCTAGCTTCTCTTCTCTTTCTGCTTTATTTGCCTTATACCAATCTACTGTTTTTGTTTTCTCTTCTTTGTCGTAGCCGCAACCGCTCCTAGTAATGTGGACGACCTAGCGAAATACAGGCGCCGCTGTATGTTTTCTCGCCGCTGCATTTCTTTCCGCGCCTCGAGCTTCCGCCTTGAGCGCAGCGAGTTTTATCCGCTCGTTCTCCAGCAATCCTTGCTTGTAGATCCATGATGTCTTTCTGATCTTCTGCTCCATCAATGGCTCTGACTAGTCCGTTGATAGTGCTAAACCGCCCTTTGGACTGAGTGAGTGCGGTTTGTGATCTTTCCAAATAGATCGCTGCATTTTTGTTGTCTGCGTTGTAAATTTTTGCTGTCTTGCCATCTAAACCCCAGTGACTGGCAGTGTTAATGCCATAGGATTTCAATGTATTTTCCGGGTTCGTCGAAAGTGCCGTATCGTAGGAGATGGGCGCAAAACTGCCATATCCTCTGGCTCCATTGATAGAATCCAGGAGCTGCTGGGCCTTCTCCAGTTGCGCCTGGAGTTTGCTGATCTGTTCGACCATGTGGGTGACTTGGGTAATCGATTGAGTCAGGTTCGCGATATCAACCACAGGAATACCGCTAGCCTGGGCGGTACTGGTTACCATGGCGAATGCTGCTACGATGTTCTTTTTCATTTCTTCTCAAGCCTTTCTTTGCCGGTGAAATTCGGGAATCTAGTTGCTTGGCTCTTCGCCTACCTCTTTGATGATTCGTTCGGCTAGATTTACCGTGTCAGTAGTGCCAGACAAGATTGCCAGTTCGTCGTTGAATCCCTGTAGGTTCAGTTCGGCAATAACGCTGTTGTGCCCCTGTTTCACCAGAAAACGATGGGGACCCTCAGGCATTTCTTCTCGGATGATCTGGTATTCCCGGTGCGATAATTTGAAACCTTCTACATAGTCGGCTTCGGATGCCTTTGGATTTGGCAATAGAATCATCGTTGCACACTGCTCAATAATGGAGTGGGCAATTGGTGAATTCAGTACATCTCTAGGGCTTTGTGTACCTAGGACCAGGAACCCATTCTGTTTACGGATAGTCTTTAGCTTGTTGTTGGCGAAGTCCTCAAAATACTCATCGAGCAATAACTTCCAGAATTCGTCCACAAAGGCCATGAAACGACGACCGTCAATCAACTCTTCCATTCGATGGAAGAGATACATCATAATCGGTGTCCGGATCTCTGCATGGTCGAGGAATTCAGTGACATCAAAACCGAACAGCCTTTTACTGCCAAATTCCAGATTATCCTCAGGGTTATCGAATACCCAGGCCAGCGAGCCTGCCTAACCAATGTCGGTTATTTCACACCAGCGACGAAGCCGGGATCCAGCCCCTTCCGGATCGGTTTTGTCGAGATAGGCTAATACCGATGACAGACGACGGTTTTCTGATTTTAGTTCAGTCATAACCCCATTCACGGCACTTGTGATCTCGCTCCTCTTGTACTTTTAATTGGTGGGCACCAATCCGTGACCAGTTTTTTAACCAGTGTTTCGAGGAAATGGATATTGCGCGGTGTAGATGCTATTTTGAATGGATTGAAGCCGGTTTTTTCTCCCTTTTTCAATGGAAGATAGGTACCACCCATTGCTCGGACGAAGAGTTCCAGACCACGATCCTTATCAAAGATGACACAGGTTGGTTCATACTTCTGTGCTTGGGCGAGCATGAAAGCCTGAACGACAGTTTTACCTGAGCCAGAAGGCCCAATAATTACGGTATTGCCAAGTGCTTTCTGTTGCTCCTGACGCTTATTTTATATAAATCATTACGTTATCAATATTTCAGGGTCGACTAAATACATCCACCCTTCGCCTGTTCTTAAGTAGGTAATATCACCGGCCCAAACATCATTGGCGGCGACCGGATTAAAGTTCTGATTCAAGCTGAAGCCTTTTTTAATATGTCCTTTTCAATACGTAGGTGCTTATTCTCTCTGCGTAATCGGTGAAGCTCCGTCCGCTCATCGGCTGATAACGCACCGTCTTGTTTTGAGGCTTCAATCTTTGTTTTGCAATCATAGAGTTGATTTGCTCGAATACCCAGTGATTTAGCCGCCTCAGCGACCGAATAACCTTGATCTGTCACCAATCCAACTGCTTCTTCTTTAAAGGCTTGAGGGTAACTCTTGTAAACTCGTTTTTGATTCATATCCGCTACGATAATCAACGGTATTGTCTTTTATTCAAGTGTCCAAATCAATTAAACCAGAACAGTATGGACTGACCTTCCCCCCATCTTAATACCAAGACTTGGATGAGATAATTCATTCTAAGCGGCCCTATTCACAAAGGCCACAGGTGACAAATAATTTAATGCGCTATGAGGCCGCACGTGATTGTAGTGCTCTCGCCATTGATCAATTTCATGTCTAGCGTCATCAATGGACCTGAACCAATGCTGATTTAAGCATTCATTTCTGAATTTACCGTTTAAGCTTTCTACAAACGCATTCTGAGTAGGCTTACCTGGCTGAATAAAACCTAGCTTAACGCCACTTTCTTTTTGCCAGTAGAACATCGCCTTGCTAGTAAACTCAGTACCGTTGTCGCAGATTATTTGATCCGGAGCGCTCCTTAGCTCAATCACCTGAGTTAAAAAACGAGCGACCTGGTGACCATTGATCGAGAAGTCAGAGAGCTGGCCAATAACTTCTCTTGAGTAATCATCAATCACATTAAATACTCGAAAGCGGCGACCATTAGCCAACTGATCACTGACAAAATCCATTGACCAGCGTATATTTTTACCAATGGGCATAATCGTTGGCATTCTTGGTCGTATTATCTTCTTGCGTTTTTTAGTCCTCACTTGAAGACCTTCTTCGTTATAGACTCGGTAGGTCCGCTTCTTGTTTTTCACAAGCCCCTCTCCTCTCAGGAGGCCATGTAAAAACAAATAACCATAACTCGGATGCTTTTTTGCCAGCTCAAGTAACCGTTTGCGTAGAGGCTCATCTTTTCCCCATTGAGTAACGTACCGAAAAGCGGTTCTACTTAAGCCTACTAATAGGCAAGCTCTACGCTCACTTAATTTGAACCGCGACTTAAGGTAGCTCACGATTTGTTTTCTATCAGCAGGCTTTACCACTTTTTTGAGAGCACATCCTTCATCGCCTCAGCTTCAAGCATTTTCTCGGCAAGTAACTTCTTAAGCTTGTTATTTTCGCTTTCAAGCTCTTTGAGCCGTTTGGCTTCTGAGACATCCATCCCGGCGTATTTGCTTCGCCAGTTATAAAAGCACCCGGTTGAAATGCCGAACTGACGACAAATGTCATCAACTTTTACCCCTGACTCATGCTGCTTGATGGCACCAATAATTTGCTCTTCTCTGTAACGCTTCTTCTTCATCTTGAGATCTCCTAATACACAGACTAATTGGAAATCTCATCCTTGTCATGGCTCTATTTCTGGGGGAAAGGTCAGTGAAAATTTACGAAATCTGTAGAATGCAAAGGTGTTCGTCACGAACAGGTCTGGCAGGTTGGTACAGGGGCGCGCGCAAGATTGCAAGTTCGTAACGAACAGCGTAAGCTGTCCGGGTCTTCACACAGTGAAAATCAGGCAGAAGACTGGCATGAACTTGCATCTTGCCAAAGGCCAGCCCTTGGAACCCGTGAGGGATATTTTAATAAAAATTCCCCCTTCAATCCCCCTAAAGGTTTGACATTGGCAGATTTTGAATAAAAATAGGGTTTATATCAACTTTCAAGTAGCTGCTAATGGTCAACCAGAAAGATAACACCGATCCTTTAATTCCTGTTGCTCCAGCGGAGCAACAGGAGCTTTCTGGTATCAAAGAAACTTTTAAATCATTACTTCATACGATCATGGAAAAAAACAATCAACTCAACGCCAAATTTGATTTGGCTACAGTGTGGCCAGAAACGGATGACTTGCCAACACTCTATAGTCAATTGACCGATTTAAAACACTGCCTTGACAGCTTTCGCCCCATTGCACCTGAAACGATCATGGACATGCAGGAGGCATGGGATATTCGGTACACCTATGAATCCAATCGTATCGAGGGTAATTCCCTTACATTGGATGAGACCCTACATGTCATCGAAAAGGGTTTAACCATCGGCGGAAAACTCTTGAATGACCATTTAGAGGCTATCAATCATCAGGATGCCATTCATTACATCCGTGACTTTGTTGAAGGGGGTGATGGTAGAGATAGCCAATTCACTGAGCGTATATTGCTCAATATTCATAACCTGATTCTAAAAGGTATTCGAGATCGTGATGCTGGAAGCTACCGTAGGCAGCCTGTTTTTATCTTGCAGTCAGACAGGAAAAAACATGAGTTTCCCGATGCTTACTTATTGAACAAGTTGGTGGAAGATTATTTTATTTTCTATAACGAAAATAAAGATACCATGCATCCGGTTGAAATGGCAGCACACCTACACCAACGACTGGTAAATATTCATCCATTTATTGATGGTAATGGCCGTACCTCACGTTTAGTGATGAACTTGTACTTATTACAACAAGGTTATCCCATCATGATTATTGATTCAGAGATGGATAAAAGGCAGGAGTATTACCGCATTCTAGGGGAATATCGCGGTGTTGCTGACGGTGATAGCAAACCCTTTGAACTATTCATTACTCAGAAAGTTAAAGATGCCTTGTTTGAATATCTGCAATTCATGTCAGCCGACCAGAACGAAGAAGCAAAAGATAAAGGTTACTATTTTTTCAAAAAGATTGAATCCTATCTATCGTGACAAAAGCCTAATTAAATAAATGATTACAAAACCATGAACACACCAAAAGATAAAGAAGCAGATATTGCCAGTCAGGAAAACGCAGACAAAGCGCCTGCTGGTTTGTATGCTGTTCCCGATACACCAGAACTGAACAGCCTGTTAGTGCTGGAAGATACGTTGCATGAACGTCTTCAAGCAGCTAAAGAAGTCAATCCTGATTTATGGCCAACGATTGTATCTAAACTCAGGGTCGATTGGACATATAACTCCAACACCATTGAAGGTTGTACACTCAGCCGTGGTGAAACTCACTTTTTCTTGACGGAAGGTTTAACCGTTGAAGGTAAACCATTAAAAGATTTTACCGATGCGCAGAACCACGCCGAAGCCATGAGCCCGCAATGGCAACGTGTCAAAAAGAAAGCCCATCCGGACGAATACAAAAAATAACCTAATCATGTAGTTTAGGCGGATGGTTCCATCCATTGGTATGTTGAGCCGTTACAGGTGCCGGATCAAATGGAAGCGTTAGTGAATTGGCTCACTGAAAATATTGACCAACACCATCCAATTATTATTGCAGCCCTTATCCATTACAACCTTGTCAGAATACATGCCTTTGATGATGGTAATGGGAGTGGTTCTCGTATCTTAATGAACCTCATTTTAATGAAACAAGATTTTTCCCAGCAGTGATCCGCACGGAGAAAAAGCGTTTGTATTTGGATGCACTAAAGCAAGCAGATAGTGGTGACATTAATCCCTTTATGCAGTTTATCGCCAGTGAATTAATCCAGACCCAAGAAAAAGTCATTGCCGACTTACAATCCAAACCTCAGTAGACCCTAATGACCCGCTATGAACGAAAAAAGGAGAGAATACCAACAGCAATACAGGGAGCAGTATAAATCCCAAGCCAAGCGCGTCAATCTGACATTCAATCAAGATGAATACCGCGCTTTTTCTCGTGTCTCAAAAGCCGAAAATGTAAAAGTCACCTCGTATATCAAACAACTCGCTCTGGCAGGACTGGAAGAACAAGTCCGCATCCCTGAAGAGATTAAAACCGAGCTCAAAACCCTTCTATTTGCTATTCACAATATTGCCAACAACGTAATCAAATAGCTTACTACTCTAATACCGTGCGTAACATGACCATGAGTGACGAAAACAATTTACTGCAATATCTCAAGCAATTGGATGATGTGATTCAGAGCTATACCGAGGGGCGTATTTTAGAAGGGGGACAACGAGACGATGATCATTAAATCCATGTCTCGTAAGAAGCCTTCCTTCGGCCAGTTAATCGAGTACATGTCAGATATTGATAAGTCTGACGAGCAGTACAATGTTTACCAGAATACCTACAGCCGTAAACAGGATGATATTGAGCAGGAATTTTTAAGCAATGCTGCCTATGTCGCTAGGCGCAAAAATGGCAACTATCTTTATCATGGAATTCTCTCCATCACCAAAGCCGAAAAGCTGGATGATAAAAAATAAAAGGAAATATTGCGCGATATTGCCTACCAATATGCCCAACGTTGAGCAACGCACAATCTCGTGTTTGGCACCCTACACGATGACCATGATGATCATCTTCGCTACCATTTATTAATCAGTTCCGATGTGAGTGTGGAGTCAAAAAAGATCCGTCTTGCCAAATCACAGTTTGACAAAATTAAGAAAGAACTCGAATATCGGGTATTAAAAAATTATTCTGAGCTGGAACAAACTGTTGTTATCAACAAATGAAGCCGGTGAAAAGCTATCGAATAAAGGTGCAGAACAAAAACGCCGTACTGGAAAAACACCAGAGCGTGACTTACTCAAAGCTAAACTACAGGGAATTTTTAGTTCAGTGTGATACCAAGGAGGCTTTTTTTACTGCCTTAAAAGAGGTGGGGTTAGAGTTTTATGTGCGTGGAAAAACCATGGGCGTAAAAGACCTGGCTACCGACCGTAATCATCGTTTAAAAACATTGGGCTTACTGGAAAACTTTCAAGCCTTTAAAGAAGAAGCGATTGGATTGGTGACAGATCAAGGTTATTCGGTCGCTGAGGCGGCTAAATACACTGGGTATTCGAGCAAATCAACTCTATGATTGTAAAACAAAGATTGAAGCCTCAAAACAAGACGGTGCGTTATCAGCCGATGAGCGGACGGAGCTTCACCGATTACGCAGAGAGAATAAGCACCTACGTATCGAAAATGAAATAAAGCATCAGTTTATTCAGTGTCACTCAGCCCAGTTGCCGGTTAACCACTTATGCCAAATGGTTGGATTGAGTCGATCAAGCTACTACGCGTGGGTTAAGCGGCCTGCCCTGTTAATCAGCGCTGAAGAGTTACAGCTTTATCGCCGAGCTAAAGCCTTGTTTGCAGCAAGCCGCCAAAGTCTGGGCTCCAGAGAGCTAATGAAAAAACTGCGCGAAGAAGGCTTCTCTATTGGCCGCTATCGAACGAAAACTGTGATGCGTAAGCTAGGGCTGCGCGTCACACAGCGTACCGCCTATAGAGTCACGACAAACCGTCAGCATAGCGATGCAGTAGCGGATAACTTATTGAATCAGAACTTTAATCCGGTCGCCGCCAATGATGTTTTGGCCGGTGATATTACCTACTTAAGAACAGGCGAAGGGTGGATGTATTTAGTCGATCCTGAAATATTCATTCCAGGCACTTAATAATACTGTTGTTTCTGTTTTGCAAACAGGAACAACAGTATGGACATGATATTTTTCAGCACAAAAAGAACCTCCCTCATCCATTTTCTGAAGTTGAAGGCAGCCGCCGCCATAAGCAAGTTAATCTGATCCCCGGCAAAGCCTTTAAGAAAGTTCCTTTTTAGCCTGTGGTCACTCTTTAAGTGACCACAGGCTCAATGCCAGCTCGTCTTCTGAAACGTTTTCTGGCTAATGCCATGGCTTCTCCTGAGGTATTCTTCCTAGCAGCCTTTGGCGTTACTATCTGGGTGTCATTAACCTTTGATTTGCCCTGACCTTTCCCCCAGAAATAGAGCCATGACAAGGATGAGATTTCCAATTAGTCTGTGTATTAGGAGATCTCAAGATGAAGAAGAAGCGTTACAGAGAAGAGCAAATTATTGGTGCCATCAAGCAGCATGAGTCAGGGGTAAAAGTTGATGACATTTGTCGTCAGTTCGGCATTTCAACCGGGTGCTTTTATAACTGGCGAAGCAAATACGCCGGGATGGATGTCTCAGAAGCCAAACGGCTCAAAGAGCTTGAAAGCGAAAATAACAAGCTTAAGAAGTTACTTGCCGAGAAAATGCTTGAAGCTGAGGCGATGAAGGATGTGCTCTCAAAAAAGTGGTAAAGCCTGCTGATAGAAAACAAATCGTGAGCTACCTTAAGTCGCGGTTCAAATTAAGTGAGCGTAGAGCTTGCCTATTAGTAGGCTTAAGTAGAACCGCTTTTCGGTACGTTACTCAATGGGGAAAAGATGAGCCTCTACGCAAACGGTTACTTGAGCTGGCAAAAAAGCATCCGAGTTATGGTTATTTGTTTTTACATGGCCTCCTGAGAGGAGAGGGGCTTGTGAAAAACAAGAAGCGGACCTACCGAGTCTATAACGAAGAAGGTCTTCAAGTGAGGACTAAAAAACGCAAGAAGATAATACGACCAAGAATGCCAACGATTATGCCCATTGGTAAAAATATACGCTGGTCAATGGATTTTGTCAGTGATCAGTTGGCTAATGGTCGCCGCTTTCGAGTATTTAATGTGATTGATGATTACTCAAGAGAAGTTATTGGCCAGCTCTCTGACTTCTCGATCAATGGTCACCAGGTCGCTCGTTTTTTAACTCAGGTGATTGAGCTAAGGAGCGCTCCGGATCAAATAATCTGCGACAACGGTACTGAGTTTACTAGCAAGGCGATGTTCTACTGGCAAAAAGAAAGTGGCGTTAAGCTAGGTTTTATTCAGCCAGGTAAGCCTACTCAGAATGCGTTTGTAGAAAGCTTAAACGGTAAATTCAGAAATGAATGCTTAAATCAGCATTGGTTCAGGTCCATTGATGACGCTAGACATGAAATTGATCAATGGCGAGAGCACTACAATCACGTGCGGCCTCATAGCGCATTAAATTATTTGTCACCTGTGGCCTTTGTGAATAGGGCCGCTTAGAATGAATTATCTCATCCAAGTCTTGGTATTAAGATGGGGGGAAGGTCAATCAGCAATACCCACTTTGGGTACTCGATTGATGAGACGTTTCACCTGTGCCAAGACCTCAGGTACGGTGTGACCATCAAATACATTCTTCTCAAAAGCCAGGGCACCAATCACAATGCCCGCGTCCCTTGTGGTGGTGATTGATGCCTTGGTGCCAAACTCATAACGCTGCTGGGCCTTGCCTTTGCTCATACAGTAAACATGAGGTTCATGTAGGCTGTACAACTTGTTTTTATCAGCACGCTTCTGATTCAGCATGCGCTGGTACAGGGCGAACTTTTCTGCATAGAATTTCTGTTGTTCTCCGGTCATCTTACGCTGTATTTCACGCAGTAATCGGCCGCTGATGGTCTTTAATCGCTTGACGGCCTTACGTGCCTTTTTACGATTCCTCGGATGTGTGGCAAATCGGGTGGGAAGCTTGAGAATTTTTACTTCCTTTAGTAGGGATTTTGTATCCAGCGTTGAATCAGAACCTCGTCACTGAGGTCTTCCAGATGCTTGAGTATCGAGAGATCCACCATTAGGCGGATGGGTTTTGAGGGCTTTCCAAGATGAGAATAAAGCGGGGCAAATTCAGCATCAAAATATGACCAGTCTATCTGTCTGACTAATAGCAAAAGTGGATGCTTGGGGTTCAGCTGATCCAGTAAGTTCTGGTGCAGGAAACTTTGCTGGTTGGGATTGGCTGTCTTGGGTTTGCTCAATTATCCACCTCTGTTTCGTCCAGTTTTTCTCTGCTTTTACCCCTTTCTCGGACGTTTATTTTATCAAATTTAGACGCTTATTTTATATAAATCATTGCGTTATAAATATTTCAGGATCGATTATTTAGCCATTGTCATGGATTTATATTCACGGCGTATTGTTGGCTGGTCCATAGATAAACGCATGACGACTAATCTGGTGAAGAAAGCGTTGATAAAAGCCGTTAACCTACGCCAACCTAACAAGGGTTTAGTGTTTCACAGTGATCGCGGATCACAGTACACGAGCAAGTCGCACCGACATTTATTAGAAAATCATGGCCTACGCTCGTCGATGGGAGATGTAGGTGCTTGTTGGGACAATGCGGTAGTTGAACGTTTTTTTGGCAGCTTGAAGCATGACTGGATTTTAAAAGTGTCTCAACCTACACGAGAGCACATGAAGTACGATGTCGCGGATTACATCCGCTACTACAACAAAGATCGGTTACACACTGCCAATGGTAGTTTGTCACCGATTAACTATGAACTGTCTCAATTGAATGTGTCCGGTTCGACTTGACCAGAGCAGATCAACCATTTACTGATAACAAGAATCAATCATGACAGACACAAAAAAGATAATCACAATGTTGAATGTTCTAAAACGCCTTCCGGTCATCAGTGAATCACTCATAAAATCCATTGACCATAATTGATTCATTGCCTCCGGAACAACCAGCGGCTGAGGATTACGGTTAGGCAACTACTTTTTACCCTTGCGTCTGAAATTAAGCTTCAGTAGCTTGTATATGCAGTATACCCGCTTATGGTTCCAGGGCTTTCCTTCACGCCGGAGCGTGTCGAACATCAAACCAAATCCATACGTTGGTTGTTTCGTCGCCAGCTGTTGCAGTGCATCTATAACGGGCCGGTCCCGTTCTGTATATAGTTATAACTGCTTCAACTAATATTGATCACCCTGCAGGCTGCACGTTGAGTCAGAACATGCTCGTCTTGCAGATAATCAACCAGTTCGCGCTTCTCAGCTGGCTTTAGAGCTTTTTTTCAATGACATCCTTAAGTGCGGCATGTTCAGGCTTAAATTGGCGAACATCTGCTTGAGACGCCTGTTCTCATTTTCAAGCTCTTTTAGACGCTTGATATCTGATGCCTACCACCATATTTTCTCTTCCAGTTGTAGTAGGTGGCATCGGATATACCCTATTCCCGGCAGACCTCCTTCACCTTCCTACCGCCCTCTACTTCCTTCAAAATACGGATAATCTGGCTTTCGGTATGTCTGCTCTTCTTTATCTTCGTTCTCCTGTCTGTGGTTAGTTTAACCGGAGAACTCTAATTTGTGATGGGCCTTTTATCAGGGAGGATTGCATTAACACTAAGGAACCTCTGATTAATTCTGAATCAGATGGATGACGAGTTAAAATCTTCCAGTATAAAGGCGATAATAGCCGACTATTGGCAAGATTTTCAACGCAGAGCTGGGAGATTTCAGCCATCAGGCACCGATTCACCAATTGATCAGAGGCCCTCTTAAGGATGGTCTAAAAAATTGAAGTTGGGGCTATCCTAGATAAAAATAAATTATTTTAGGATAGCAAAGTGGGAAAGAGCAGATTAAGTAGGTACAAACAAAGTCGATTAATCGAGCTATTTATAGCGGGCACAATAGCACGAACAGCCGCCTCTTTAGTTGGCACCAATGAAGCAATGACGGGATATTGCTTTCATCGACTTAGACAGGTTATCTATGACTACAGTGAGCATTTGGAATTGCTGGACGGAGAAATAGAAGCAGACGAAAGTTATTTTGGTGGTAGGCGCAAAGGAAAAGGAGGTCAAGGCGCAGTCGGTAAAGTTCCTGTATTTGACTTACTAAAGCGCAACAATAAGGTATTTACCGTTATTGTTCCAGATGCTAAAGTCAGAACGTTAATGCTTATAATTTAGGCAACAGGTGTAAAGCCCGACACTATTGCTATACTGACGCATGGAGAAGCTATAATGTATTGATGTCTCAGAATTTAAGCGCCATCGAATAAACCACAGTAAGCTATTTGCAAACAAGCCTAACCGCTAACAGAATAGAGAATGTTTGGAACCAGGCAAAGCGGCATATGCGTCAATTTAATGGGGTACCAGAAGACCATTTTCATCCCTTTTTGAAGGAATTTGAATGGCGATTTAATAACAGTGATGCCAGAAAGTCAGTTAAAACAGATGAATCAATGGGTTAAAGACAAATTTAGCTGATTAACTAGGGCAGCCTCTGTTTTTTGTATTTCAATCCCGCGCAAGAAGTAAGTAGTACCGATTCTCGATGGCCAAAGCAGCTTAGACGATATAAGGTGACAGCCGGTTTACTCACTGTCTGAATTCTGACCAAAAAAAACAGCGCTGTTTTTACCAGTTTCTGTTAACACTTTGAATCGTTTATCAATTCACAAAGCAGCATAGATGAAAAGCCATTCAGAAAAAATCAGGCTGGTTCTAGCTTCTACATCGCCCTTTCGCAAAGCCTTGCTCGAAAAGCTTGGACTCCCTTTCTCAACGGCCACCCCTGATATCGATGAATCGGCAAAACCGGAAGAGTCTCCTCAGGCACTTGTCTCTCGGCTTGCTGAAGAGAAAGCGCTAGCGGTTGCCACAGACTTCCCTGACAGCCTGATAATCGGCTCCGACCAAGTGGCATGCATCGATGGAAAAATTCTTGGGAAGCCAGAAAATCGTCAGAGTGCTATTGAGCAATTGCAGCGTGCATCTGGAAAACACGTAACTTTTTATACCGGCCTCTGCCTGCACAACAGCGCCTCTGGAAAGCGCCAAAGCTTGTGCGAACCCTTTTACGTCCATTTTAGAGTACTCGAACAACAACAGATAGAACGCTACCTTGATGCGGAAAAACCTTATAACTGCGCAGGAAGTTTTAAATCGGAAGGCTTGGGAATCGCACTACTCGAATATTTGGAGGGAGATGACCCGAATACACTGATTGGCCTACCACTGATCCGGCTCGTCGCCATACTGGCCAAAGAGGGAATCACTGTCCCCTGATCTCCTGTAACCTACCTAACAGCTTCAATGCTCGATCTATGCTTGTTTGCTATATTGTCCTTAGCGGGATCCGGATTAGTCGCAATTTCCCAGATGATAACTGCCTGCTCAATCTGAACTTCGCGGTATAAACAATCACCCAACTTTATCAGTTCGGTAACCTGCTAATCCATTACTTATTTTAAGGTTTAATTTGGCTTTATCACCATACTGACTCCGGTGAGCCTCATCACTCGCCATCACAATATTGCGCCGTTTGCTGAGAATGGTGTGGCTAGTCCCCCCCAGCAGTACAAACTTTTGTACCGTGGTAAAAGTAATACCCGTGGATTGGCTCGAGGCAAGAATATCCGAGTTATAGTCAAATCTGGTGCTTAGCCAGTTGAATCAAGCGGCGACCTGATCGACTCTTGCTACCTCAACACCCTCGTTAAATTTGATTCCGGTTATCACCTTCGCCAGGTAATCGAAACCCCGTAATCGTCTCCACTTCTTCTCGGCACACAGGCCGGGTTTGAACATCATGTGTATAGCATGCCGTCACGCGATAGGCAGCCCTTGGAACGCTTGGTTCGATGGCGGATTGTCCCGAAGGTGGGGTCCTAGGGATTTTCCCTCGTAAACGGACATAAACGGCTAGATCCCTTTCCCCGCCTACGTTTCCCGAGAGGGGTACTTTTCGATTTCCGAACATTTTAGGGTAATTTGGCTAGAATCGTGGCCTTTAGGTAACGATTATGACCACAGAGAAACGACTCAAGATCCTCACCGAAGCGGAAATTGTTGACTTGTTCGGCCCGCCAGCACTCAATCAAAACGATCAACGATTCTTCTTCACACTCAATGATATCGAATTGGCCCAGTGCCAGAAGATTCGCAGGCGTGATCAACGCTGCATGTTCGTTGTGTTGCTCGGCTACTTTAAAGTGAAGCCCATTTCTTTGAGTCCCGGCTACCACCAGATCAAGCATGATATTAAATATGTCTGCTCAGAAGTGTTTCCCGGTTCCGGTCTGAGTCCCTTTCAATCTAACTCAAAAAACTCGTGTGCGTATCTATCATCGCATATACGAATTAACAAACCATCAACGCTGGGAGAACGAACGGCACAGCGCCGCGCTGACAATAGACCTTCGCGAACACGCACAAGCATGGGCTCAACCGCGAGCGTTGTTTGACAGGGCTATTGAATACTTAGCGGCACAAAAAATTAGCATTCCTGGGTACTCAGTTTTGCAAGACTTGATCAGTGATGTCGTCAGTGCTACCAACGATCAACTCATTCGCCAACTCGAAGACCTCATCTCTGTTGACTTGACTTCTATGTTGTCTGACTTTGTCGAAGGCAATGACCCACTGACTCTACGGCGGTTAAGAATGGCGGCTAAGAACATTACAAGGAGTGAGTTGCAAAAAGAACTCGCCGTACATCAGCACATTCAATCTTGGATGCTAGAAGTCGATGAGGTTTTAAGTCAGCTATCAATATCGTTGAAGAATCAGCAGTACTTTGCTGAAAGAGTGACTTACTATGGTGCCAAACTAAAACGCCAACCTGTTGGTTATCAACGCCTCTACTTGTTGTGCTATTTGCAATCGCGTTGGCAACAGGCACTGGAACGAATAGCCGATGGCTTTGTTCATCATCTTTTTCAAAGAAAACAGAAAGCCAAAATATACGCGAGAGAATCTGTTTATCAAGACTGGCAACGAGCTGCGAGTAACGTCAGTAAAGCGGCGCAAGTGTTGCGTCTTTTTATCGACGACAGAGTAGATCAACAACAACCGTTTGGGGCGTTACGGCAGCATGCTTTTAAACTTCTAGCGGCGAAAGATCTGGAATCCGTTTGCCTGTTTTTGAATGATCAAAAGCGATCGGTTGAAGAGGCCACGTGGCAGTACTTCGATCACCGGGTGAGCTTACGAGAAGGCTTACTTCGTGATCTATTCCTGTGCTTGCACTTTGAAGGCGGTGAAAAAACACAGCGCCTGGCAGCTACACTGCATCGTGCGCAGCGTGATCTTATCGCCGATGGTGAAATCTCAATCGGCGCAATGGATAGCCGCTTGCCTACCAAGAAGCAATTGTCGTTCATGCAAGACTCGAGCGGCGTGATGAATAAAGGTCGGTACGAATGGTTCCTTTACTTGCAAATCCCCAATCGGTTGAATGGCCAGCTCACACTGCCAAATGTGTTTAAATACAGGGCTTTGGAGGCTGATCTAGTCAATCGTGAGCGATGGACAGAAGAAAAAGACGCGCTATTAGAGCGCACCCAGTTGCCTAAATTAGCCGCCAATCCCAACAAACTCATTGACCAAATGGCCAAAAACCTGGGTGTTAGATTACAAGAAGTGAGTCACTATCTAGAACACGATGACAACCGAAATATTATCCTGAGAAACCCCAAAGGAAAGCGCCATTGGCGCTTACCCACGGCCAACAAAAAGTACTTGGTCAATAATCCGTTCTTCCAGCAACTACCCACGACTGGCGTTGCCGATGTGTTGCGAATGGTCGATCGCGACACAGGCTTCCTTGATGACTTTAAGCATGTACTGGGTGCACAGTCGAAGAGCCGAGCACACGAGTATGACCTGTTGGCTATCTTGGTGGGCAACGCGACCAACCAAGGCATTTATGGTATCGCTCAAATATCCGATCGCACTTACGATCAGCTCAGCACCATTCAGGCGAACTATCTGAGGTTAGAAACACTGAACGCAGCCAACGATCGCATCAACAACGCAACGGCTAAGCTTCCGATCTTCAAGCACTACAATATCCAAGAAGATGTTATCCACGCCAGTGCTGATGGTCAGAAGTTCGAATCCCGGCGTGAGACATTTAAAACACGTTACTCGTCAAAATACTTTGGCACGCAAAAAGGCGTGTCGGCCATGAGCTTGATCGCCAATCATGCGGCCATCAATGCTCGTGTGATCGGTGCTAACGAGCACGAGTCCCACTACATCTTCGATCTACTGATGAACAATAGTTCCGAGATCGTGCCAGACGTACTGTCTACCGATACGCACGGAGTCAATCACATCAACTTCGCATTGCTAGATCTCTTTGGGTACAGCTTTGCTCCACGCTATGCTCAGGTGGGTCGTGTCATCAATGAGATGTTCGATGTCAAAGAAGACAAGGATAAGAAAATCCAATTGAGTCTGAAAAAGCCCATCAACACCAAGCTCATCGCGGCTCACTGGGATACTATACAACGGATCATGATCTCACTTTATGAACGCAAAACAACGCAAGCGACATTGGTTAGAAAGCTCTCAGGTTACAAAAGCAGCCACCCGTTACTCGGGGCACTAACGGAATACAATCGTATGGTGAAAGCGAATTATTTACTCAACTACATCGATGACGTCAGTCTGCGCGACTACGTTCAGCGAGCACTCAATCGAGGCGAGGCTTACCACCAACTGCGTCGTGCAATCAGCAACGTCAATGGTGATCAGTTCCGCGGCAGCTCGGATGAGGAGATCCAACTGTGGAACGAATGTGCTCGCCTGGTTACCAACGCTATAATCTACTTTAACTCGGCCATACTCAGTCAGTTGCTGACTAGCTTTGAATATCAGAAGGATGATGAAAAAATCCAGATCGTCAAATCAAGCCTCCCCAGTTGCCTGGTACAACATCAACCTGAAAGGCACCTACAACTTCCAAATGAGTGGGAAATTGCCGGATCTGGACGAATTAATGAGCTCAATCGACGGTTATAAGCCTGTTCAGGAAAAGTACCCACATCCGGAAACGTAAGCAGGGCATGGGATCTAGCCGTTTATGTCCGTTTACGAGGGAAAATCCCTAGGACCCCAAAGTGGGAAAGAGCAGATTAAGTAGGTACAAACAAAGTCGATTAATCGAGCTATTTATAGCGGGCACAATAGCACGAACAGCCGCCTCTTTAGTTGGCACCAATGAAGCAATGACGGGATATTGCTTTCATCGACTTAGACAGGTTATCTATGACTACAGTGAGCATTTGGAATTGCTGGACGGAGAAATAGAAGCAGACGAAAGTTATTTTGGTGGTAGGCGCAAAGGAAAAGGAGGTCAAGGCGCAGTCGGTAAAGTTCCTGTATTTGACTTACTAAAGCGCAACAATAAGGTATTTACCGTTATTGTTCCAGATGCTAAAGTCAGAACGTTAATGCTTATAATTTAGGCAACAGGTGTAAAGCCCGACACTATTGCTATACTGACGCATGGAGAAGCTATAATGTATTGATGTCTCAGAATTTAAGCGCCATCGAATAAACCACAGTAAGCTATTTGCAAACAAGCCTAACCGCATTAACAGAATAGAGAATGTTTGGAACCAGGCAAAGCGGCATATGCGTCAATTTAATGGGGTACCAGAAGACCATTTTCATCCCTTTTTGAAGGAATTTGAATGGCGATTTAATAACAGTGATGCCAGAAAGTCAGTTAAAACAGATGAATCAATGGGTTAAAGACAAATTTAGCTGATTAACTAGGGCAGCCTCTGTTTTTTGTATTTCAATCCCGCGCAAGAAGTAAGTAGTACCGATTCTCGATGGCCAAAGCAGCTTAGACGATATAAGGTGACAGCCGGTTTACTCACTGTCTGAATTCTGACCAAAAAAAACAGCGCTGTTTTTACCAGTTTCTGTTAACACTTTGAATCGTTTATCAATTCACAAAGCAGCATAGATGAAAAGCCATTCAGAAAAAATCAGGCTGGTTCTAGCTTCTACATCGCCCTTTCGCAAAGCCTTGCTCGAAAAGCTTGGACTCCCTTTCTCAACGGCCACCCCTGATATCGATGAATCGGCAAAACCGGAAGAGTCTCCTCAGGCACTTGTCTCTCGGCTTGCTGAAGAGAAAGCGCTAGCGGTTGCCACAGACTTCCCTGACAGCCTGATAATCGGCTCCGACCAAGTGGCATGCATCGATGGAAAAATTCTTGGGAAGCCAGAAAATCGTCAGAGTGCTATTGAGCAATTGCAGCGTGCATCTGGAAAACACGTCTTTTTTTATACCGGCCTCTGCCTGCACAACAGCGCCTCTGGAAAGCGCCAAAGCTTGTGCGAACCCTTTTACGTCCATTTTAGAGTACTCGAACAACAACAGATAGAACGCTACCTTGATGCGGAAAAACCTTATAACTGCGCAGGAAGTTTTAAATCGGAAGGCTTGGGAATCGCACTACTCGAATATTTGGAGGGAGATGACCCGAATACACTGATTGGCCTACCACTGATCCGGCTCGTCGCCATACTGGCCAAAGAGGGAATCACTGTCCCCTGATCTCCTGTAACCTACCTAACAGCTTCAATGCTCGATCTATGCTTGTTTGCTATATTGTCCTTAGCGGGATCCGGATTAGTCGCAATTTCCCAGATGATAACTGCCTGCTCAATCTGAACTTCGCGGTATAAACAATCACCCAACTTTATCAGTTCGGTAACCTGCTAATCCATTACTTATTTTAAGGTTTAATTTGGCTTTATCACCATACTGACTCCGGTGAGCCCTCATCACTCGCCATCACAATATTGCGCCGTTTGCTGAGAATGGTGTGGCTAGTCCCCCCCAGCAGTACAAACTTTTGTACCGTGGTAAAAGTAATACCCGTGGATTGGCTCGAGGCAAGAATATCCGAGTTATAGTCAAATCTGGTGCTTAGCCAGTTGAATCAAGCGGCGACCTGATCGACTCTTGCTACCTCAACACCCTCGTTAAATTTGATTCCGGTTATCACCTTCGCCAGGTAATCGAAACCCCGTAATCGTCTCCACTTCTTCTCGGCACACAGGCCGGGTTTGAACATCATGTGTATAGCATGCCGTCACGCGATAGGCAGCCCTTGGAACGCTTGGTTCGATGGCGGATTGTCCCGAAGGTGGGGTCCTAGGGATTTTCCCTCGTAAACGGACATAAACGGCTAGATCCCTTTCCCCGCCTACGTTTCCCGAGAGGGGTACTTTTCGATTTCCGAACATTTTAGGGTAATTTGGCTAGAATCGTGGCCTTTAGGTAACGATTATGACCACAGAGAAACGACTCAAGATCCTCACCGAAGCGGAAATTGTTGACTTGTTCGGCCCGCCAGCACTCAATCAAAACGATCAACGATTCTTCTTCACACTCAATGATATCGAATTGGCCCAGTGCCAGAAGATTCGCAGGCGTGATCAACGCTGCATGTTCGTTGTGTTGCTCGGCTACTTTAAAGTGAAGCCCATTTCTTTGAGTCCCGGCTACCACCAGATCAAGCATGATATTAAATATGTCTGCTCAGAAGTGTTTCCCGGTTCCGGTCTGAGTCCCTTCAATCTAACTCAAAAAACTCGTGTGCGTATCTATCATCGCATATACGAATTAACAAACCATCAACGCTGGGAGAACGAACGGCACAGCGCCGCGCTGACAATAGACCTTCGCGAACACGCACAAGCATGGGCTCAACCGCGAGCGTTGTTTGACAGGGCTATTGAATACTTAGCGGCACAAAAAATTAGCATTCCTGGGTACTCAGTTTTGCAAGACTTGATCAGTGATGTCGTCAGTGCTACCAACGATCAACTCATTCGCCAACTCGAAGACCTCATCTCTGTTGACTTGACTTCTATGTTGTCTGACTTTGTCGAAGGCAATGACCCACTGACTCTACGGCGGTTAAGAATGGCGGCTAAGAACATTACAAGGAGTGAGTTGCAAAAAGAACTCGCCGTACATCAGCACATTCAATCTTGGATGCTAGAAGTCGATGAGGTTTTAAGTCAGCTATCAATATCGTTGAAGAATCAGCAGTACTTTGCTGAAAGAGTGACTTACTATGGTGCCAAACTAAAACGCCAACCTGTTGGTTATCAACGCCTCTACTTGTTGTGCTATTTGCAATCGCGTTGGCAACAGGCACTGGAACGAATAGCCGATGGCTTTGTTCATCATCTTTTTCAAAGAAAACAGAAAGCCAAAATATACGCGAGAGAATCTGTTTATCAAGACTGGCAACGAGCTGCGAGTAACGTCAGTAAAGCGGCGCAAGTGTTGCGTCTTTTTATCGACGACAGAGTAGATCAACAACAACCGTTTGGGGCGTTACGGCAGCATGCTTTTAAACTTCTAGCGGCGAAAGATCTGGAATCCGTTTGCCTGTTTTTGAATGATCAAAAGCGATCGGTTGAAGAGGCCACGTGGCAGTACTTCGATCACCGGGTGAGCTTACGAGAAGGCTTACTTCGTGATCTATTCCTGTGCTTGCACTTTGAAGGCGGTGAAAAAACACAGCGCCTGGCAGCTACACTGCATCGTGCGCAGCGTGATCTTATCGCCGATGGTGAAATCTCAATCGGCGCAATGGATAGCCGCTTGCCTACCAAGAAGCAATTGTCGTTCATGCAAGACTCGAGCGGCGTGATGAATAAAGGTCGGTACGAATGGTTCCTTTACTTGCAAATCCCCAATCGGTTGAATGGCCAGCTCACACTGCCAAATGTGTTTAAATACAGGGCTTTTGGAGGCTGATCTAGTCAATCGTGAGCGATGGACAGAAGAAAAAGACGCGCTATTAGAGCGCACCCAGTTGCCTAAATTAGCCGCCAATCCCAACAAACTCATTGACCAAATGGCCAAAAACCTGGGTGTTAGATTACAAGAAGTGAGTCACTATCTAGAACACGATGACAACCGAAATATTATCCTGAGAAACCCCAAAGGAAAGCGCCATTGGCGCTTACCCACGGCCAACAAAAAGTACTTGGTCAATAATCCGTTCTTCCAGCAACTACCCACGACTGGCGTTGCCGATGTGTTGCGAATGGTCGATCGCGACACAGGCTTCCTTGATGACTTTAAGCATGTACTGGGTGCACAGTCGAAGAGCCGAGCACACGAGTATGACCTGTTGGCTATCTTGGTGGGCAACGCGACCAACCAAGGCATTTATGGTATCGCTCAAATATCCGATCGCACTTACGATCAGCTCAGCACCATTCAGGCGAACTATCTGAGGTTAGAAACACTGAACGCAGCCAACGATCGCATCAACAACGCAACGGCTAAGCTTCCGATCTTCAAGCACTACAATATCCAAGAAGATGTTATCCACGCCAGTGCTGATGGTCAGAAGTTCGAATCCCGGCGTGAGACATTTAAAACACGTTACTCGTCAAAATACTTTGGCACGCAAAAAGGCGTGTCGGCCATGAGCTTGATCGCCAATCATGCGGCCATCAATGCTCGTGTGATCGGTGCTAACGAGCACGAGTCCCACTACATCTTCGATCTACTGATGAACAATAGTTCCGAGATCGTGCCAGACGTACTGTCTACCGATACGCACGGAGTCAATCACATCAACTTCGCATTGCTAGATCTCTTTGGGTACAGCTTTGCTCCACGCTATGCTCAGGTGGGTCGTGTCATCAATGAGATGTTCGATGTCAAAGAAGACAAGGATAAGAAAATCCAATTGAGTCTGAAAAAGCCCATCAACACCAAGCTCATCGCGGCTCACTGGGATACTATACAACGGATCATGATCTCACTTTATGAACGCAAAACAACGCAAGCGACATTGGTTAGAAAGCTCTCAGGTTACAAAAGCAGCCACCCGTTACTCGGGGCACTAACGGAATACAATCGTATGGTGAAAGCGAATTATTTACTCAACTACATCGATGACGTCAGTCTGCGCGACTACGTTCAGCGAGCACTCAATCGAGGCGAGGCTTACCACCAACTGCGTCGTGCAATCAGCAACGTCAATGGTGATCAGTTCCGCGGCAGCTCGGATGAGGAGATCCAACTGTGGAACGAATGTGCTCGCCTGGTTACCAACGCTATAATCTACTTTAACTCGGCCATACTCAGTCAGTTGCTGACTAGCTTTGAATATCAGAAGGATGATGAAAAAATCCAGATCGTCAAATCAAGCCTCCCCAGTTGCCTGGTACAACATCAACCTGAAAGGCACCTACAACTTCCAAATGAGTGGGAAATTGCCGGATCTGGACGAATTAATGAGCTCAATCGACGGTTATAAGCCTGTTCAGGAAAAGTACCCACATCCGGAAACGTAAGCAGGGCATGGGATCTAGCCGTTTATGTCCGTTTACGAGGGAAAATCCCTAGGACCCCTTGAACGTCCTGAAGCTACGGCCATCGGCTAGGCTGTCATGCATAAAATCCATCGACCACATGATGTTAATTTGACGAGGTACGGCTAGCGCATCCGGCACGTCGCGCTTCAATCGACGTTTGGGCTTGATCCGCAAGTTCAGCTCAAACTCCCTGTATATGCGGTATACACGTTTATGATTGTAGGGGTAACCCTTCACATTGCGCAGGTACAAATAGCATAACTCGAAACCCCAGGTTCGATTGGTCATCGTCAATCGGAGTAACCAATCTGCAATCAGTGCGTTGTCGCTCGAATGCTTGGCCTGATAGCGATAGCAGGTCTCGCTGATACAGAATGCACGACAAGCTAGGCGTACCGACACGCCATCCTGCGTAGCTCCGATCTTGGCCATCTCCTTGCGACGAGATGGCCTTACCACTTTTTTGCCAGGGCCTCCTTGACGATCTCCGCCTCTAATTTGGTTTCGGCGTACATCTTCTTGAGTCGCCGGTTCTCATCCTCGAGTTCCTTCATACGCTTCATGAGAGAGGCGTCCATGCCGCCGTATTTGGCGCGCCACTTGTAGAAGGTGGCACTGCTCATGCCATGCTCCCGGCACAGATCGGAAACTGGTGTGACAGTCTCAGCCTGCTTGAGAATAGCAATGATCTGGCTGTCCTTGAATCTTGATGTCTTCATGCAGAATCTCCTGCGTTCATATTACGAGAAAATTCTACTTTTGGCGTCAGCTACTTCCCGGGAGGATTACCCCTTGGCTTTAAAACTGGGTTTATGGTTTCTACGTTTTCTTCTCATCTTCTGCTCCTGTCTTTCAACATTGTTGCAGAAGTCACTTAAACTGTCCGTATGCCTGTCCGACTAATGGGATCCATCTCTTTATACAGACAATCCCTGGAATCGGCGGCTATTGGGAAAAACAGTTGCACCTCAACTTTTATCATCGAGGTTGTCTCTTTGTCAGAAAAAAGAGCGTGTGGTTTTCTTCATTGCCTCCATGCGTCCTTATAGATGGATATCGGCAATCAGCTACTTAAATTGAGGCTTATTTAACAGAATTTTCGAAATATACTGATCAAAATCAAGGAACTAATTTACCATGATGGAAGTGGTGTAGTTCTCCAGAATTCAACCCGCCTTCACACTCTTTTTTCTGGTGTCGACAACATGCTACATGGGATGATTCTTTGCATGACAGTGCCCGCTTCCAGCAACGCGTCAGGACGGCCAACCGACGACAATTCAAGTGATTTAAAGTATCTATCCTGACTTCTACTTTATTTTTGCTTTTCTTATTTTTCTTCTTCTCTACAGGTTTCGATGATTTCCCTTTCATCCTGTTTTTGCTGCTTTTCTTCAGCTTTTTCCTAACGCATATAAAACTCTCTTCTTCGGTATCATACCGCCCGTCCTTGATCTGCTGACGAATCAGATCATCACTGGCCTGAACTGCGCTGGCCGGTTGCAGCGCTCTCAGTGCATAGGATACGCCGGTTTCACTCCATTGAGATCCATCGGCAGTGGTGACACCCATCTGATGGACTCATAATAGTTCCACTGCATCAGTGGAGAGGTCTGTTTGAGCTTGTGTTCAACCATCTCCTCAGGTTGAGCTAAAGATGGAGAAGCTGTTGAAACGGACCGTCTTGGGCGCGTGGTTTTAGCCGAAGATTGGAGGTCGAGTTTTTTCAGGGTATGGCGGATAGAATAGGTGCTCCACGGTTTACCCAACAACGAAGGAATACCTTCTGTATTCAGCGTGTCAGCCATCGGCTGCTGTGTGAGACTCTTGCCATTCTCGTCACGGGAAGCCGCAAGTTTCTGCAATCGTACTCTTTTTTCACCCACAGTCATCCTCCATTTCGAAGTTATCGCTCGTTAAGAACGATAATTCTCACTAAAACACTAAGATCGCAAAATTATAATTTATTGTTATCAAAAGCGTATGAATTTATATTTTTGGTCTCTTTACGAGAAAATACGCCGGTTATTCGTCTTCATTTGTAGCAAGTATGTCGCCAGCCAAAAGATCAGCCAACCCGGCGTCATCCAGCACCGCAACACCCAGTTTTTCTGCCTTCGTAAGTTTTGAACTACCCTCTTCACCGGCTACCAGGAAGTCGGTCTCTTTTGAGACACTGCCGGCCACTTTAGCGCCCAGAGCCTGAAGTTCTTCCTTGATCTGTGCTCTGGGGCGACTCAGGGTTCCGGTGAGCACCATGGTTTTGCCAGCCAGTGGCTGGGTGGACTCATCCGGCGGTTCAACCGGTATCCAGTTTACACCGGCATCCAGGAGCGCCTGAATCACCTCCCGGTTATGCGCCTGCCTGAAGAAAGTGACAATATGATCAGCCACGATGGGACCCACATCCTGCACTTCGATCAAGGCCTCGCTATCGGCCTGCTCCAGGCGCTCAAGATTGCCATACTGTCGCGCCAGTGAGTGGGCAGTGGCTTCACCCACTTCGCGGATTCCCAGGGAGAAAAGGAATCGTGCCAGGGTAGTCGACTTGCTCCGCTCTAGTGCCTGCATCAGATTGTCTGCTAATTTATCACCCATGCGCTCCATGCTGGCCAATGCCGCCCGTTTCAATCCATACAGGTCAGCTGGTGTCTCGAC
This sequence comes from Candidatus Vondammii sp. HM_W22, assembly GCF_022530855.2. Taxonomy (GTDB): domain Bacteria; phylum Pseudomonadota; class Gammaproteobacteria; order Chromatiales; family Chromatiaceae; genus Vondammii. The sequence continues at coordinate 1,702,858 of NZ_CP099567.1, read as the reverse complement.
CCAGCCCCGCTCCACCAATTGTTCAACCAGCTTCCCGCCCAGACCCTCTATATCCATCGCCCGGCGTGAGGCAAAATGTTTTATCGCCTCCTTCCGCTGTGCCGGACAAAACAGCCCTACGCTGCAACGGATGGTTGCTCCATCTTCATCACGAATCACTTCCGAGCCACATTCAGGGCAGCGATCCGGCATATGAAACACTTCAGCATCTGCCGGACGGCGTTCTGTCAGCACTCTAACCACCTGAGGAATGACATCACCGGCCCTCCTCACAATCACCGTGTCACCGATGCGTATATCCTTACGCCGGGTCTCGTCTTCATTATGCAGTGTGGCATTGGTTACCGTCACGCCCGCAACACTGACCGGCTCCAGCCTTGCCACTGGCGTCAGAGCGCCGGTCCGGCCCACCTGGACATCGATAGCCAGTAACCGGGTCAGCTCCTCCTGAGCAGGAAACTTCTGGGCGATTGCCCAGCGTGGCGCCCGTGAGACAAATCCCAGCGCCTGCTGCTGGTCGAAATGGTCAACTTTAAAGACCACACCATCAATATGGTAATCAAGTCCATCCCGCCGGCCGGCGATCTGCTGATAATAGGCCAAGCAGGAGTTTATCCCTTTCAATACCCTGAGCTCAGGGGAGATCTGCAGCCCCCAATCGGCCAGTCGTTTTATGCTGTCGCTGTGAGTTTCTGCCAGATGCCCGCCGTCGATCTCACCAAAGCCGTAACAGAACATGGCAAGTGGGCGCTTCGCTGTAATTCTTGAGTCGAGTTGCCGCAGACTACCAGCCGCGGCATTGCGTGGATTGGCGAACCCTTTCTCTCCCTGCTTGCGGGCCGCTTCATTGAGCCGGTCAAAACCACTCTTAGGCATGTAGATCTCACCGCGGACTTCCAGTACCTGGGGCCAGTCGCCATTCATGAGACACAAGGGTACCGAGGGAATGGTACGGACATTCTGTGTCACATTCTCGCCCCGAGCACCATCCCCACGGGTCGCTGCTTGAACCAGCACACCTTTTTCATATCTCAGACTGATCGCCAATCCATCCAGTTTTGGCTCGGCCACATACTGAATGTTTTCATCACTCTCCAGCCGATCACGTACCCGATGGTCAAAGTCGTTCATCTCCTGATCGGAAAAGGCGTTATCAAGAGAGAGCATCGGGACTTTGTGCTCAACTTCATCAAACAGATCCAGCGGCTGCGCCCCCACCCGTTGAGAAGGAGAGTCTATGGTTATCAGCTCTGGGTGCTCAGCCTCCAGCGCCTGCAGCTCACGCATAATGCGATCATATCCACTATCGGGAACCAGAGGGTCATCCAGCACATAGTACTGGTAATTGTGCCGATTGAGCTCATCGCGCAGTCGGACTGCACGATGCGAAGCTGACGAAGGGATGCTCATCGCCTGCTGCGTGCCAGTTGAAGCTGGCGGCGATGCTCCAATATACTTCCGCGGATGTGTTCGATGGTCTGTTTGCTCAGGTCACTGTGGGACTCATCCTGCAACTCCCCATCAAGCAGCGCTGTAATTCGCTCAGCCGTAAACAGCATATCGGAAAAAGTCACCAAACCATCCTGAGGACCGGGGAGTTGGCCAAACAGGATCAAGCCCGGAGATTTGAACTGCGCCATCTGCTTTAAATCAAAGGTACCCGGTTCCACCATACTGGCCATGCTGAAAATTACCCGGCCTTCTGCATCGTAACGATGGAAAATATCCATATCACCATGTTTCAGTTCAGTCTCTCTTGTCACACACATGATGTCGTCACCGCTGAAGTGCCGGCTGCGTGCCAAAATATTCAGCTGGAGAATCTTTAGCGGAACATCGGCATTGCTCAGTTCATCCTGCAACCCTTCCGGGTCATCTGCGGTAAAGGAAAAAGAGGCCGGCTCACCTCTTGCGTGAGGTTCGACAGGCTCCCCACCGATGTCTTCATCGCGAACCAGCTCATCCAGCCGTTTCAGCTCTCCGTCAATTTCATCACTCGTTGCTTCATCTAGGGCAGCAGGTTCCTGCTCCTGTTCCTCTTCATACGGCAGTGAAATATCCTCCTGATTCCAGGCAGGCTCACGCCGCACTTCCCGCTCCTGGAAAGGCTCATTCTCCTTGATTTCGGTGATTGATTCGTCAGAGGGAGGATTATTTCGTTCACTCTTGATTGCATGGACACGGGCATTGAGCTTTTTATGGCGATCCCATAGATAGATACCAAGAATCACTCCCACACCCAATATGAAAAAAATCAAACGAAGTATATTGGCATCCATTCTTGCTATTAACTCTGACTCAAAGTGAACGGTTAATTGTCAGGCTATCATAGGTACATGGCCTTCCGGTCTATCAGTCGCAACCAGCCTTTGACGATACGATAAATAATCCAGAGAGTATTGGCCAGCAGAATAAGATATCCAAGGCCAATAATAGGGGTCGCGAATCCAACAGCGGCCCAGATCAGGCTGAACCAGAATGTCCGTATCTGCCAGCGAAAGTGAGACTCCAGCCAGATCCCTCTGACATCGTCCCGCTTTGCATAGTTGATAATAACAGCAATGACGTAGGTTATTCCCAACAGCAAAGAGACCGCCTGCAATCCATAAACGATGGTTGTTACGGTCTTGGCAGATTCCAGTTCCTGATCCATGGTCATTTTTTGCTCTACATGGCAGCAAGTTGCGCCGCCGCTTCAACATCTACCGACACCAGCCGAGAGACACCCGGCTCATGCATGGTGATGCCGGAAAGCTGGTGGGCCATCTCCATGGTGACTTTGTTGTGGGTGATGAAGATAAACTGAACCTGGTCAGACATGGATTTCACCAGCTCACAGAATCGACCCACATTGGCGTCATCCAGCGGTGCGTCCACCTCGTCCAACATACAGAAAGGGGCTGGATTCAGCTCGAAGATTGCAAATACCAAGGCGACAGCAGTCAACGCCTTCTCGCCACCGGATAACAGATGAATACTTGAGTTGCGCTTGCCGGGAGGACGCGCCATCACGGTAACACCGGTATCCAGCAGATCCTCTCCGGTCAGCTGCAGATAGGCGTGACCACCACCAAACAGTTTGGGGAATTTCTCCTGCAGGCCAGTGTTGACCTTATCAAAAGTCTCTTTGAACCGGGTGCGGGTCTCCCGGTCAATTTTGCGGATGGCGTTCTCCAGTGTCTCCAGGGATTCGGTGATATCCGCATGCTGGGCATCCAGGTAGGTGGCCCGCTCTGATTGCTCCTGATACTCATCAATGGCAGCCAAGTTGATCGGGCCGAGGCGGCGTATCCGTGCGTCCATGCGCTCAGACTCTTCCTGCCAGTCTTCGAGAGTGGCATCCCCCGGTAACTCCAGAAACAGTTGATCGCGCTGAAAATCGGTTTCGTTGAGCTGCTCTTCCACAGTTTTACAGCGGATCAATACCTCCTGGCGCTGCATCCTGGCCTGATCCAGCTCTGAACGATGTTGTTGCACACGCTGTTCCGCTGCCGTGCGATCCTGCTCCAGCCGCCGCAAAGTTGCATCGATATCTTCAAGGTCCTTCCTGACCTTGGTCAGTTCACCCTCCACCAAAACCCTCAGAGCAAGCTGTTTCTCAAGTTCATCGGCCTGTTCCAGTAGTGGTGCCTGGCTCTCTTCCAGCATCTGCACCAGCTCTTCACGACGCGTTGACAGGTGCGAAAGCTGCCCCTCCATTCGCCCCAGATTCAGGCTTAGGGACTCTTTGGAACTGCGCATGGATTCAATCCGCAGGGCAATTTCATGAGACTGTGTGCGCCGCCGTCCGGTCTCTTCACGGATCTCCTGCAGTCGGCTGCTGAATTCGTCACGCTGATGAACCAGTGCGTCCCGCCGCTCACCCAGTGTCTCCATCTGTTCCAGCGCAGTGTGCAGCCGTTCGCGGGCCATCTCCGTCTCTTCGCGATCCTGCTCCATCTGCATCCGCAGCTCTTCCATTTCGGTACGGATATTTTCGTCACGATTTTTCAGATGTTCCGCCCGGGTGCGTTTACCACTGAGAGTGGAGCGCAGATCTGAAAGCGCACGATTGATATCGTTGAGCTGTCGCTGACCCTGCTCCCTTCCCTGTTCACTCTGCCGGATACCCTCACGGCCACTTTCGACACCGGCAGCTAACTCATCGGTCTGCTGTTCCAGAGCCTGGATGTTACCTGTCAGTTCCCGGATCTCCTGTTCCCGTTCCAGTACACCCGAGGTCTCATCCCCCTCCCGAGTCAGGCGAAGCCAGTTTGGCCCCACCCAGATACCATCAGGGGTAATGATCGATTCACCCTGCTTAAGCGCTGTGCGTTGAGACAATGCCTGCTCCAAGCTCTCTGCGGTACGCACGCCGCCCAACAGTCCATCCAGAGGCCAGGGTGACTTGATCTTTTCAAGCAACAGCCCATGACCACCTCCGCCACCGGAAGCCGTTGTATCAAACAGCACAAGAGTGCCGCTCTCCAGTGCGCTGATACTGCTGCCCAGCGTATCGAGACTGTCAGTACATACCGCCTGCAGGTGAAACCCGAGTACCGTCTCCACGGCACTTTGCCAGCCCGACTCCACTTCGATCTTTTCAGCCAGCCGGGCAGCCTGGGCCAAGCCCTGTGCTTCCAGCCACTGGGTTGTTATATCTTCCTGCTTTCCCAGGGCTGCCTGCTGCAGCACCTCCAGAGAGGAGTAACGCCCGCGGGCGGTCTGCAGTCCGGCCCTGGCCTGGTCCAGCTCATTGCTCTGCTTTGTCTGCAGTTCACGACTGGCGATAATCTGTTGCGCCAGGGCGGAGAGAGTCTCCTGTTGATTCGCCGCCAGCTCTTGCTGCTCCGCCTCACGTCCCTCTAATTCAGCAATCTCCTCAAGCAGTTGCTGGTCATTGAGGCGTTCAAGCTCTTCGCTCATTTTCCCCAACCGCCGCTGCAGATTCTGACCCTGCCCTTCTAGGTGGTTGATACGGGTTCTTTCCACTTGGGCTGTTTGCGCCGGTTCAGCCGCCTGACGGTTAAAATTTTCCCACTCGCCCTGCCATGACTGCATCGCCTGTTCAGCGTCGGTCAGTCGTTCAATCGTAGTCTGCTCAATCTCACGAGCCTCTTCCAGAAACGGCTCCTGCTCTGCAAGATTGTCATTCAGATCTTTCAGACGCGCCTCGTCCTGCTGCCGATGATCCGTGGACTCCTGCCACGCCTGCTCCGTCTGGTGCAGGTCGTGTTCATGCTGAACACGGCTCTCTTTGGCAAACTGCATCGCCTGCTCTAGACGGGCGATTTCACTACCCACTGCGTAATAGCGCCCCTGGACTTCGTTAAAGGTCTCGTTGGCTTCAGTGTGTCGCTCCCTGTCCTTCTCTATATCGGCTTCCAGACGGCGCTGTTTGGCGACCACGGATTCCTGATCTGTCTCCAGTTCGGCCAATGCCCGCTCTTTCTTCTGGATATCCTCATTCATAACCCGCCAGCGCAGAGCCAACAGTTCGGCATGAAGACGTCGCTCTTTCTCTTTGTACTCTTTGTACCGCTCAGCTGTTGTTGCCTGTCGTTTAAAATGTTGAAGCTGTTTATCAATTTCATCTCTTAAGTCATTTCTCAGTATCTCTGCGGCGCTCTTTATATTTGGAAATGCCCGCAGCCTCTTCCAAAAAGGCCCGCAGATCCTCCGGGCGCGCTTCAATTAGGCGGGAGATCATCCCCTGCTCAATAATCGAATAGCTGCGAGGTCCCAGTCCGGTGCCCAAGAACAGATCCGTGATATCGCGCCGGCGACAGCGGACACCATTCATAAAGTAACTGGACTGGCCGTCCCGGGAGATTTGGCGCTTTACTGAGATATGGCTGTATTGGTTGTACTGCCCTCCGGCAGAACTATCACTATTATCGAATTGCAGTTCAATGCTGGCTGTCCCAACCGGTTTTCGGCTGCTGGACCCATTAAAAATCACATCGGCCATGGATTGACCACGCAGCATTTTTGCCGAGCTCTCACCCATCACCCAGCGTACCGCATCGATTACATTGGATTTGCCACAGCCATTTGGACCCACGATGCCGATCAGATTGCTCGGCAGCAAAACCGTTGTCGGATCGACAAAAGACTTGAATCCCGCAAGTTTTATTTTTTCAAGACGCATGGGTGGCTACGATACAGACAGCAGGAGCCGGTTACAAGGGAATCACATATAGATTATTTACATTAGATAACAAGTTTATCTCACTATTATATATTGAAATATTATCAGTATTGTTTAAGATTTAAACAGCAAAAAAACAAGATCCACTTCAGGGTAATCACTAGGTTCCGTATAATCGCCACTTTCCCCCATCAGAGCGAGATCTGCCGACCATGCCAAGCCAACCCAGCAAGACCCTGGAGACCTTCGATAACCCACAGCCGGATCGTGATTACACCATCCGAATCCAGGTGCCGGAATTTACCTGCCTCTGTCCCATGACCGGGCAGCCGGATTTTGCCGAGTTGTCGATTGAATATATTGCCGACAAGCTTTGTGTTGAACTGAAGGCCCTGAAGATGTACGTCTGGTCCTACCGTGATGAAGGCGCCTTCCATGAGGCGGTAACCAACAAGATCCTCAGCGATCTGGTGGAAGCCACACAACCGCGTTTCATGCGCCTGACGGCTGACTTCAATGTCCGCGGCGGCATCTTCACCACTGTGGTCGTCGAACATCGGGCGGAAGATTGGCTACCGCCAGTGCAGGTTAATCTTCCCTAAGTTCTGCTGGGTAACTTAAAGAGGAACGCAGAGGAGTCCCCTCTGCGTTCCAAAGAGACAGCCGATCAATCCTCTTCAGCCAATCCGCCAAAGGTCTCTACAAGGCGGGAGATGAAACCTCTCAACTCCAGAGTCATTAAAGCGAAATCCACATCAAAGCGGGTGGCGGCATCCTCTGCCTCAGCCGCCGCTTCCTGAATCACATCAAGGAATTTCAGACGTTTCACCGAGAGGTCATCCGAAAGAACAAAACCCAGGTGGTCATGCCACTCCAGAGCAAGTTGCACCACCTGCTTTCCAGCCTCTAAATGGGTTCTTATCTCATCCCCTTCCAAATCCTGATGACGACAGCGCACCACGCCACCCTCTTCCACGGTATCCCGCAGCTCACACTCATGCTGAATCAGAAAATCCTCGGATGGACCCTGACCAGCCAGCCACGAGGTCATCACCAAGGCTGGCGACTGTGCGACATCCAGGGGTTTCAATGGGAAAGTCCCAAGCGTCTCACGCAACAGACTGATCAACTCCTCTGCCCGCTTGGCACTGGCGGCATCGACAATCAGCCAGCCATCCTTAGTATCGATATAGGCGTAAGTAAGGGATGATTTGACAAATGCCCGCGGCAACAGGTCCATCATTAACTCATCCTTGATCTCCTGCTGCTCACGCCGCCTGACCTTGCGTCCTTCAGCCTCCTGAATGGCACTGACCTTCTCTTCCAGCTGCTCACGCACCACAGCAGAAGGAATCACCTTATCCTCCTGCCGTACGCAGACCATGATGCAGTCGCCCGCAGCATGGGTCAGCTGACTGCCGTTCCGCCCCAGAGGCGACTGCCAGCCGAGTACGGACATCTCCAACGTACCGCACTCCCGGGCCTCCTTCTCCAGCAGCCGATCATGTAACTCCTCCGGAGAGAGGGTAAAAGACTTACTCAGGCGATAGAGCTGGAGATTTTTGAACCACATAAGGAAGGTCTCGGCAAAAAAACCGCATTATGGCGAAAGCCGAACCTCCTAGCCAGTTTTAAACTGACAATTTCATTTTTTTGTTTGTAAATTCACCCATGGATTCCGACCAGAGGGTGACCTTTCCCCCAAAAATAGAGCCATGACAAGGATGAGATTTCCAATTAGTCTGTGTATTAGGAGATCTCAAGATGAAGAAGAAGCGTTACAGAGAAGAGTAAATTATTGGTGCCATCAAGCAGCATGAGTCAGGGGTAAAAGTTGATGACATTTGTCGTCAGTTCGGCATTTCAACCGGGTGCTTTTATAACTGGCGAAGCAAGTACGCCGGGATGGATGTCTCAGAAGCCAAACGGCTCAAAGAGCTTGAAAGCGAAAACAACAAGCTTAAGAAGTTACTTGCCGAGAAAATGCTTGAAGCTGAGGCGATGAAGGATGTGCTCTCAAAAAAGTGGTAAAGCCTGCTGATAGAAAACAAATCGTGAGCTACCTTAAGTCGCGGTTCAAATTAAGTGAGCGTAGAGCTTGCCAATTAGTGGGCTTAAGTAGAACCGCTTTTCGGTACGTTACTCAATGGGGAAAAGATGAGCCTCTACGCAAACGGTTACTTGAGCTGGCAAAAAAGCATCCGAGTTATGGTTATTTGTTTTTACATGGCCTCCTGAGAGGAGAGGGGCTTGTGAAAAACAAGAAGCGGACCTACCGAGTCTATAACGAAGAAGGTCTTCAAGTGAGGACTAAAAAACGCAAGAAGATAATACGACCAAGAATGCCAATGATTGTGCCCATTGGTAAAAATATACGCTGGTCAATGGATTTTGTCAGTGATCAGTTGGCTAATGGTCGCCGCTCTCGAGTATTTAATGTGATTGATGATTACTCAAGAGAAGTTATTGGCCAGCTCTCTGACTTCTCGATCAATGGTCACCAGGTCGCTCGTTTTTTAACTCAGGTGATTGAGCTAAGGAGCACTCCGGATCAAATAATCTGCAACAATGGTACTGAGTTTACTAGCAAGGCGATGTTCTACTGGCAAAAAGAAAGTGGCGTTAAGCTAGGTTTTATTCAGCCAGGTAAGCCTACTCAGAATGCGTTTGTAGAAAGCTTAAACGGTAAATTCAGAAGCGCACGGTAACATCAGAAATCTTATAGCCCCGGCCTATGACTTGCCCAACTGCCTCAATCTTAAGTTCTTCTGTATAGCTGTATAGCCTTTGCCGCTCAGATGATCCTTGATTGTTCTCGCCACTTTCTTGATTGGCTCCAGGCCACTGCGCGCTGCCCATGGCAACCACCGCTCCCAGCCTTTCCTTGCTCATGTCTTGCTGGCATACATGGCAAACTCTTTGATCGCCCAGGCACAGGCAGTCTTCAGCGTGATGTCACGTAGCGCCTTGAACCGCAATTTTGGCCTGCGCATCATATTCTCCGGGTTGTAGGGCTAGTCATACTGGCTGCCTTTAAGGCCCTCATAGCCATCAGCGCTTTGTGCTCTTGACAGCGTACCTTGTCTACCGCCCCACCGAGGTGCTTGGCAACATCGCATTTACCAAAGACAATCTTCTCTTCAACCATAGGCAAGATTTTCAGTGTGGCATTGATAGCGGCCACTGCCCACATGTAGCACTGCACCTGCATCCTGGTCTGATAAGACTGTTACATAATCATGGCGTTTCTTGAAAACCGTCTTATTAACACTAATACGTGTTGGGCTAATCTCTGTTCTACGTGCCAGTCCTCGCTTAACTGCTCGCTGCATAATTCCATCAATGGCATTCCAACTCAGCCTCATCAATCGGGAGACTGCCGAGATGGACGCCTCTTTCAACCAATCGATCACCAGCACCTCAAACATTGCAATAAATCCAGAGCCCGGTGAGGTCTGCCAACAGGTTGAACAACACTGCTTGGCACCTACCTCCTACTCAACCTGTGCCGTTACCTCTCCTGGGCTGCCACGTCACTGCTGTCCCACTTATTTTCAGCGAAAACAATAACCCTAATTGAGGCGAGGCTATCTGCAGATCCGGCGGGGCCTAAACAGCTGTATCAAGTCTCGCTTAGCAAATAAATCCAGATGGATCAGTCGACTCATCTGCTGAAGACTTTGGCTGATTCTTGCCTGGAATTTTAAGTACGCCAGTATCAGGTAAACACATAGCACCACCCAAACCTGCGTCATGACAGCATTATCCGTGTTACCCATAAAGGCTTTGATCTTGAGATTCTGCTTAATCCATTTAAAGAACAACTCAACCTGCCAGCGTTGCTTGTAAATATCGGCAATAATCTTTGCTGACCAGTCAAGGTGGTTGGTAATGAAGACATAATGCTTATTGGTTTTGGCATCATAAAAACCGACTCGTCTGACCGCCATCAGGTTGTTTTTTCTAGACCGATCAGAAGTGTACTATAATTTGGTCGCTGGTGATTCCCTGTGATTTATTCACTGTTCGTCGTTCCAGTACACGGTATTTTGCATTGCTCCGAATTCGTGTGACAAAAAATATTCCTTTTTCAGTCAACTGGTTATGCCAGGTGTAGTCGGCATACCCCTTGTCGAAGACGAGCACACTGCCTTTAGGGAAACTCGTGAGTTTAGCCTGTGTTTAGTCACCAGTTTTACCCAAAGTAACGGCTGCAAATGCTGGAATCAAACCGTCATGATCAAGCCCAATATGCAATTTTTAGGCGCCTTTCATTTTATTGTATTCAGCCTGAGGAAATACCTTGAGCGACACATCAAGCAATGAAGCATCCAGTGAAAACAGTTTCTTCTTAAAACGGAATTTATGGCTGGGGGAGCCGCTTTGACAGCGTGCGTATAACTTTCCAAAGAGCTCTTCATAAAAACCGGAAGAAAGATTTTGATTGGCTCGACTCAGGGTTGTTCGCTTGATTGACACGCTTCCCAAGTGATACGTCAAATGCTTTTGGCTTGCCAGGGCGGATTCAATATCACGGAGACTGGCGCGTCCGGTTAGCTGGGCTGTGGTCATAGCAACAAATTGCGTCCAGCGATTCATCGCATCACAGCGGCGCTGTCCATCGTGCTTGTTGGCAAGTACTGAAAACTCATGTCTAGGGAGCAGTTTTAGAATTTGAGAGAACACAGTGTTATGATGAGACAAGGCTTGAATCCTCTTGTTATTACAGTGTTTATTCGCACCTTCATTGTAACAACTTGTTGAGATTAAAGCCTTTTTATTGCCTGCAAAGTGGGGCAGCAGTGACTGCTACGTCATTACCTTTCCCAAAGGAAGCGATCGGCGAAAAGTCATTGATCTAATGCTTGCAACTGTGATGGAAAAGCTCAATAATTGACCCCGGAAATGCCCCAATTATCAGGCGCTAAACGAAGTCTTTCTGAAAAGTACAGGTGGTCCACTTACAACTTGAATCCACCTTTTATAACAGCACTTTTTCCTTGGCCTGATTGCTCTATCATCACGTTTACGTAAAGGTTGATCCGGAGTTCATCCATGCTAGTAAGTGAAGCATTAGAAGCACGTAAATCCACCCGTGCATTTCTTTCTAAAGCGGTAGAGAAGGAAAAAATAGAGCGTATTCTCGCAGCAGCGCGCCATGCCCCCTCCGGCACAAACACCCAACCTTGGCAGGTTGCCGTAGTAACCGGCGAAACCAAAGAGCGTATCGGCAAGTTGATGGAGAGTGCCTTTCGCGAGGGTACTAAGGGGAAGATGGACTATCAATACTATCCTATTGAGTGGCAGGAGCCTTACAAGGGCCGGCGCAAAGCGTGTGGTCTGTTGATGTACAAAACACTTGAGATCACCCGCGAGGATGAACGGCGTCAGCGTGAGCAGTGGGCTGCAAATTTCCGGGCATTTGATGCACCGGTAATGCTGCTGTTCTTTATGGACCCAATGATGGAGACAGGCTCCTATCTGGATTACGGCATGTTCCTGCAGTCTGTCATGTTAACTGCGGTCGAAGAAGGACTAGCCACTTGTTCACAAGCCGCATTAGGAGAATATCCTGAGATGATCAAGAAGGAGCTGGGTTATCCTGAAGATAGTAAGTTGATCTGTGGGATGTCGCTGGGGTATGAAGATACCGGAGCACTGGTCAACAGCTACCGGACGGTGCGGGAAGAGATTGGGAGTTTTGCGCAGTTTTTTGATTGAAGTTAGTTCCCGCGCACTGTGTTCGGAACAAAAAATGGACACATGTAACAAAGAGGACTAAACACCTCTATGTAGTCATCCCTGAAGTATCAGGCTGAGTGAGCCTGTAAAGTTTTCTGTGTAACTGCCAGAGTTAAATATATACCGCTAAGCATTCTTCGAACTCAATCATAAATCTACCTGATTACCTACCAGGCTCAGCTATTGAGCCAGTGGCCATTGCATAATAGAAGCCACTGAACACAGAGGGTTTCTATCATGCCGAAAAATACAGTGCAGTTTCAAAAAGGTTCTAGTTTACACGAATTTATTGAAAAATATGGTTCTGAAGAGCAATGCCAACAAGCATTGTACCAACTGCGTTGGCCTACCGGATATATATGTCCTGGGTGTGTGGCAACACAACAGGTTGTGAACTCAAAAGCCGTAAGATATATCAGTGCCACAAATGCCACCACCAAAGCTCCCTGACTGCTGGCACCATCTTTCACGGCACCAAGCTGCCGTTAAAGAAGTGGTTTCTGGCCATCTATTTGTTGACTCAGCGTAAAAAGAGTACTTCTGCCTTGCAACTGTCCCGTGAAATTGGTGTGAACTACAATACAGCCTGGAAGCTCAAGCACAAACTGATGCAGGTGATGATGGAACGTCAGAGTCAAAAAAACTGGCTGGTCGCATCGAGATGGATGATGCCTGTATTGGTGGTGAGAAACTGGGAAAGCGTGGGCGAGGGTCTCGTAATAAAATCCCTTTCCTGGCAGCTGTTGAGACGACGCAGGACGGCAGGCCAATGAAGATCCAACTGCGTCGGCTCCGCGGTTTTCAGAGTGCGGAGATCGCTCGATATGCCAGATCCAGTCTGTGTGCTGGCAGCACAGTTCTTTCTGATGGGCTCTACTGCTTCAGAGCAGTTACAGATGCTGGATGTGATCATATGCCTATCGTCACTGGCGGTGGGCGAAAGTATACCCAGCTCTCCACCTTTAAATGACTGAATACCATGCTTGGTAATATCAAGAATGCTTTGCAGGGAACCTTTCATGCTATTCGTAAAAAATACGTACCTCATTATCTCGCCGAGTTTGAATATCGCTTTAATCGCCGGTTTAATCTTCCGGCTATGATTGAACGGTTGCTCTGCGTCGCGTTACGTACACCACCGATGCCTTATTCCCTCCTGAGGATGACTGAGGTTTATGGGTAATCAGGTAAATCTATTCAGTGCTGGTTTCCAATGACGGATCGGCATTGTCCACTTTTTCGATGCGGCCTGGATTGCCAGATAGATTACCTTCTTTGCCGAGTCATCGGTTGGAAATAATTTCCGTTTTTTGATCACTTTGCGAATGACGCTGTTCAGTGACTCAGTGACTCAATGGCGTTGGTCGTGTAGATCACCTTTCGTATGTCCTCCGGGTAGTTGAACAGCGTGTTCAGGTTCTCCCAATGGGCACTCCAGGAGCGGCTGATCCGGGGGTACTTGTTGTCCCACCGGTCAGAGAATTTATCCAGCGCCAATAAGGCTTCTTCCTCGGTGATGGACTGGTAAATCTTTTTCAAATCAGCCGTGACAGGCTTGCAGTCTTTCCAAGGCACCTACTTCATCGAGTTCCGTACCATATGCACAATACAGAACTGGATCTGGGTATTTTGGAAAGCCGTGTTGATTGCATCAGGAAAGCCCTTTAAGCCTTCGACACAGGCAATCAAAATATCCTTCACACCGCGATTCTGAAGCTCTGTCAACACGTTCAGCCTGAATTTGGCCCTCTCATTCTCCGATAGCCACATCCCCAATAATTCCTTGTGGCCTTCCAGGTTAACGCCCAGAGCGAGGTAAATCGCTTTGTTGACCACTTTCTTGTCTTGCCTGATTTTAACGACAATGCAGTCCAGATAAACAATAGGATAAATCGACGCTGGTGCTTCTTAACTAGCTGAGGTTCAAAGCTGCCCGCTCTATCTCGCGGGGTATCCAGTTCAAACTGGCCATCTTCCGTTTGCAAGGTCTTGCTGGTCGTGCCGTTGCGGCTATTACTCGCTTCGGATTGTTGATGCTTGGCAAAGCCAAGATGATCAGCCAGTTCAGCATTGAGTGCTGCCTCGACCGTGATCCTGGTCAGCATTTGCCGAAACTCGTTGAGATCTTCTTCAGTTTTGATGTTTTTAGCGGCCGCCTGGGCTATCGCCTGGAGCTCTTTCTTGTCGATCAGCGGCCTATCCTCACCCTTGTTTGGGTTTAATGATAGGCAGTTACACAGAATTCAGGACAGTCTCAACCTGCATTTTCATACTCATTTTTCTAGCAACACCCATATCCATACCTCGCTCCATCCGGCCGGCTACACCAATCGACGCATGTTATGCACCAAATTCATCATACCAATCTTCACGCCGACCCCGCTTTGCTCGATGCTACGCACCAGTCGATTGGCCTGCTGGGAAAACACGTGCTCAACTCGAGCCCGAACCCTTGATCGTTTTCGGTTTGCCTCTTGCTCCCGTTCATTCGAGGGGCGTTTACGTGTCGACTTGCGATGAATCTGACTGCGGTAAGCAGAATCGGCCCAGACACTGCCATTACTCTTGTTCTCATCCAGCCGTTCCTCGAAGACCTAGCTATCGTGAACTTCTGCTAATGTGATGGCGTATTTGCGAATGACCTTGTGCTTCCGGTCTATGCTGATGTAGTTTTTGTACCCATAGTGGAATGCTACTTACTTAAGTTTTTTGGGTTGGCCATTTTTCCGAATATTCTCTCGTGCAATAGCCCTTGGTTTGGTAAGTAGCGGGAATTGTCTGGGTCTTCGTTTTATAGCTCGCGGCTCCATACGTCCCGGTTGTTTTCCAACCTGCTGCGGTGCAATGAGGATAAAAAGGCCCTCAATTTTATCGATGTCGTAACGACCGATTTTTTGCCACACAATCCATAGCTGCAAAGTATGCTTGAAGCTAAGTTGTCGAGGAATGATGTCAGCCAGTAATGCCGCCTGAGCCATCAGTAAACGGATCAAGTTGTAAGCCAAAAGATAGACCCACAGCTCTTTTTCCGCCATTTCCGGTGTGCGACAACTTAATGTTTCCATTCCCAGAGTGGTCTTGATGTTGCGTATATCTAACTCTACCTGCCAACGGTTCCGATAGAGTGCCTTCAGGGCGGCTTTGCTCGTACTTTTTGAGCAAAGTAGTGTTGTCACCAGGATCTTACCGCCAGCACGCAACTCCCGCACTTTCAATCTATCGGGGGTTTGATCATACTCTGCCTGACTTATCCAGGCGGGTTTGACTTTTGGCTTGTCTATTTCGATAAGATGATCTCGCGGGCCCAGACGCTCTCCTTGGCGAAAATCCGTGCTGCGCCGCCGTGAACCATATGCTCTCAAAACGCCATCCATCCACTCCTTTGGCCTGAAGAGCACACAACAGAAAATAGGTGGCATAAAAAGCATCCACCAGAAGGAGATCACCAGCGTCCAAGGTACCAAGTATGGTTCTAAGCAATGACTGCTCATCGCTTCCTTTTCCGCGACAAGGTCCCAATGCTGCATCAAGTACAGCACCGCTGGCGAGGCAGACGATACCAACCACCCGGCAAAGAGGGAAACCCAATCCGGGTTGTTGGCTACGGGGTTGAGGATAGACAGTCTGGTTCTCTTCTGTATCGGGCAACGTAACGATAGCGCCATCCACCAGTCTGACCGGTCGTCCCCGCCAGTGCCAGGAATCCGGGGGTGTGCTCAGTCATCATACGCCTCGTGTAACGGGCTAGCGTAGAAACCATGTCCAATGGCAGCCGTTTCCGTGCGCGACAGTATGCTCCCGTATGCGTACTACAGATTGGCAGCTCACCCATCAATCGTTTGACTGCAGCAGCATCAACTATGTTCTGGCAAGAACGATCAGCACTCATTGCTTGAGCCAGAAACATCGATAGCGTCTCTGTTGGCGGAAACAGCCTTTCCCGATGTTCCGGTAGCAATGATTCGACTTGATTGAGAAACTCTGGGCCGGTTAGCAGATTAAAGAAAGCATAGGAATCACTGGCTGTAGCGTAGGTTGTGATACCTTTTTGTTGATGTATGCAGGCGCGTTGATCAGGATGCATTAAGGCTGCTTTCCTGATTGATGGTTGTTGGTTTGGTGATTAGCATCTTATCACCTGAACCAGCCTTTTTTTATTCGTTATATCAGCAGGTTATTGCTTAAGTAAGTAGCATTCTACCCATAGTGGGTTTTGCCATGCTTCATGGTTCCCGTGTGCCTCAACATCCTTCTGGCGGCGTTTGTTATCACTCCATGCCTCAGGGCTATCCCCGGCTTTGATCTGCCTATTTTCCTCTCGTGTATTACGTTGCCTGAGTACTGGAATGATAGCGGCATCTACAATCTGTCCCTTGCGAGCACTGAAGCCTACTGCATCAATCTGGATCAATAGCTCTGAAAAAAGTTTATCAACAAGGTCCCGTTCTTTCAGGTGCTCACGATATACCCAAACTGTTTTAGCATCGGACACCTTACCCTCCTGGCTCAACCCAAGAAAACGACAAAAATTATAGCGCTCCCGAATTTGGAACTCTTTTTGATCATCGGACAGATTGAATAAATGCTGTAGGACCAACACCTTGAACATCGATACCGCATCGCAAGGTGGACACTCACCTTTACTGGGACCACTGTTTTTATAAACTGAGCCAACAATACCCGAAAAGTCTCCCAGTCTACGGTCCTTTCCAGCTTTGGCAGTGGGTCTCCCAGTTGCTCAAGGAGTTCAAGTTGGTCTTGATAGTCAAAAAACTCGGTTGCATGGCTTTTATCAATGGTTGGTTGAGTTGGTTACTATAGTATCTCTGATTTGGGAAGGTTTTTAGAGACTCCATTAACAGGATCTAGGAAATACACTGGTAGGTATCAGCCACGAAATCACAATTATTCCACGGGTCGCCGTTGTTCTGGAAGAACCTTGTTGGCCAGGTAGGCATCGCCTTCCTCAATCGTCACCGGCTGGTAAGCCTGATCCACCAGAGGCAGCTCATAATCATTCCATCCACGCAGTCCTGTCTTCAGATTAACAACGTTTTTAAAACCCAAAAGAGAGAGTGTCCTAGCTGCCATCAAACTTCGATTACCTGAACGGCAAGCAACCACCACGTAGCGGTCACGAGCCTGCACAAGATCAGGTTCTGTCTCCTCGTAATCCCACTCGGCGGCAGATTCAAGTATTCCCCTTGGAACATTAATGGAATCCTCAATATGCATAACATCGAACTCATAGAGCTCACGTACGTCCACAATCAGCATATCAATCCCTTCTTTCTTCTGATCTTCCAGATCCCAAGGGTAAATTTCTTCCACTCCAGGAAGGCAGTCGTTCAACAAATCGACAAATCTTTTCATCATGCGAGAGTTCCAGGTCCTTTCTGCAGTTACAATGACCGAAAGCTTCACAGTGTATCCATCATTGAATAAAGTCAAGAATATCAGGAGACACAAATTTATTAGAAGGAGAGACTGTTCAAAGGCGTTAGGCTCTCTTTTCCCATCTCAAGAAGGTAAACCCTGCAGCTATTTCAACAGCAGGAACTGTATTTCTCTCCACACCGATCCTAGCCAGTAAAATCTTCTGGCTCTTCCCCTAATCGAGAGAGTCGGTATCGTCCAACCACTCCCTCAGGATAAAGATTCAGCCCTCCAAGATGGAGGTAGATTGCATTGGCAAACCGCTCCTTGTTGCGGAAACCTCTGCTACGCACCTTGATCATCTTGATTCGGCTACTGAGACCTCCTGCCGGACCATTACTTACTTCCAAAACAACAGCGTTCAATATTCTTCACAGATGATCCTTGATTGTTCCCGCCACTTTCTTGATTGGCTCCAGGCCACTGCGCACTGCCTATGACAACCACCGTTCCCAACCTTTCCTTGCCCATGTCTTGCTGGCACAGTGCCAGAGTGACATGGCAAACTCTTTGATCGCCCAGGCACGGGCAGTCTTCAGTGTGCTGTCACGTAGCGCCTTGAACCGCAATCTCTGTCTGCGCGGCATGTTCTCCGGGTTGTAGAGCCAGCCATACTGGCGACCTTTAAGGTCCTCATAGCCTTCAGCGCTTTGTGCTCTTGGCGGCCTACCTTGTCTACTGCTAGTTACAACTGAAAGTGTTGTTTGAAAGGAATTGAAAAAAAGCGGGGTATCTGGTTGATTTGTTGTTGCGAGACATCAAAACAACCATTGGAGATACGCCACCATGAGTGAGAATAACGTTGTTAAGCTGGCAGTTCGAGACACGATTATCGATCCGCTGACAGAGTTGCCGAGAAGCGGTGCAGGGCAGTTGATCTACCAGGCGGTGGAAGCCGAGCTGCTGGAGCTGTTGGCGGAGCACGTCGAGCGACGGACAGAGGATGGCAAAGAGGGTGTTGAGGTAGCAAGAGTCGATCAGGTCGCCGCTTGATTCAACTGGCTAAACACCAGATTTGACTATAACTCTCTACTGCCCCACCGAGGTATTTGGCGACATGGAATTTACCAAAGATAATCTTCTCTTCAGTCCTAGGCAGGCTTTCCCGTGTAGCATTGATAAAGGCTGGCCACATATCCATAGGGACGCTCTCTATCGCTTCTCGTTGCTCCTCTGCTAAACTTTCGTACCATGGCTTTGAGCGTTGCCTTTTTGCGGTCACTGCCCACGTGTAGCACTGTGCCTGCCCTGGTCTGACTAAGGCTGATAATCATGGCGTTTCTTGAAAACCGTCTCATCAACACCAATACATGTTGGGCTAATCTCTGTTCTACGTGCCAGTCTTCGCTTAACCGCTCGCTGTATAATTCCATCAATGGCATTCCAACTCATCAGCCCCATCAATCGGGAGACTGCCGAGATAGACGCCTTTTTCAACCAGTCGATCACCAGCGACTCAAACATTGCAGTAAATCCAGAGCCCGGTGAGATCTGCCCACAGGTTGAGCAACACTGCTTGGCACCTGCCTCTTGCTCAATCTGTACCGTTACCTCTCCCTCTGACAAAGCCAACTCTACACTGCTAACCTGCCAAGGGCTCTTGATGCCCAGGATCTGGGCGTAGAGATCTTTATCTCTCATAGTGGGGTACGTTAATCTACCCACTCAATTAAGGAGAAGAGCCAACCTTCTTACCAGGGCGTGTTGATGTAAATCATCAATGTGGCCTGTTCACCAACGCTCATGGCGTTTTAAAAGCCAGGAAGTCATTGATTTTCTAGCTTTTTTATTGCCTACCGTTGTTCAGAATATTTCATTTTGTGTCACCAAGTTGCAGAGATTGGTGGGTATAAGGTGGGGCACCAATATTCCAAGTAGATATTCTTCCGTTTCTAGTGCTAAAATTGACCCTCCCCCCATTCATCTTAATACCAAGACTTGGATGAGATAATTCATTCTAAGCGGCCCTATTCACAAAGGCCACAGGTGACAAATAATTTAATGCGCTATGAGGCCGCACGTGATTGTAGTGCTCTCGCCATTGATCAATTTCATGTCTAGCGTCATCAATGGACCTGAACCAATGCTGATTTAAGCATTCATTTCTGAATTTACCGTTTAAGCTTTCTACAAACGCATTCTGAGTAGGCTTACCTGGCTGAATAAAACCTAGCTTAACGCCACTTTCTTTTTGCCAGTAGAACATCGCCTTGCTAGTAAACTCAGTACCGTTGTCGCAGATTATTTGATCCAGAGCGCTCCTTAGCTCAATCACCTGAGTTAAAAAACGAGCGACCTGGTGACCATTGATCGAGAAGTCAGAGAGCTGGCCAATAACTTCTCTTGAGTAATCATCAATCACATTAAATACTCGAAAGCGGCGACCATTAGCCAACTGATCACTGACAAAATCCATTGACCAGCGTATATTTTTACCAATGGGCATAATCGTTGGCATTATTGGTCGTATTATCTTCTTACGTTTTTTAGTCCTCACTTGAAGACCTTCTTCGTTATAGACTCGGTAGGTCCGCTTCTTGTTTTTCACAAGCCCCTCTCCTCTCAGGAGGCCATGTAAAAACAAATAACCATAACTCGGATGCTTTTTTGCCAGCTCAAGTAACCGTTTGCGTGGAGGCTCGTCTTTTCCCCATTGAGTAACGTACCGAAAAGCGGTTCTACTTAAGCCTACTAATTAGCAAGCTCTACGCTCACTTAATTTGAACCGCGACTTAAGGTAGCTCACGATTTGTTTTCTATCAGCAGGCTTTACCACTTTTTTGAGAGCACATCCTTCATCGCCTCAGCTTCAAGCATTTTCTCGGCAAGTAACTTCTTAAGCTTGTTGTTTTCGCTTTCAAGCTCTTTGAGCCGTTTGGCTTCTGAGACATCCATCCCGGCGTACTTGCTTCGCCAGTTATAAAAGCACCCGGTTGAAATGCCGAACTGACGATAAATGTCATCAACTTTTACCCCTGACTCATGCTGCTTGATGGCACCAATAATTTACTCTTCTCTGTAACGCTTCTTCTTCATCTTGAGATCTCCTAATACACAGACTAATTGGAAATCTCATCCTTATCATGGCTCTATTTCTGGGGGAATGGTCAGTGAAAATTTACGAAATCTGTAGAATGCAAAGGTGTTCGTCACGAACAGGTCTGGCAGGTTGGTACAGGGCGCGCGCAAGATTGCAAGTTCGTAACGAACAGCGTAAGCTGTCCGGGTCTTCACACAGTGAAAATCAGGCAGAAGACTGGCATGAACTTGCATCTTGCCAAAGGCCAGCCCTTGGAACCCGTGAGGGATATTTTAATAAAAATTCCCCCTTCAATCCCCCTAAAGGTTTGACATTGGCAGATTTTGAATAAAAATAGGGTTTATATCAACTTTCAAGTAGCTGCTAATGGTCAACCAGAAAGATAACACCGATCCTTTAATTCCTGTTGCTCCAGCGGAGCAACAGGAGCTTTCTGGTATCAAAGAAACTTTTAAATCATTACTTCATACGATCATGGAAAAAAACAATCAACTCAACGCCAAATTTGATTTGGCTACAGTGTGGCCAGAAACGGATGACTTGCCAACACTCTATAGTCAATTGACCGATTTAAAACACTGCCTTGACAGCTTTCGCCCCATTGCACCTGAAACGATCATGGACATGCAGGAGGCATGGGATATTCGGTACACCTATGAATCCAATCGTATCGAGGGTAATTCCCTTACATTGGATGAGACCCTACATGTCATCGAAAAGGGTTTAACCATCGGCGGAAAACTCTTGAATGACCATTTAGAGGCTATCAATCATCAGGATGCCATTCATTACATCCGTGACTTTGTTGAAGGGGGTGATGGTAGAGATAGCCAATTCACTGAGCGTATATTGCTCAATATTCATAACCTGATTCTAAAAGGTATTCGAGATCGTGATGCTGGAAGCTACCGTAGGCAGCCTGTTTTTATCTTGCAGTCAGACAGGAAAAAACATGAGTTTCCCGATGCTTACTTATTGAACAAGTTGGTGGAAGATTATTTTATTTTCTATAACGAAAATAAAGATACCATGCATCCGGTTGAAATGGCAGCACACCTACACCAACGACTGGTAAATATTCATCCATTTATTGATGGTAATGGCCGTACCTCACGTTTAGTGATGAACTTGTACTTATTACAACAAGGTTATCCCATCATGATTATTGATTCAGAGATGGATAAAAGGCAGGAGTATTACCGCATTCTAGGGGAATATCGCGGTGTTGCTGACGGTGATAGCAAACCCTTTGAACTATTCATTACTCAGAAAGTTAAAGATGCCTTGTTTGAATATCTGCAATTCATGTCAGCCGACCAGAACGAAGAAGCAAAAGATAAAGGTTACTATTTTTTCAAAAAGATTGAATCCTATCTATCGTGACAAAAGCCTAATTAAATAAATGATTACAAAACCATGAACACACCAAAAGATAAAGAAGCAGATATTGCCAGTCAGGAAAACGCAGACAAAGCGCCTGCTGGTTTGTATGCTGTTCCCGATACACCAGAACTGAACAGCCTGTTAGTGCTGGAAGATACGTTGCATGAACGTCTTCAAGCAGCTAAAGAAGTCAATCCTGATTTATGGCCAACGATTGTATCTAAACTCAGGGTCGATTGGACATATAACTCCAACACCATTGAAGGTTGTACACTCAGCCGTGGTGAAACTCACTTTTTCTTGACGGAAGGTTTAACCGTTGAAGGTAAACCATTAAAAGATTTTACCGATGCGCAGAACCACGCCGAAGCCATGAGCCCGCAATGGCAACGTGTCAAAAAGAAAGCCCATCCGGACGAATACAAAAAATAACCTAATCATGTAGTTTAGGCGGATGGTTCCATCCATTGGTATGTTGAGCCGTTACAGGTGCCGGATCAAATGGAAGCGTTAGTGAATTGGCTCACTGAAAATATTGACCAACACCATCCAATTATTATTGCAGCCCTTATCCATTACAACCTTGTCAGAATACATGCCTTTGATGATGGTAATGGGAGTGGTTCTCGTATCTTAATGAACCTCATTTTAATGAAACAAGATTTTTCCCAGCAGTGATCCGCACGGAGAAAAAGCGTTTGTATTTGGATGCACTAAAGCAAGCAGATAGTGGTGACATTAATCCCTTTATGCAGTTTATCGCCAGTGAATTAATCCAGACCCAAGAAAAAGTCATTGCCGACTTACAATCCAAACCTCAGTAGACCCTAATGACCCGCTATGAACGAAAAAAGGAGAGAATACCAACAGCAATACAGGGAGCAGTATAAATCCCAAGCCAAGCGCGTCAATCTGACATTCAATCAAGATGAATACCGCGCTTTTTCTCGTGTCTCAAAAGCCGAAAATGTAAAAGTCACCTCGTATATCAAAAAACAACTCGCTCTGGCAGGACTGGAAGAACAAGTCCGCATCCCTGAAGAGATTAAAACCGAGCTCAAAACCCTTCTATTTGCTATTCACAATATTGCCAACAACGTAATCAAATAGCTTACTACTCTAATACCGTGCGTAACATGACCATGAGTGACGAAAACAATTTACTGCAATATCTCAAGCAATTGGATGATGTGATTCAGAGCTATACCGAGGGGCGTATTTTAGAAGGGGGACAACGAGACGATGATCATTAAATCCATGTCTCGTAAGAAGCCTTCCTTCGGCCAGTTAATCGAGTACATGTCAGATATTGATAAGTCTGACGAGCAGTACAATGTTTACCAGAATACCTACAGCCGTAAACAGGATGATATTGAGCAGGAATTTTTAAGCAATGCTGCCTATGTCGCTAGGCGCAAAAATGGCAACTATCTTTATCATGGAATTCTCTCCATCACCAAAGCCGAAAAGCTGGATGATAAAAAATAAAAGGAAATATTGCGCGATATTGCCTACCAATATGCCCAACGTTGAGCAACGCACAATCTCGTGTTTGGCACCCTACACGATGACCATGATGATCATCTTCGCTACCATTTATTAATCAGTTCCGATGTGAGTGTGGAGTCAAAAAAGATCCGTCTTGCCAAATCACAGTTTGACAAAATTAAGAAAGAACTCGAATATCGGGTATTAAAAAATTATTCTGAGCTGGAACAAACTGTTGTTATCAACAAATGAAGCCGGTGAAAAGCTATCGAATAAAGGTGCAGAACAAAAACGCCGTACTGGAAAAACACCAGAGCGTGACTTACTCAAAGCTAAACTACAGGGAATTTTTAGTTCAGTGTGATACCAAGGAGGCTTTTTTTACTGCCTTAAAAGAGGTGGGGTTAGAGTTTTATGTGCGTGGAAAAACCATGGGCGTAAAAGACCTGGCTACCGACCGTAATCATCGTTTAAAAACATTGGGCTTACTGGAAAACTTTCAAGCCTTTAAAGAAGAAGCGATTGGATTGGTGACAGATCAAGGTTATTCGGTCGCTGAGGCGGCTAAATACACTGGGTATTCGAGCAAATCAACTCTATGATTGTAAAACAAAGATTGAAGCCTCAAAACAAGACGGTGCGTTATCAGCCGATGAGCGGACGGAGCTTCACCGATTACGCAGAGAGAATAAGCACCTACGTATCGAAAATGAAATAAAGCATCAGTTTATTCAGTGTCACTCAGCCCAGTTGCCGGTTAACCACTTATGCCAAATGGTTGGATTGAGTCGATCAAGCTACTACGCGTGGGTTAAGCGGCCTGCCCTGTTAATCAGCGCTGAAGAGTTACAGCTTTATCGCCGAGCTAAAGCCTTGTTTGCAGCAAGCCGCCAAAGTCTGGGCTCCAGAGAGCTAATGAAAAAACTGCGCGAAGAAGGCTTCTCTATTGGCCGCTATCGAACGAAAACTGTGATGCGTAAGCTAGGGCTGCGCGTCACACAGCGTACCGCCTATAGAGTCACGACAAACCGTCAGCATAGCGATGCAGTAGCGGATAACTTATTGAATCAGAACTTTAATCCGGTCGCCGCCAATGATGTTTTGGCCGGTGATATTACCTACTTAAGAACAGGCGAAGGGTGGATGTATTTAGTCGATCCTGAAATATTCATTCCAGGCACTTAATAATACTGTTGTTTCTGTTTTGCAAACAGGAACAACAGTATGGACATGATATTTTTCAGCACAAAAAGAACCTCCCTCATCCATTTTCTGAAGTTGAAGGCAGCCGCCGCCATAAGCAAGTTAATCTGATCCCCGGCAAAGCCTTTAAGAAAGTTCCTTTTTAGCCTGTGGTCACTCTTTAAGTGACCACAGGCTCAATGCCAGCTCGTCTTCTGAAACGTTTTCTGGCTAATGCCATGGCTTCTCCTGAGGTATTCTTCCTAGCAGCCTTTGGCGTTACTATCTGGGTGTCATTAACCTTTGATTTGCCCTGACCTTTTCCCCCAGAAATAGAGCCATGACAAGGATGAGATTTCCAATTAGTCTGTGTATTAGGAGATCTCAAGATGAAGAAGAAGCGTTACAGAGAAGAGCAAATTATTGGTGCCATCAAGCAGCATGAGTCAGGGGTAAAAGTTGATGACATTTGTCGTCAGTTCGGCATTTCAACCGGGTGCTTTTATAACTGGCGAAGCAAATACGCCGGGATGGATGTCTCAGAAGCCAAACGGCTCAAAGAGCTTGAAAGCGAAAATAACAAGCTTAAGAAGTTACTTGCCGAGAAAATGCTTGAAGCTGAGGCGATGAAGGATGTGCTCTCAAAAAAGTGGTAAAGCCTGCTGATAGAAAACAAATCGTGAGCTACCTTAAGTCGCGGTTCAAATTAAGTGAGCGTAGAGCTTGCCTATTAGTAGGCTTAAGTAGAACCGCTTTTCGGTACGTTACTCAATGGGGAAAAGATGAGCCTCTACGCAAACGGTTACTTGAGCTGGCAAAAAAGCATCCGAGTTATGGTTATTTGTTTTTACATGGCCTCCTGAGAGGAGAGGGGCTTGTGAAAAACAAGAAGCGGACCTACCGAGTCTATAACGAAGAAGGTCTTCAAGTGAGGACTAAAAAACGCAAGAAGATAATACGACCAAGAATGCCAACGATTATGCCCATTGGTAAAAATATACGCTGGTCAATGGATTTTGTCAGTGATCAGTTGGCTAATGGTCGCCGCTTTCGAGTATTTAATGTGATTGATGATTACTCAAGAGAAGTTATTGGCCAGCTCTCTGACTTCTCGATCAATGGTCACCAGGTCGCTCGTTTTTTAACTCAGGTGATTGAGCTAAGGAGCGCTCCGGATCAAATAATCTGCGACAACGGTACTGAGTTTACTAGCAAGGCGATGTTCTACTGGCAAAAAGAAAGTGGCGTTAAGCTAGGTTTTATTCAGCCAGGTAAGCCTACTCAGAATGCGTTTGTAGAAAGCTTAAACGGTAAATTCAGAAATGAATGCTTAAATCAGCATTGGTTCAGGTCCATTGATGACGCTAGACATGAAATTGATCAATGGCGAGAGCACTACAATCACGTGCGGCCTCATAGCGCATTAAATTATTTGTCACCTGTGGCCTTTGTGAATAGGGCCGCTTAGAATGAATTATCTCATCCAAGTCTTGGTATTAAGATGGGGGGAAGGTCAATCAGCAATACCCACTTTGGGTACTCGATTGATGAGACGTTTCACCTGTGCCAAGACCTCAGGTACGGTGTGACCATCAAATACATTCTTCTCAAAAGCCAGGGCACCAATCACAATGCCCGCGTCCCTTGTGGTGGTGATTGATGCCTTGGTGCCAAACTCATAACGCTGCTGGGCCTTGCCTTTGCTCATACAGTAAACATGAGGTTCATGTAGGCTGTACAACTTGTTTTTATCAGCACGCTTCTGATTCAGCATGCGCTGGTACAGGGCGAACTTTTCTGCATAGAATTTCTGTTGTTCTCCGGTCATCTTACGCTGTATTTCACGCAGTAATCGGCCGCTGATGGTCTTTAATCGCTTGACGGCCTTACGTGCCTTTTTACGATTCCTCGGATGTGTGGCAAATCGGGTGGGAAGCTTGAGAATTTTTACTTCCTTTAGTAGGGATTTTGTATCCAGCGTTGAATCAGAACCTCGTCACTGAGGTCTTCCAGATGCTTGAGTATCGAGAGATCCACCATTAGGCGGATGGGTTTTGAGGGCTTTCCAAGATGAGAATAAAGCGGGGCAAATTCAGCATCAAAATATGACCAGTCTATCTGTCTGACTAATAGCAAAAGTGGATGCTTGGGGTTCAGCTGATCCAGTAAGTTCTGGTGCAGGAAACTTTGCTGGTTGGGATTGGCTGTCTTGGGTTTGCTCAATTATCCACCTCTGTTTCGTCCAGTTTTTCTCTGCTTTTACCCCTTTCTCGGACGTTTATTTTATCAAATTTAGACGCTTATTTTATATAAATCATTGCGTTATAAATATTTCAGGATCGATTATTTAGCCATTGTCATGGATTTATATTCACGGCGTATTGTTGGCTGGTCCATAGATAAACGCATGACGACTAATCTGGTGAAGAAAGCGTTGATAAAAGCCGTTAACCTACGCCAACCTAACAAGGGTTTAGTGTTTCACAGTGATCGCGGATCACAGTACACGAGCAAGTCGCACCGACATTTATTAGAAAATCATGGCCTACGCTCGTCGATGGGAGATGTAGGTGCTTGTTGGGACAATGCGGTAGTTGAACGTTTTTTTGGCAGCTTGAAGCATGACTGGATTTTAAAAGTGTCTCAACCTACACGAGAGCACATGAAGTACGATGTCGCGGATTACATCCGCTACTACAACAAAGATCGGTTACACACTGCCAATGGTAGTTTGTCACCGATTAACTATGAACTGTCTCAATTGAATGTGTCCGGTTCGACTTGACCAGAGCAGATCAACCATTTACTGATAACAAGAATCAATCATGACAGACACAAAAAAGATAATCACAATGTTGAATGTTCTAAAACGCCTTCCGGTCATCAGTGAATCACTCATAAAATCCATTGACCATAATTGATTCATTGCCTCCGGAACAACCAGCGGCTGAGGATTACGGTTAGGCAACTACTTTTTACCCTTGCGTCTGAAATTAAGCTTCAGTAGCTTGTATATGCAGTATACCCGCTTATGGTTCCAGGGCTTTCCTTCACGCCGGAGCGTGTCGAACATCAAACCAAATCCATACGTTGGTTGTTTCGTCGCCAGCTGTTGCAGTGCATCTATAACGGGCCGGTCCCGTTCTGTATATAGTTATAACTGCTTCAACTAATATTGATCACCCTGCAGGCTGCACGTTGAGTCAGAACATGCTCGTCTTGCAGATAATCAACCAGTTCGCGCTTCTCAGCTGGCTTTAGAGCTTTTTTTCAATGACATCCTTAAGTGCGGCATGTTCCAGGCTTAAATTGGCGAACATCTGCTTGAGACGCCTGTTCTCATTTTCAAGCTCTTTTAGACGCTTGATATCTGATGCCTACCACCATATTTTCTCTTCCAGTTGTAGTAGGTGGCATCGGATATACCCTATTCCCGGCAGACCTCCTTCACCTTCCTACCGCCCTCTACTTCCTTCAAAATACGGATAATCTGGCTTTCGGTATGTCTGCTCTTCTTTATCTTCGTTCTCCTGTCTGTGGTTAGTTTAACCGGAGAACTCTAATTTGTGATGGGCCTTTTATCAGGGAGGATTGCATTAACACTAAGGAACCTCTGATTAATTCTGAATCAGATGGATGACGAGTTAAAATCTTCCAGTATAAAGGCGATAATAGCCGACTATTGGCAAGATTTTCAACGCAGAGCTGGGAGATTTCAGCCATCAGGCACCGATTCACCAATTGATCAGAGGCCCTCTTAAGGATGGTCTAAAAAATTGAAGTTGGGGCTATCCTAGATAAATAAATTATTTTAGGATAGCAAAGTGGGAAAGAGCAGATTAAGTAGGTACAAACAAAGTCGATTAATCGAGCTATTTATAGCGGGCACAATAGCACGAACAGCCGCCTCTTTAGTTGGCACCAATGAAGCAATGACGGGATATTGCTTTCATCGACTTAGACAGGTTATCTATGACTACAGTGAGCATTTGGAATTGCTGGACGGAGAAATAGAAGCAGACGAAAGTTATTTTGGTGGTAGGCGCAAAGGAAAAGGAGGTCAAGGCGCAGTCGGTAAAGTTCCTGTATTTGACTTACTAAAGCGCAACAATAAGGTATTTACCGTTATTGTTCCAGATGCTAAAGTCAGAACGTTAATGCTTATAATTTAGGCAACAGGTGTAAAGCCCGACACTATTGCTATACTGACGCATGGAGAAGCTATAATGTATTGATGTCTCAGAATTTAAGCGCCATCGAATAAACCACAGTAAGCTATTTGCAAACAAGCCTAACCGCATTAACAGAATAGAGAATGTGGAACCAGGCAAAGCGGCATATGCGTCAATTTAATGGGGTACCAGAAGACCATTTTCATCCCTTTTTGAAGGAATTTGAATGGCGATTTAATAACAGTGATGCCAGAAAGTCAGTTAAAACAGATGAATCAATGGGTTAAAGACAAATTTAGCTGATTAACTAGGGCAGCCTCTGTTTTTTGTATTTCAATCCCGCGCAAGAAGTAAGTAGTACCGATTCTCGATGGCCAAAGCAGCTTAGACGATATAAGGTGACAGCCGGTTTACTCACTGTCTGAATTCTGACCAAAAAAAACAGCGCTGTTTTTACCAGTTTCTGTTAACACTTTGAATCGTTTATCAATTCACAAAGCAGCATAGATGAAAAGCCATTCAGAAAAAATCAGGCTGGTTCTAGCTTCTACATCGCCCTTTCGCAAAGCCTTGCTCGAAAAGCTTGGACTCCCTTTCTCAACGGCCACCCCTGATATCGATGAATCGGCAAAACCGGAAGAGTCTCCTCAGGCACTTGTCTCTCGGCTTGCTGAAGAGAAAGCGCTAGCGGTTGCCACAGACTTCCCTGACAGCCTGATAATCGGCTCCGACCAAGTGGCATGCATCGATGGAAAAATTCTTGGGAAGCCAGAAAATCGTCAGAGTGCTATTGAGCAATTGCAGCGTGCATCTGGAAAACACGTAACTTTTTATACCGGCCTCTGCCTGCACAACAGCGCCTCTGGAAAGCGCCAAAGCTTGTGCGAACCCTTTTACGTCCATTTTAGAGTACTCGAACAACAACAGATAGAACGCTACCTTGATGCGGAAAAACCTTATAACTGCGCAGGAAGTTTTAAATCGGAAGGCTTGGGAATCGCACTACTCGAATATTTGGAGGGAGATGACCCGAATACACTGATTGGCCTACCACTGATCCGGCTCGTCGCCATACTGGCCAAAGAGGGAATCACTGTCCCCTGATCTCCTGTAACCTACCTAACAGCTTCAATGCTCGATCTATGCTTGTTTGCTATATTGTCCTTAGCGGGATCCGGATTAGTCGCAATTTCCCAGATGATAACTGCCTGCTCAATCTGAACTTCGCGGTATAAACAATCACCCAACTTTATCAGTTCGGTAACCTGCTAATCCATTACTTATTTTAAGGTTTAATTTGGCTTTATCACCATACTGACTCCGGTGAGCCTCATCACTCGCCATCACAATATTGCGCCGTTTGCTGAGAATGGTGTGGCTAGTCCCCCCCAGCAGTACAAACTTTTGTACCGTGGTAAAAGTAATACCCGTGGATTGGCTCGAGGCAAGAATATCCGAGTTATAGTCAAATCTGGTGCTTAGCCAGTTGAATCAAGCGGCGACCTGATCGACTCTTGCTACCTCAACACCCTCGTTAAATTTGATTCCGGTTATCACCTTCGCCAGGTAATCGAAACCCCGTAATCGTCTCCACTTCTTCTCGGCACACAGGCCGGGTTTGAACATCATGTGTATAGCATGCCGTCACGCGATAGGCAGCCCTTGGAACGCTTGGTTCGATGGCGGATTGTCCCGAAGGTGGGGTCCTAGGGATTTTCCCTCGTAAACGGACATAAACGGCTAGATCCCTTTCCCCGCCTACGTTTCCCGAGAGGGGTACTTTTCGATTTCCGAACATTTTAGGGTAATTTGGCTAGAATCGTGGCCTTTAGGTAACGATTATGACCACAGAGAAACGACTCAAGATCCTCACCGAAGCGGAAATTGTTGACTTGTTCGGCCCGCCAGCACTCAATCAAAACGATCAACGATTCTTCTTCACACTCAATGATATCGAATTGGCCCAGTGCCAGAAGATTCGCAGGCGTGATCAACGCTGCATGTTCGTTGTGTTGCTCGGCTACTTTAAAGTGAAGCCCATTTCTTTGAGTCCCGGCTACCACCAGATCAAGCATGATATTAAATATGTCTGCTCAGAAGTGTTTCCCGGTTCCGGTCTGAGTCCCTTCAATCTAACTACAAAAAACTCGTGTGCGTATCTATCATCGCATATACGAATTAACAAACCATCAACGCTGGGAGAACGAACGGCACAGCGCCGCGCTGACAATAGACCTTCGCGAACACGCACAAGCATGGGCTCAACCGCGAGCGTTGTTTGACAGGGCTATTGAATACTTAGCGGCACAAAAAATTAGCATTCCTGGGTACTCAGTTTTGCAAGACTTGATCAGTGATGTCGTCAGTGCTACCAACGATCAACTCATTCGCCAACTCGAAGACCTCATCTCTGTTGACTTGACTTCTATGTTGTCTGACTTTGTCGAAGGCAATGACCCACTGACTCTACGGCGGTTAAGAATGGCGGCTAAGAACATTACAAGGAGTGAGTTGCAAAAAGAACTCGCCGTACATCAGCACATTCAATCTTGGATGCTAGAAGTCGATGAGGTTTTAAGTCAGCTATCAATATCGTTGAAGAATCAGCAGTACTTTGCTGAAAGAGTGACTTACTATGGTGCCAAACTAAAACGCCAACCTGTTGGTTATCAACGCCTCTACTTGTTGTGCTATTTGCAATCGCGTTGGCAACAGGCACTGGAACGAATAGCCGATGGCTTTGTTCATCATCTTTTTCAAAGAAAACAGAAAGCCAAAATATACGCGAGAGAATCTGTTTATCAAGACTGGCAACGAGCTGCGAGTAACGTCAGTAAAGCGGCGCAAGTGTTGCGTCTTTTTATCGACGACAGAGTAGATCAACAACAACCGTTTGGGGCGTTACGGCAGCATGCTTTTAAACTTCTAGCGGCGAAAGATCTGGAATCCGTTTGCCTGTTTTTGAATGATCAAAAGCGATCGGTTGAAGAGGCCACGTGGCAGTACTTCGATCACCGGGTGAGCTTACGAGAAGGCTTACTTCGTGATCTATTCCTGTGCTTGCACTTTGAAGGCGGTGAAAAAAAACACAGCGCCTGGCAGCTACACTGCATCGTGCGCAGCGTGATCTTATCGCCGATGGTGAAATCTCAATCGGCGCAATGGATAGCCGCTTGCCTACCAAGAAGCAATTGTCGTTCATGCAAGACTCGAGCGGCGTGATGAATAAAGGTCGGTACGAATGGTTCCTTTACTTGCAAATCCCCAATCGGTTGAATGGCCAGCTCACACTGCCAAATGTGTTTAAATACAGGGCTTTGGAGGCTGATCTAGTCAATCGTGAGCGATGGACAGAAGAAAAAGACGCGCTATTAGAGCGCACCCAGTTGCCTAAATTAGCCGCCAATCCCAACAAACTCATTGACCAAATGGCCAAAAACCTGGGTGTTAGATTACAAGAAGTGAGTCACTATCTAGAACACGATGACAACCGAAATATTATCCTGAGAAACCCCAAAGGAAAGCGCCATTGGCGCTTACCCACGGCCAACAAAAAGTACTTGGTCAATAATCCGTTCTTCCAGCAACTACCCACGACTGGCGTTGCCGATGTGTTGCGAATGGTCGATCGCGACACAGGCTTCCTTGATGACTTTAAGCATGTACTGGGTGCACAGTCGAAGAGCCGAGCACACGAGTATGACCTGTTGGCTATCTTGGTGGGCAACGCGACCAACCAAGGCATTTATGGTATCGCTCAAATATCCGATCGCACTTACGATCAGCTCAGCACCATTCAGGCGAACTATCTGAGGTTAGAAACACTGAACGCAGCCAACGATCGCATCAACAACGCAACGGCTAAGCTTCCGATCTTCAAGCACTACAATATCCAAGAAGATGTTATCCACGCCAGTGCTGATGGTCAGAAGTTCGAATCCCGGCGTGAGACATTTAAAACACGTTACTCGTCAAAATACTTTGGCACGCAAAAAGGCGTGTCGGCCATGAGCTTGATCGCCAATCATGCGGCCATCAATGCTCGTGTGATCGGTGCTAACGAGCACGAGTCCCACTACATCTTCGATCTACTGATGAACAATAGTTCCGAGATCGTGCCAGACGTACTGTCTACCGATACGCACGGAGTCAATCACATCAACTTCGCATTGCTAGATCTCTTTGGGTACAGCTTTGCTCCACGCTATGCTCAGGTGGGTCGTGTCATCAATGAGATGTTCGATGTCAAAGAAGACAAGGATAAGAAAATCCAATTGAGTCTGAAAAAGCCCATCAACACCAAGCTCATCGCGGCTCACTGGGATACTATACAACGGATCATGATCTCACTTTATGAACGCAAAACAACGCAAGCGACATTGGTTAGAAAGCTCTCAGGTTACAAAAGCAGCCACCCGTTACTCGGGGCACTAACGGAATACAATCGTATGGTGAAAGCGAATTATTTACTCAACTACATCGATGACGTCAGTCTGCGCGACTACGTTCAGCGAGCACTCAATCGAGGCGAGGCTTACCACCAACTGCGTCGTGCAATCAGCAACGTCAATGGTGATCAGTTCCGCGGCAGCTCGGATGAGGAGATCCAACTGTGGAACGAATGTGCTCGCCTGGTTACCAACGCTATAATCTACTTTAACTCGGCCATACTCAGTCAGTTGCTGACTAGCTTTGAATATCAGAAGGATGATGAAAAAATCCAGATCGTCAAATCAAGCCTCCCCAGTTGCCTGGTACAACATCAACCTGAAAGGCACCTACAACTTCCAAATGAGTGGGAAATTGCCGGATCTGGACGAATTAATGAGCTCAATCGACGGTTATAAGCCTGTTCAGGAAAAGTACCCACATCCGGAAACGTAAGCAGGGCATGGGATCTAGCCGTTTATGTCCGTTTACGAGGGAAAATCCCTAGGACCCCATGGTGCACCTTGATCGGGCAGGCGTTAGGAAATTCGTGTCTAATGCCTGACCTCCGCATTTGTGGCAACGTTAGTGCCACCGTCATCCGTTTCCACAGTGGATTGCGCTGTATCACAACATAGTCCCGCTACTGGCCAGTTTCGCTATTGGTGCAGGCTAAGGATGACCGCAAGATGTGTGCGTGTAGTACAAAATGTGCCATTTTCTCCTCCCCGCACCTATCTTGAGAAGGACGTTTCCCCGTCCGTTCTATCCTCAGGAGGCGCTCTAAGTCTCGAATTACCATTCTCAAACAAGAGCTTAAATGGCGCATTATTGGCATTAAGCCAAGTGCTGCACCAGCGAACGTGTGGCCGTTTAATCGCCACTTATGGGAGCCTCCGTGCTGCCCCTAAGAACCCCATGGGCAAAGGGGAGATTACCGCTCTCCCCTTGCATCCCCATCGACCAAAGAGCCTTCGCGCCCTTTGGAAACCTCGATCAGAAAGGAGATATTGCTCTCCCTTCATGGACTTCCCATCAACCAAAAGGGCATGTCATAGCCCCTCTAGGCACCCTCGACCAACCTTGCGCAGATTGGATGCCGTGAGCGTTTCTCCGCTCAACCCCGACCAAAAAACCATTCTTGGATGTGAATATGATGGTTTATATAACTCACCATATGTATAGCTAAAATGTACAAAGCAATCATTATTTAAACTTGACTGTAGTTTGAAAATGCCTTATTTTGTACAGTATGAAAGTGCAAACTGGAAATAAATTAAACCGCTTAGAGCAATCCCTACCTGAAGGATTGCTTGTTGATGCGGCATGGTTAGAGCGCAACGGATACTCTCGTTCTTTGCGTAGCCAGTATGTTTCAGCAGGGTGGTTGCAGCAGCCAACGCGCAGTGTATTTCGTCGTCCGCGCGGTGAAATAAGCTGGGAGCAGGTGGTTGTTTCCCTACAAACTCTTTTAGGCTATTCGATTTCAGTTGGTGGACGCACTGCCTTAGAGCTTCAAGGCTATGCACATTATGTCCCACAATCTCAAAAAAACATCCATCTTTATTGTGACGATAAGCTGCCCTCGTGGCTTCTAAAGCTGCCTCTCAATCAGCAATTTATTACCCACAATCGCCAGCGCGTACTGCCTCAGTCCACGCCAACAAATACACCGCTATCCTTGGATACGCCAAGCGTAGAAGGTGCGGTCTTAGACGGTGGTTTTCGAGTCACGCATTGGGGGCAATGGAAATGGCCATTGGTTATGTCCACCCCTGAACGCGCTTATCTTGAGCTGCTTGATGAGTTACCCAAAGACGAAACCTTTCATATGGCGGATGTCATTATGGAGGGGTTAGTCAATATCAGCCCACGCCGGATGCAAGCGTTACTAGAGAAAACAAAGAGCATAAAGGTTAAACGATTATTCTTTTTCTTTGCAGACCGTCATCAGCACCAGTGGCTAAAAAGTATAGAACGCGAACATATCGATTTAGGCAGTGGTAAGCGCATGCTGGTAAAAGGCGGTAAGTTTGATCCGGTTTACCAAATCACCGTGCCAGAAGAATTCATCAAGGGAGATGCACGTGGCCTATAGCGACTTATATCGTAAGCAAGTGGCACTTTTGGTGAAAGCTCTGCCTCATGTCGCCAAGGAAGAGTGTTTTGCACTCAAGGGCGGTACGGCTATCAATTTATTTATCCGTAATCTTCCGCGCCTTTCAGTAGATATTGATCTGACGTATCTGCCTGTTGCCGAACGCAGCCATTCATTATCTGAAATTGACGCGGCATTGAAACGCATCGGGCAAAACATCCAAGCCTCGGATAGCACAATTCAGATTACAGAATCCGCGACGAGCACACAAAAAGAAATCACTAAACTGGTCATCCGTACCAAAGAGCGCGTACAAATAAAGATCGAGGTTACGCCTGTACTCAGGGGCTGCGTTTATGATCCTGTGCTTATGTCTGTATGTGAACAGGTTGAAAACGATTTTGGATTTGCAGAAATCAATGTTTTGTCATTTGCCGACCTATACGCCGGAAAGATCATGGCCGCCCTTGATCGGCAACATCCTAGAGATTTGTTTGATGTTCACCAGCTTTTTGAAAATGAAGGCATCATCGATGACCTACGCACGGCTATGGTCGTGTATTTGATTAGCCACGATCATTCCCCGCACTCACTGCTTGATCCTGTATTGCGGGATATCGCTCAAGACTTTGAGCAAAACTTTGTAGGCATGACGGGCGATGAAGTTACGCTTGATTGCCTTATAGCGACAAGAGATAGGCTTATCAAAGATGTCACTGACAACATGCCGGAAGATCATAAAACCTTCCTGCGCTCATTCTATAGCCGCAAACCTGATTGGGCATTGCTTGACCTTGAGAACGTGCAAAACCTTCCTGCTGTAAAGTGGCGGGAGCTTAATCTTGATAAAGCGGGCGAAGGCACCTGCGAAGAACTGCTTCGTAAACTTGAAAAATCGTTTCAGTCATGAGATGCGATGTGGGGGTACACCCTAGGAAACCGCATGGGCAATAATAGTTTTGTGGTTGTTGATTCAGTAGTTCTACCATTATTTGGGTAGGTATACCTATCATTGATGAAGCTTTGGCCTTGAAAGCGGTTGCGGAGCATCTGAAATTGGCGAAAAAAACGGCATATCGCTTGGCAGCTGAAGGTAAGCTGCCAGGCTTTAAAGTGGTCGGCAGTTGGCGGTTTAAGCGGGAGGATGTCCTCCTTTGGATAGAAGAGCAAAAACATAAGGATGTGAGTAAATGATTCCAGATTATCAGACATTAATGCTTCCAGTGCTTCAGTCCTGTGCAAATGGTGAAGTTGTTACATCAGATGTTATAGATACTCTTGCTAGCGAGTTTAAGCTCACTCTTGAAGAGCGTGAGCAGCTCCTCCCCAGTGGTAAACAATCCACGTTTTCAAACCGCATTCATTGGGAAAAAGGCTACCTAAAACAGGCCGGTTTACTCTCTTATCCAGCACGCAGTCATTTCGTACTAACGGATGAAGGCAAGAAAGTTCTCGAAAGTAGGCCAGATAGGATCGATAACAAATTCCTTATGCAGTTTGAAGCCTTTCAAGAGTTTCGAACGCGTAAAGGTACGCAATCAGCTAACAATGCGGTTGAAGAGCAAAATCCCGAAACCAATGAAAATGCTACGCCCGATGAGCAACTACGCGCTGCCCATAAGGCCATTGGCGATGCATTGACAGCCGATTTGCTCGGTCGTGTTCGTGATGCCTCGCCACAGTTTTTTGAAGAACTAATCGTCGAACTCCTCATAGGTATGGGCTATGGCGGTACCTCAGAAAATGCGGGAAAGGCAATTGGCAAAAGCGGTGATGATGGTGTTGACGGCGTAATTGATCAAGACCCGATAGGCGTAGATCAAATCTACGTTCAGGCTAAAAGAAACGCCGAAGGCAATAATATTGGCGCAGGCGCAATTCGCGACTTCTTCGGCGCGCTAAATCTGAAGAAAGCCCAAAAAGGCATTTTCTTCACCACCGCATCATTTACATCATCCGCCATTCAAACAGCGGCGGACTTAGGTATACGAATAGTACTGATTGATGGACGTCGTTTAGCGAAACTTATGCTTCGTTACAATATTGGTTGCGAAGACCAAGAGATACTTCATCTTAAAAAAGTAGATGAAGAATTTTTTGAGCGTTAAATACCTAGAAGAAAAATACTTAACGCATCAGATATTAAACAGAATATGAGAGATAAAGGACAGAGAACTTGAACAAACAACAGCTCGCCGCCAAAATCTGGGAATCCGCCAACCAGATGCGCTCCAAAATTGAAGCGAATGAATATAAAGATTACATACTTGGCTTTATCTTTTACAAATACCTAAGCGATCAGCTGGTGCAGTTTGTTACCAAAGAAGGCATGACAGCCGAAGACATTAAAGCCCTAAGTGAAGAAGATCCTGAAACCGTCGAATTTATACAAAGTAACTTGGGTTACTTTATTTCCTACAACAACCTGTTTTCCACTTGGGTAGACGCTAAATCGGACTTTGATGAGTCCAATGTACGCGATGCATTATCGGCGTTTAGCCGCTTGATTCACCCCAACCACAAAAAATTATTTGAAGGCATTTTCACCACCCTAGAAACAGGCCTAAGCAAACTCGGCGAAGGCGCCGGCAAACGCACCAAAGCCATTAGTGACTTACTGCACCTGATTAAAAGCATCCCCATGAACGGTAATCAAGGTTACGATGTGCTGGGTTACATCTATGAATACCTAATTGAAAAGTTTGCCGCCAATGCCGGTAAAAAAGCGGGCGAGTTTTACACCCCGCACGAAGTATCAGTGCTCATGTCACACATAATTGCTCACGAATTAAAACACAAAGACACCCTAGAAATTTACGATCCCACCAGTGGCTCAGGCTCGTTACTCATCAACATTGGCCAAGCCGTCGCACAATACGCCAAAAGCAAAGACAACATTACCTATTACGCTCAAGAGCTAAAAGCCAACACCTACAACTTAACGCGCATGAACTTAATCATGCGCGGCATTAAAGCCAGCAATATTAAAACCCGCAACGGCGACACCCTAGAAGACGATTGGCCGTATTTTGATGAAAGCGACCCGCAAGGCTCATACGAAGCCTTGTATGTCGATGCCGTGGTATCTAACCCGCCTTATTCTCAAAGTTGGGACTCTACCCATAAAGAGAGCGACCCACGCTATTCACGCTTTGGCCTAGCCCCCAAAACCAAAGCCGATTTTGCCTTTTTGCTGCACGACCTGTACCACCTAAAGCCAGATGGCATTATGACCATCGTATTACCTCACGGCGTGTTATTCCGTGGTGGTGAAGAAGGGCAAATTCGTACCCAGTTAATTGAGAATAACCACATTGATGTCATTATTGGCTTACCCGCTAACATCTTTTTTGGCACCGGTATTCCTACGGTAATTTTGGTGTTAAAACAAAAACGCCAAAATACCGATGTTTTAATAGTTGATGCCTCCAAGCACTTTTTAAAAGAAGGCAAAAACAACAAACTGCAAGCGAGTGACATCAAGCGCATTACCGATGCAGTCATTAACCGCGAAAGCATTAATAAGTTCTCACAACTGGTGAGCAAACAAACCCTGCGCGACAATGGCTACAACCTCAACATACCGCGCTATGTGGATTCATCTCCTGCCGCTGAAAGCTGGGACTTACACGCCATAATGTTAGGCGGTATACCCAACAGCGAAATCGCCAATTTACAAGTCTATTTGCAAGCCTTTCCGCAATTGCATGCGGCTTTGTTTACACCTAAATCCGCCAGCTACAGCGAACTTGCCATTACCAAAGACGCGGTGAATGCCACCATTACCCAGCACCCGCAAGTGGTTACGTTTATTAACACCTACAACCAAGCCTTTAATGGATTTGATGACTATTTAAACACCACCCTGATTCAGGGGTGGGCAGCCGTTAGCCGCAACCAACAAGAAGCCGAACTAAGTGAGGAATTATTCAATCGCCTAGCGCCTATTGCACTCATTGATAAATACCAAGCCTACCAACACAAAAATAACCAATGGAAAATCATCAGCGCCGATTTAGAGATGATGCAAACCGAAGGCTTTGTCGCCACCAAACAAGTGGATGCCAACATGGTGATTAAAAAGAAAAACGGCAAAGATACTGAGGTACAAGACGGCTGGAAAGGGCACATACTGCCGTTTTATTTAGTGCAAGAAACGCATTTAAGTGATGAGTTGCAAGCTTTAGCAAGGCAAGAAACAAAACTAGCAGAAGTCACATCTAAAATTGAAGAGATCATCGTGTGGTTTACGGAAGAAGAAAAAGATTCACCCATCCTAAATGACAAAAATGATGCTTTTTTGAAAGCGGAATTGACCAAAAAGCTTAAAGAGGTATATGCGGATGTTGATTCAGAAGAAATTCGAACGATCAGTGAATATGTTGAATTACTTGATAACAAATCCAAAAAGCCAGCAAAGTTAGAGTTTGTGGCAGCCCATCCGCAAGTTGGCTGGCAAAATATTGAAGCCAATAAAGATGGCACATACGGCAAAGGCAAGGTGAATATTTATCTACAAACTTTGAGAGCTGAGTTTGACTTTGATCCAGAAACTTATGAAGGTAAAGTCGTTAAGGCAGACCAGTTGTTAGTAGAACAAACTGAGCTTAAAGCGGATATCAAAGCGAAAGCTGGTACGCTACACCTTAAAACCAAAACCACCATCGAAGCCTTAACCGACGAGCAAGTAAACGAACTATTACACCTAAAATGGATTGCACCATTAAGCCGCGAACTCGAAGCTATGCCAAGCGCCGTCATTATTCATCTCACCACCCAAGTACAAAACCTTGCCGATAAATACGCTGTTACCTATTCGCAAGTGACCAGCGAGATTAAAACCATCGAGCAAGAATTGGCTGACATGATGGGCGAGCTCACCGGTAATGAGTCTGATATGCAAGGTTTGGCCGAACTGACCACCTTGTTGAAGGGCGAATAAGATGAGCATGGAGAAAAAGGCACCTGATATTCGCTTTAATGAATTTAGTGGGGAATGGGCGAATAAAAGTATTGGAAACATTTTAGCTGAAATAAAGCGCCCCATTGAATTAATGGATAACGAATCATACCAATTAGTAACAGTAAAGCGGCGAAATGAAGGCGTTATACCTAGATCCATTCTTAAAGGAAGAAATATATTAGTTAAAAATTATTTCACAGTTAAGGCTGGTGATTATCTTGTTTCAAAGCGACAAGTTGTTCACGGTGCTAATGGGATTGTTCCAAAGAGCCTTGATAATGCCGTTGTATCTAATGAATACCTTGTTGTGGTAGATAGTGATGAAATTACTGCTATATTCTGGACTATAATTTCAAAAAGACCTGAAATGCGTAAGTTGTTTTTTGTTAGTTCCTATGGCGTTGATATTGAAAAATTAGTATTCGACGTTACGGATTGGAAAAATAGAACTATTGCTGTTCCACAGGTGCCCGAGCAAAAAAATATCACTGACTATTTCCAAAAACTCGATAGCCTAATCAATCAACACCAACAAAAGCATGACAAGCTAAGCAATATTAAAAAAGCCATGCTGGAACGCATGCTCCCCAAACAAGGAGAAACCATCCCAGAAATCCGCTTTAAAGGGTTTAGTGGGGAGTGGCTAAATAACTCTATTGGAGAAGTCTCTGGTACGACTTTTGGCGGGGGGACACCTTCGATTAACGAGAAAAGTTTTTGGCAAGGCCAAATTCCTTGGATTCAATCCTCTGACATTAAAGACGGTAGTGTTAGTCCAGTTGTCGCCAAAAAATACATTACCAAAGCAGCGGTAATTAAGTCGGCGACTAAACTGATTTCTGGTAATTCAATAGCAATCGTCACAAGAGTAGGCGTAGGAAAACTTTCTTTGATGGAAAGCGAATACGCTACTAGCCAAGATTTCTTATCACTAAGTGATTTGAAGATTAATGCGCAATATGCTGCTTATGTTATTTGGAAGCAATTACAAAGTGAAATGGAGCAAGTTCAAGGAACTTCGATAAAAGGGATAACTAAAGATGAGTTGCTAGGAAAGTTAATAAGTTATCCTGAGGCCGAAGATGAACAAATTAGAATCGGAAACTACTTCCAAAAGCTAGATATGCTGATCAACCAACACCAACACCAACACCAACAACAACAAATCACCAAGCTCAATAACATCAAGCACGCCTGCTTGAGCAAAATGATTGTTTAGCAGGGAGCACCACCATGACCACCTTTAAAACAGAAGCACAATTTGAGCAGGCCTTTATTGAAGTGCTCACCCACAAGGGGTGGGAGCCTGAGATTTTAAAACATAAAACCGAGGCCGAGTTGCTGCAAAACTGGGCGATGATTTTATTTGAAAATAATCGCCAGCGGGATCGCTTAAATGATGTTCCGTTAACCAGTAGCGAAATGCAGCAAATTATTGAACAAATTAAAGAACTCAAAACCCCGCTAAAGCTCAATGGTTTAATTAACGGTAAAACCGTGGCCATTAAGCGCGATAACCCTGCGGATAAACTACATGTAGGCAAAGAAGTCAGCCTAAAAATATACGACCGCCAAGAAATAGCCGCTGGCCAAAGTCGTTACCAAATTGTGCAGCAACCCAAGTTTGAACGCGGCAGCCCCTTACGTAACGACCGGCGCGGTGATGTGCTGTTACTTATTAACGGCATGCCAGTGATTCATGTAGAGCTTAAGCGCAGCGGCATTCCCGTTAGCCAAGCCGTAAACCAAATTGAAAAATACAGCAAAGAAGGTATTTTTAGCGGACTGTTTTCGCTGATCCAAGTCTTTGTCGCCATGGAGCCAGAAGAGACCAAATACTTTGCCAATACGGGCATGGATGGCAAATTTAACCCCGACTACCAGTTCAACTGAGCCGACTTTAATAACGAACCCATCAACCACTGGAAAGACATCGCCTCCACGCTGCTCTCCATCCCCATGGCACATCAGCTTATTGGTTTTTACACCGTCGCCGACGATACCGATGGCGTATTAAAGGTGATGCGCAGTTACCAATATTACGCCGCCAATGCCATCTCCGACAAAGTGGCTAAAACTAATTGGCAACAAATAGGCAGCAGTGCAAACAATCCGGATCGCCTAGGTGGATATGTGTGGCATACCACCGGATCTGGCAAAACAATGACCAGCTTTAAATCGGCACAGTTGATTGCCCAATCAAAAGATGCCGATAAAGTGATTTTTTTAATGGATCGCATTGAGTTAGGCACCCAGTCATTCGCCGAATACAATAATTTTGCAGGCGATGGAGAAGAGGTGCAGGCCACCGAAAATACAGATGTATTAATCACCAAATTAAAAAGCAGCGACCCCGCCCAAACCTTAATTGTTAGCTCCATTCAAAAAATGAGTAATATTTTTGAAGCAGTCGATGATGAGGGAACTGCAACTAACTCGGCAGATATTGAAAAAATCCGCGCCAAGCGTTTAGTGTTTATTATTGATGAAGCCCACCGCTCAACCTTCGGCGATATGCTTATCACTATTAAGCGCACCTTCCCGCGAGCTTTGTTTTTTGGCTTTACCGGCACACCCATTCAAGAAGAAAATGAAAGAAGCGGCAACACCACCAATACCGTATTTGGTAATGAGCTACACCGCTACAGTATTGCCGATGGCATACGGGATGGCAATGTACTGGGCTTTGACCCTTATAAAGTAAGCACCTATAAAGACAAAGACATACGCCAAGCCGTTGCACTTGAGCAAGCCAAAGCCGATT
Organism: Candidatus Vondammii sp. HM_W22; assembly: GCF_022530855.2. Lineage (GTDB taxonomy): Bacteria > Pseudomonadota > Gammaproteobacteria > Chromatiales > Chromatiaceae > Vondammii. The sequence continues at coordinate 1,660,032 of NZ_CP099567.1, read as the reverse complement.
CGGTAGCCGATGCCATGGCAGACCCAGCTAAAAAGAAAAAGTTTAACCACTTTATGAACGATGTCTCCATGGCAGGCCATAAAGACACAACAGGCAAATACATCAAAGGCATAGAAGATTATGTGCCAAGAGAACAATACTTAACCGATGCCCATCAAGCTAAAGTGGTGGAAGATATTCTGGGCGAGTGGGATGTGCTTAGCCAAGCTAATAAGTTTCATGCCATTTTGGCTACCAACAGCATTGCTGAAGCTATTGATTATTACCGCCGCTTAAAATCTGCCAAACCCGAGCTTAAAATATCCGCACTCTTTGACCCCAATATTGATAACGACGGAAGCGGCGACCGTGGCTCCGCCTTTAAGGGGGACGGCTTAGAGGAAATTATGGCCGATTACAACGCGCGCTATGGCCAAGATTTTGATTTTGCCCGCCATGCGGCCTTTAAAAAAGATTTAGCCGCACGCCTTGCCCATAAAAAACCGTATGAGCGCATCGACGCCGAGCCTGCAAAGCAGCTTGATTTACTGATTGTGGTTGATCAAATGCTCACCGGCTTTGACTCTAAATGGCTCAATACACTCTATTTAGACAAGGTGATTAAATACCAAAATATTATTCAAGCCTTCTCGCGCACCAACCGTTTATTTGGCCCCGATAAGCCACACGGAACCATTCGCTATTACCGCTACCCACACACCATGGAGCAGCATATAAACGACGCAGTAAAACTCTATTCGGGCGATAGACCCATAGGTTTATTTGTCGATCGGTTAGAAAGCAACCTTGATGCCATGAATGAGCTGGCGGCAGAAATCACTCAATTGTTTACCGCTGCCGGCGTGCAAAACTTTGAAAAGCTACCAGAAGACGATGCTGCTTGCGCTAAATTCGCCGATCTATTTAAATCCTTTAATCAGCATTTAGAGGCCGCCAAGGTGCAAGGCCTGCATTGGAATGAGCTAACGTATTCATTTGGTGAAGGCGATGATAATTACGAGCTAACGCTGGAGATAAATGAACAGACATACTTGAGCCTCGCCCTACGTTACAAAGAGCTGGCAGGAAAAGGCGAAGGAGGCGGCGGCGAAGGAGGCGATGTGCCTTTTGATATTAGCGGGTATCTTACGGAAATTGATACCGGAAAAATTGACGCCGACTACATGAATAGCCGTTTTGACAAATATTTAAAAGAGCTGAACCAACACCAAGACCAAGCGAGCATTGAACTTACACTTAACGAGCTGCACAAATCATTTTCATCACTCACCCAAGGCGAGCAAAAGTACGCCAAGCTCTTTTTGCACGACTTACAGCGCGGCGATGCGCGATTAATTGAAGGTCACAGCTTTAGAGACTACATCAACGACTACAAAGATAACGCTGAAAATGCGCAATTAAACGCAGTAGTAAGCGCCTTAGGTTTGGATAAAAACCTGCTTATCGCGTTAATGGGTGACAATGTTAACGAGAAGAGCCTAAACAACTTTGGGCGCTTTGACGCGCTAAAAGATACGGTGGATAAAGCCAAAGCCTATTTCGAGAAACAAGACGGAGTAGCCATACCTCCCTTTAAGTTGAATATACGGATGGATAAGTTTCTTAAGAAATTTATTCTGGAACGGGCTGATGATGATTTCAAATCTTCTCTTATGCAGAGCATGCAGCGTATTGTAAATATAGATGAAGGGAAAAAGGAACTGTGAATTTAATATTTCGACTGCTTCTGACATTTAATGCGACTTCACTCTTGGTAATTATTTTTCTGGTTCAAAAGGGGGATGCGTTAGATCATTTCTTTCCGAGTTTGTGCCCATATTTGATTGATGTTTCTAATTATGCTTCGTATTTTGTTTATTTGCTAGTTCCGGTTTTAATCAATTGGCTGAGTATTGTTCTATGCCCGAAGCTGGGTAAAGATGAGTTCAAATCTGGAAGTGTTGTTTCTATTGAGCATGCAAACAATAGTTTTTTACCAAGCTATTTGGGCTATTTTTTTGTCGCGTTAAGTATTGGAAGTGCTGAAGCATTATTTTTTGTCTATGGCATCTTATTTGTCTTCACCTTTCTATCTCAGGCACTTTACTTTAATCCCTTGTTCTTAGTTTTTAGATTTGAGTTCTACAATATTGTTACAAGTGATGGGGCGTCAATATTTCTGATTAGTAGAAACAAGTATAAGTTGCCTAAAGATGTGGTGATAAAGACGGCATATCGTATTAATAATTATACATTTATAGAAAAGGTCTAAAGAATGGATTATCTGATCGCGAAAATAAAAAGAATGAGTAATCCTGCTCACTATAAAGTGCTTTCTGGACAAACAACCTTTCAGTTTGATGTTGATGATTACTCACTCGTTGAGTATTCTCCAGATCATAATCTCGATGAAGATAGCCTGTTTAAAATATCAGATTTTACAGAAAAGGCGTATTGCTTGGATTTTATTAAGCAGGATATTGTGTCTACAAGTTTTAACGAAATCCCGGCTGATAAATATAAGAATGTATCGTATCTTTGCGCAATTCAAGAGCACGCTATCTGCTTTCAAAAGGTTACCCCATCAACTTATTTGAACCGTAGTATTTTGAAATTTGGGGAGAATGTAACTATTGAAAATAGCGATAACAAAATATTAATTAATCCTTTTCCTGATGCTGCTTTTGTTCCAAGTCAGAATGTCTTGGTTTTTAGAAATTTGGGTACTATATCGAGCATCTTTAAAGGCGTTGATGCACTGTACAAAGAAGCCACGCATGAGGAAGTGAATACTTTCTTGAGTGAATCGTTTATTGCGCTTTCCGATGGTTATGACGCGTCAAAGGTGAGTAAGCCGAATAGAAAGCGGATCGTTTTGGCTATTGAATCTTTCGCAGGCTTGGAAGGAGAAGAAAAGACACAAATAATGGATTATATTCATGGATATTGTGAAAATATCTCTTATGATGAAGCGGAGAAGACGTTTTCTATTTCAAATGATGAAGAGTTAAAGTTCCTCATGTACGGAATTGGGCAACGTTTTTACACTACTATTCTTGGTGATGAAAAAAGGCTTGCAAATTCTATTCAAACATTGGGTTAGCCTTATCAAGGATGGCAAGTCCTTGATAGAAGCTCATTCTGAATGTTTTGCATGGATGCAATAGCATTTCTCTTGTGGTTGTTATCACCTGATGCCACTGCGTTGAAAGTTTGTCTCAAGAGACTGTGAAGCTCTTCATTTGTTTTTCCTGCCAATTCAAATCTTGTTATTAATCTCATTGTTATCTCCTCTAGTCGGAGACCGTGAACATCACGATCTTTGATAAGACCGTTCATTGCGCTTAAGGTCGGGAGAAGCACCCATTGGGGCGAAATATGTGGAGCAGCGCGGATGCGCTTGTTTGTCTGATGGCCTATCGGCGCTAAAAGTAGGGGCTTTCAAAAGGTTGCTGTACGCAACGAAGTAACAGGGAGGGACATTAATTAATTGTTTGAATGGCAGTGATGAAAACTGCCTGTGACCTTTCCCCCATCTTAATACCAAGACTTGGATGAGATAATTCATTCTAAGCGGCCCTATTCACAAAGGCCACAGGTGACAAATAATTTAATGCGCTATGAGGCCGCACGTGATTGTAGTGCTCTCGCCATTGATCAATTTCATGTCTAGCGTCATCAATGGACCTGAACCAATGCTGATTTAAGCATTCATTTCTGAATTTACCGTTTAAGCTTTCTACAAACGCATTCTGAGTAGGCTTACCTGGCTGAATAAAACCTAGCTTAACGCCACTTTCTTTTTGCCAGTAGAACATCGCCTTGCTAGTAAACTCAGTACCGTTGTCGCAGATTATTTGATCCGGAGCGCTCCTTAGCTCAATTACCTGAGTTAAAAAACGAGCGACCTGGTGACCATTGATCGAGAAGTCAGAGAGCTGGCCAATAACTTCTCTTGAGTAATCATCAATCACATTAAATACTCGAAAGCGGCGACCATTAGCCAACTGATCACTGACAAAATCCATTGACCAGCGTATATTTTTACCAATGGGCATAATCGTTGGCATTCTTGGTCGTATTATCTTCTTGCGTTTTTTAGTCCTCACTTGAAGACCTTCTTCGTTATAGACTCGGTAGGTCCGCTTCTTGTTTTTCACAAGCCCCTCTCCTCTCAGGAGGCCATGTAAAAACAAATAACCATAACTCGGATGCTTTTTTGCCAGCTCAAGTAACCGTTTGCGTAGAGGCTCATCTTTTCCCCATTGAGTAACGTACCGAAAAGCGGTTCTACTTAAGCCTACTAATTGGCAAGCTCTACGCTCACTTAATTTGAACCGCGACTTAAGGTAGCTCACGATTTGTTTTCTATCAGCAGGCTTTACCACTTTTTTGAGAGCACATCCTTCATCGCCTCAGCTTCAAGCATTTTATCGGCAAGTAACTTCTTAAGCTTGTTGTTTTCGCTTTCAAGCTCTTTGAGCCGTTTGGCTTCTGAGACATCCATCCCGGCGTATTTGCTTCGCCAGTTATAAAAGCACCCGGTTGAAATGCCGAACTGACGACAAATGTCATCAACTTTTACCCCTGACTCATGCTGCTTGATGGCACCAATAATTTGCTCTTCTCTGTAACGCTTCTTCTTCATGTTGAGATCTCCTAATACACAGACTAATTGGAAATCTCATCCTTGTCATGGCTCTATTTTTGGGGGAAAGGTCACCTGTATTAAGATGGATGGTTTGGCTTCACCTTTCAGGTGCACTTGATCAATCAGGGTAGAAGATATCGAGGGGCGTTGCACCGCCCTCATAATCAAGAAAAATGACGGTTTCCATTTGGCACTTTGCTGAATAGACCCTCCGCAATTTATTCTGGATTCTTTCACCCCCGCCTAGTCGGCCTAGTCGCCAGAGGCTTATGCGCGAGGCAAAAACGCTTCGCTCAAAACCTCAACATCGAATTTATGAGAAAAAGGCTATGTGTAGTGAAATCAGAATTTATGTAGCGTGTCTGGCAGCGTATAACAGTGGGTATTTACATGGAGCGTGGATTGATGCGTGTGATGAGCTTGATGATATCCAAGAACAAGTACAAAGCATACTTAAGAGCAGCCCCATTGAGGATGCAGAGGAATATGCCATACATGACTATGAAGGCTTTGACGGTTACGGACTAAGTGAATATGAAGGACTTGAATCAGTGCAAGAAACTGCCTCTTTTATTGACGAATACCCTGCGATAGGCGGTGAGCTATTAAATCACTTTGGCGGGTCTTTAGAAGATGCAAAAAAAGCAGCGGAAGAAAGCTATTCAGGTTGTTACAAATCCTTGGACGATTATGCAGAAGAGCTAACTGATAACACGTCCGAAATCCCTGAAAACCTAGCGTATTACATTGACTATGAACGCATGGGGCGCGACATGGAAATGAGCGGTGATATTTATACAATCGAAACGGCTCATGATGAAGTGCATATTTTTTGGAGCCACTAACAAGTGACTTCTTTATCACCCTAAGTGCTGCCGGATAAAACCGGCGGCAAATTTCTCATTCTGATGGTTGAATTTTTTTCGCCTCCAAGCAAAAGACGGCTTGTCGGAAAACGCAGCCCATACAAACGGGCACGCTAATAAGGAAAAATTTCCACAAGTGGATTTTTGCTGTTCAATATTTCCTGAATGACTTCAGGTAAATAGGTTCTTGGATCGTCATAGCCTATCCTGATAAAAGAGTCGTGTAGTGGCCTGTACTCAATTCCGTTTTTTCTAATAGAAAATATCAATATGTTGTGGGGGTTCTATCGAGAATATTCACGGTGTAACCGGCATCCTGTAAAAATATTGGTGTGCCATTTGGTCATCCTTTCTTTATGAGCCGTTAAATTTCAGGCTCCATATCGGTATCAAGATCATTAATATCCATTTTATTTGCGTGCTCTTTTTCTCGAGACTTAAAATTCTCAGCGACGCGGCCTTCCTTTTTTTCGTGGGCGTTGAGGTGTGAAAGGTCACGGATCAGTTCTGCGCGCTCTTGCTCTTGGTTGTCACGCATAAGAGTTATCTGTACCTGTAAATTTTGCCGCTCGATAAGTTGACTGTTTATTAGCTCCTCCTGTTCTTTTTGATCACGAACATTCGCTTGGTAGGTTTCACGTTCATTGGTTTTGCGGGTTTTCCAGTAACGGCCATTGAGCTTATCTAAAAAGCCTTTGAAGCCCGTGCGAATTCGGGAAGTGCGCTTCGATTCCTCGCCTTGCCAACGCTCATTGAGTTTAATGTCCAATTGAGCGCGAAGCGTCCTGTGTTCCGTTGTCATGTTTTCTTTATCGCGAAGCAGAGGCTGCATTTCTTTCTGGTGCTGTGCTTTTAGTTCATTGCTGTAACGTGTGAACAAGCCAGAGAGCTGATCACTGATCTTGTCTTTTGTCTCGGTAACAGAAGGCAATAATTTAGTTTTACCAAGCTTTGTTTCAAGAGCTCTTTGTTTAACACCGAGTTGTTTGGACAGGGAGTAAACCTCACCATGAATATCGACAACGACATAGCCACGACGATCACCCCGCGCTAAGGAATAGCCACTTTCACGTAATGAATTCTCAAAGTTCTTTTTGTTTTCCGAGAGAGACCAGCTTTCTTGTAACTCACGCTTAATATCCGTTGGCCTGCGGCCAATGCGTGCGGCTTGTTGCCATTCTGCTCTTGTGTAATTGAGTGGGTTATTTTTATTCTTGTCTTTGAAGCCTTCCGGCAGTTTCCAGCCTTGTTCCAGATACAGGGATTTTGAAATGTCATTTAGTTTGCGTTTGGGAAAGGCAATATTGATGGCTTTCATTGCCTCAGTATCTATGCGGCTCCATACCGCATGTGCATGGCGGCGACCTTCCTTTTCATGAAAAATCACGATGCGGGGCTGCCCCTCCAAACCGAGCTTTTTTTCGATCCTATCCAAAGTTTCTTCGAAAGTCTGGATGGAGACCTCTTCATCTTGCGGTGGATTGAGGCTCAAGGAATACATGAACTGCTTGCACTGTGTCCCTTTGGACAGGGCATAGGCTTCATTGAGAGCGCCCAGAACATCGTCCGCCATGAATCCGCTGACCTCATGCACATTTACATGCTCATTCTGTTCAGCATTTAGAAGGTGAATGGCCATTTGCCTGCCTCCGGCGCGTTGATTACCCTTAAGGATCATTATTTTCATCCTTATCTTTGCTTTGAGGTTTGATCCCCATTCCTTTTATAAGGGTGGCTCTCATCCACTTAATTGCGGCTACGGATTCGTTCAGGGCATTGATGATTTCTTGGGATACCGGTAAAGAGCCGGAATTGGCGGCTTTGGCAAGCTGGTTGATATTGCTGGCAATACGGGATTTACCCAAAGCGCCCAAGAGTTTGGCGAGTTGTTTGTGATCTTGGCTGGCACTTTCCCCCCGAGTGCGCTTTTTGGGCATTTCGGGCATATCTTCTTTGAAGATCAGCCACCTTATGTAAGCCGCCAAAGGGCGACCGGCGGCAGCAAGGTTAAGCGCTTTGCGTTCGTCATCGGTAAAGCGCATGGAAAATGGCGGTGGATATTGGTTTGACCTGTTATTATTTTTACCCATTTTCCCATCCTTCGCTTGTTAAGGATGGGAAAATGTAGGTATAATCCGCGTCCATTGAAGCGTGAACTCCCTCACTTGTCGGGCTTTCTGATAGTAACGCGCTTGTTGTAATGGAAAGCGGTGGTAGCTTTGAGGTTATATCGAATGCGTTAATCAGTAATTTAGATAGCGTTGGCAACCAGCCCCCGCTACCAAAATCTGAGAAGGGTCGCTATTTGCGGCCCTTCTTTTTTCTCTATAGAAACGTTTCAGTCTCTGCCAAAATGTATGCAGCTTAGAGTGGCCTGTGGCTTCTTGATCAGAGTCAGCAAAATTCCAGAAAAAAGGCCAAGTAGATGAAAGGCCGCATTTGAGTTGTTAACATAGCCGCTTTAGCAAATCAGAAACTCCTCGGCGCCAAGTTGAGGCGTATGCTGAGATGACGGGGGAATATCGATGGGTGAGCTGAAAGCACTTTATGATTCTATTGCTTTCACTCCCGACCAGTGGGAGCTGGCTCTTCGCTGCCTGTTTCAGATCCTGCTGTTGCTCTCATCGGCTGTTTTCTCAGGCTCCGAAACGGCGCTTTTCTCAATCAGCCGAATCGACCTGCAAAAGCTCAGGCAGTCACGGGACAAACATTCAGAAAGCATTCATGCCATGCTGGATGAGCCCCGCCGTCTTATCATTTCGATCCTCTGTGGTAACGAACTGGTCAATATCGCTTCCGCCGTCAACATGGCCGGAATCCTGCTTCTTATTTTTGGCGAGCAGGATATTAGCTGGATCAATATTATCATTATGGTACCCCTGTTGCTGCTTATCGGCGAAGTGACACCAAAGACTATCGCCGTCAGCTTTCCCGTTAAGTTCACTACGCGTATTACGGCACGGATACTTCCCCGCTGGATTATCTTTATCACCCCCCTGCGAGAAGTGGTGCGACTGCTTTCCGATCGAATCACCACACTGGTGGTTGGTGATGAAGTGGACCGGGAGAATATTCTGCAGCCGGATGAACTGCGTATACTGCTGGAGGAGGGTGAAGAGACGGGGGTTATCGATGCGACAGAACGTGTTCTGATCGACAATCTTCTTGAGGCATCGGAGACCGATATATCCCGCATTATGACACCAGGCCCTCGTATTCTCTTTCTTGATGCGGTCCTTCCCGTGACAGAACTGATAGAGAAGTTCAGGAGCTACTGCCATCCCCGAATCCCCGTCTATGAGGGACATTGGGATAATGTGATCGGTTTCATCCATTCGGAGGATATCCTGAAGATTGTCCGTGGCGGTGGGGATCTTACCGATGTCACGCTGGATATGATTCTGAAGCCTGCCCATTTCGTTCCGCCGACAAAGAAGGTGGATGAGATGTTTGACTATTTCCAGGCACACAATACCCGCGTTGCCATCATATTGGGCGAGTATGGCGAGGTGCTCGGTATTGTTACCATGAAAGATGTTCTGAAATTTATCTTCGGTGAAATCACCGGGAAAATGGTAGGGCAGGAGTACTATCAGGAAGAGGATGAAAATAGCTACACCGTGCCCGGTGATATGCGCCTGACGGATTTTTACAATCTGACCAATTTTGATATTGAAGATCCGGTGATGACGACGATTGGCGGTGTTGCCTTCAGGCTGTTTGACCGGTTGCCGAAAATAGGCGACTCCATCATCCATGAAGGTTATGAGTTTATCACCAGAGACGTGACAGGATTGCGCATCAGCAAGCTCCTGGTGCGTAAGCTATCGAACAGTTCAGAAGAGGCCCAGGAAACTGAAGAAGAGGAGGTTAGCGAAGCGTTGGATCAGAATGGAAACAGCGACAAGCATCTTCAGGTGATGGATATTCAGGAGGAGCCGCCGTCTCTGGAGAGTAGCCAGTCAGAAGTGACGAGCAAAAAACAGGAGGGCCATGATGAGCCTGTTAAATGAAATTCTGTTGATGATCTTCTTTCTGCTGCTGAAGGGTTTCTTCTCCGGATCCGAAATAGCAATGGTGAATTCGGATAAGCTCAAGCTGAGGCATCAGGCCAAGCTGGGTAACCGTGGTGCGGCACTTGTACTTAAGCTGTTTAAAACACCGGATGTGATATTGGGCACTACCCTGGTGGGTACCAATATTGCGACGGTCACAATATCGACTCTCGGTGCGCTGATTTTTATTGACCTGTTTGGTTCGGCGGGTGACCTTCTATCGATTATTGTTCTTACACCTGTTCTGCTGATCCTGGGTGAAGTGGTGCCCAAGAGTGTATTCCAGCAGAAGGCTGATACCATCGCCGGCCGTTTGATCTATGCACTGCGCTTTTTCTCTTACCTTTTTTATCCCCTAATTTTTATCTTCAGCCGTGTCGCACGTCTTGCCACCCGTATTTTTGGTGGTGGGGCGGCACCACAGAATATGTTTATCACTCGTGAAGAGCTTCGGGTGCTGTTGGATGTCTCTGAATCAGCATCAAATCCACCCACCATCGATCGCAAGCGAATAAGACGGATTATCCGGTTTGCCGATACCACGGTGGGAGAGGCGATGATTCCGCTTGCCGATGTGGTTGGATTCAACGAAGTGCGGAATATGAAGGAGGCTATTCGTATCGTGATCAAACATGGATACAACCGCCTGCCTGTCTATCGCGGAAATATCACCAATGTGAGCGGTGTGCTGACGCTGGATACCTGGGATCTGATGGATCCGGATCTGGAGAGCCATGCCACCTTGGATTATGTGCGCCCTGCGCTCTATCTCTCTCCCAAACAGACTATTGATCGGGCGCTTCCACAATTGCAGGCTCGGGAAGACCATATGGCTGTAGTAGTGGATGAGTTTGGATCAGCCATAGGCATTCTTACTATGGAGGATGTTTTTGAAGAGGTGGTTGGTGAGATCGATGTCGGATATGATTTCGACGAATACCAGCCGAAACAACGCCTTTATATCGAGCATGAAAATGAGACCTCTCATCTTATGAGCGGACGCATGCCGATATCTGAGATCAATGACATTCTATATGCCAAGTTTCCCGTCGAGGAAGCGCATACGGTCGGTGGCTTGATTGTTAGCCGATTGCGCCATATTCCAGCGGAAGGCGATATGATCGAGGAGCAGGGTTACCGTTTGACTGTTATGGAAGCGGATGCCCGTTCGGTGGTAAAGGTGAGGCTGGAGCAGATGTAAACCGTACTTAGAGTCTGTTCAGTAAGTCAGGCTGCCACTGCTTGACATGAAATACCTCCACGACCGGATGCGCCGGTTGATGACAGAACAGCACCTTCTCAATTCACAATAATGACAATAGGACGATTGTAACGCGCTTCTTACAAAGTGCAAAAAAGATCCTTAACAGGATCAGCAGGTTCATCACCAGAAAGATACTGCCTGATCCAGGCAGTAGAGGTGTCAACACGCCTCGCCCGGCTATCGTTTAATCGATAGCCGTTTTTCCCCTGACCGAACTTGCCTTCAACCGGAATACGCTGTAGGTACGCCTCATGTCGCTGTGCCTTCAAACGCTTCAGTTCTTCCCGGTCCGCTTCGGTGACTCTCTTTGGGGTCCTAGGGATTTTCCCTCGTAAACGGACATAAACGGCTAGATCCCATGCCCTGCTTACGTTTCCGGATGTGGGTACTTTTCCTGAACAGGCTTATAACCGTCGATTGAGCTCATTAATTCGTCCAGATCCGGCAATTTCCCACTCATTTGGAAGTTGTAGGTGCCTTTCAGGTTGATGTTGTACCAGGCAACTGGGGAGGCTTGATTTGACGATCTGGATTTTTTCATCATCCTTCTGATATTCAAAGCTAGTCAGCAACTGACTGAGTATGGCCGAGTTAAAGTAGATTATAGCGTTGGTAACCAGGCGAGCACATTCGTTCCACAGTTGGATCTCCTCATCCGAGCTGCCGCGGAACTGATCACCATTGACGTTGCTGATTGCACGACGCAGTTGGTGGTAAGCCTCGCCTCGATTGAGTGCTCGCTGAACGTAGTCGCGCAGACTGACGTCATCGATGTAGTTGAGTAAATAATTCGCTTTCACCATACGATTGTATTCCGTTAGTGCCCCGAGTAACGGGTGGCTGCTTTTGTAACCTGAGAGCTTTCTAACCAATGTCGCTTGCGTTGTTTTGCGTTCATAAAGTGAGATCATGATCCGTTGTATAGTATCCCAGTGAGCCGCGATGAGCTTGGTGTTGATGGGCTTTTTCAGACTCAATTGGATTTTCTTATCCTTGTCTTCTTTGACATCGAACATCTCATTGATGACACGACCCACCTGAGCATAGCGTGGAGCAAAGCTGTACCCAAAGAGATCTAGCAATGCGAAGTTGATGTGATTGACTCCGTGCGTATCGGTAGACAGTACGTCTGGCACGATCTCGGAACTATTGTTCATCAGTAGATCGAAGATGTAGTGGGACTCGTGCTCGTTAGCACCGATCACACGAGCATTGATGGCCGCATGATTGGCGATCAAGCTCATGGCCGACACGCCTTTTTGCGTGCCAAAGTATTTTGACGAGTAACGTGTTTTAAATGTCTCACGCCGGGATTCGAACTTCTGACCATCAGCACTGGCGTGGATAACATCTTCTTGGATATTGTAGTGCTTGAAGATCGGAAGCTTAGCCGTTGCGTTGTTGATGCGATCGTTGGCTGCGTTCAGTGTTTCTAACCTCAGATAGTTCGCCTGAATGGTGCTGAGCTGATCGTAAGTGCGATCGGATATTTGAGCGATACCATAAATGCCTTGGTTGGTCGCGTTGCCCACCAAGATAGCCAACAGGTCATACTCGTGTGCTCGGCTCTTCGACTGTGCACCCAGTACATGCTTAAAGTCATCAAGGAAGCCTGTGTCGCGATCGACCATTCGCAACACATCGGCAACGCCAGTCGTGGGTAGTTGCTGGAAGAACGGATTATTGACCAAGTACTTTTTGTTGGCCGTGGGTAAGCGCCAATGGCGCTTTCCTTTGGGGTTTCTCAGGATAATATTTCGGTTGTCATCGTGTTCTAGATAGTGACTCACTTCTTGTAATCTAACACCCAGGTTTTTGGCCATTTGGTCAATGAGTTTGTTGGGATTGGCGGCTAATTTAGGCAACTGGGTGCGCTCTAATAGCGCGTCTTTTTCTTCTGTCCATCGCTCACGATTGACTAGATCAGCCTCCAAAGCCCTGTATTTAAACACATTTGGCAGTGTGAGCTGGCCATTCAACCGATTGGGGATTTGCAAGTAAAGGAACCATTCGTACCGACCTTTATTCATCACGCCGCTCGAGTCTTGCATGAACGACAATTGCTTCTTGGTAGGCAAGCGGCTATCCATTGCGCCGATTGAGATTTCACCATCGGCGATAAGATCACGCTGCGCACGATGCAGTGTAGCTGCCAGGCGCTGTGTTTTTTCACCGCCTTCAAAGTGCAAGCACAGGAATAGATCACGAAGTAAGCCTTCTCGTAAGCTCACCCGGTGATCGAAGTACTGCCACGTGGCCTCTTCAACCGATCGCTTTTGATCATTCAAAAACAGGCAAACGGATTCCAGATCTTTCGCCGCTAGAAGTTTAAAAGCATGCTGCCGTAACGCCCCAAACGGTTGTTGTTGATCTACTCTGTCGTCGATAAAAAGACGCAACACTTGCGCCGCTTTACTGACGTTACTCGCAGCTCGTTGCCAGTCTTGATAAACAGATTCTCTCGCGTATATTTTGGCTTTCTGTTTTCTTTGAAAAAGATGATGAACAAAGCCATCGGCTATTCGTTCCAGTGCCTGTTGCCAACGCGATTGCAAATAGCACAACAAGTAGAGGCGTTGATAACCAACAGGTTGGCGTTTTAGTTTGGCACCATAGTAAGTCACTCTTTCAGCAAAGTACTGCTGATTCTTCAACGATATTGATAGCTGACTTAAAACCTCATCGACTTCTAGCATCCAAGATTGAATGTGCTGATGTACGGCGAGTTCTTTTTGCAACTCACTCCTTGTAATGTTCTTAGCCGCCATTCTTAACCGCCGTAGAGTCAGTGGGTCATTGCCTTCGACAAAGTCAGACAACATAGAAGTCAAGTCAACAGAGATGAGGTCTTCGAGTTGGCGAATGAGTTGATCGTTGGTAGCACTGACGACATCACTGATCAAGTCTTGCAAAACTGAGTACCCAGGAATGCTAATTTTTTGTGCCGCTAAGTATTCAATAGCCCTGTCAAACAACGCTCGCGGTTGAGCCCATGCTTGTGCGTGTTCGCGAAGGTCTATTGTCAGCGCGGCGCTGTGCCGTTCGTTCTCCCAGCGTTGATGGTTTGTTGATGGTTTGTTAATTCGTATATGCGATGATAGATACGCACACGAGTTTTTTGAGTTAGATTGAAGGGACTCAGACCGGAACCGGGAAACACTTCTGAGCAGACATATTTAATATCATGCTTGATCTGGTGGTAGCCGGGACTCAAAGAAATGGGCTTCACTTTAAAGTAGCCGAGCAACACAACGAACATGCAGCGTTGATCACGCCTGCGAATCTTCTGGCACTGGGCCAATTCGATATCATTGAGTGTGAAGAAGAATCGTTGATCGTTTTGATTGAGTGCTGGCGGGCCGAACAAGTCAACAATTTCCGCTTCGGTGAGGATCTTGAGTCGTTTCTCTGTGGTCATAATCGTTACCTAAAGGCCACGATTCTAGCCAAATTACCCTAAAATGTTCGGAAATCGAAAAGTACCCCTCTCGGGAAACGTAGGCGGGGAAAGGGATCTAGCCGTTTATGTCCGTTTACGAGGGAAAATCCCTAGGACCCCACCTTCGGGACAATCCGCCATCGAACCAAGCGTTCCAAGGGCTGCCTATCGCGTGACGGCATGCTATACACATGATGTTCAAACCCGGCCTGTGTGCCGAGAAGAAGTGGAGACGATTACGGGGTTTCGATTACCTGGCGAAGGTGATAACCGGAATCAAATTTAACGAGGGTGTTGAGGTAGCAAGAGTCGATCAGGTCGCCGCTTGATTCAACTGGCTAAGCACCAGATTTGACTATAACTCGGATATTCTTGCCTCGAGCCAATCCACGGGTATTACTTTTACCACGGTACAAAAGTTTGTACTGCTGGGGGGGACTAGCCACACCATTCTCAGCAAACGGCGCAATATTGTGATGGCGAGTGATGAGGCTCACCGGAGTCAGTATGGTGATAAAGCCAAATTAAACCTTAAAATAAGTAATGGATTAGCAGGTTACCGAACTGATAAAGTTGGGTGATTGTTTATACCGCGAAGTTCAGATTGAGCAGGCAGTTATCATCTGGGAAATTGCGACTAATCCGGATCCCGCTAAGGACAATATAGCAAACAAGCATAGATCGAGCATTGAAGCTGTTAGGTAGGTTACAGGAGATCAGGGGACAGTGATTCCCTCTTTGGCCAGTATGGCGACGAGCCGGATCAGTGGTAGGCCAATCAGTGTATTCGGGTCATCTCCCTCCAAATATTCGAGTAGTGCGATTCCCAAGCCTTCCGATTTAAAACTTCCTGCGCAGTTATAAGGTTTTTCCGCATCAAGGTAGCGTTCTATCTGTTGTTGTTCGAGTACTCTAAAATGGACGTAAAAGGGTTCGCACAAGCTTTGGCGCTTTCCAGAGGCGCTGTTGTGCAGGCAGAGGCCGGTATAAAAAGTTACGTGTTTTCCAGATGCACGCTGCAATTGCTCAATAGCACTCTGACGATTTTCTGGCTTCCCAAGAATTTTTCCATCGATGCATGCCACTTGGTCGGAGCCGATTATCAGGCTGTCAGGGAAGTCTGTGTGGCAACCGCTAGCGCTTTCTCTTCAGCAAGCCGAGAGACAAGTGCCTGAGGAGACTCTTCCGGTTTTGCCGATTCATCGATATCAGGGGTGGCCGTTGAGAAAGGGAGTCCAAGCTTTTCGAGCAAGGCTTTGCGAAAGGGCGATGTAGAAGCTAGAACCAGCCTGATTTTTTCTGAATGGCTTTTCATCTATGCTGCTTTGTGAATTGATAAACGATTCAAAGTGTTAACAGAAACTGGTAAAAACAGCGCTGTTTTTTTTGGTCAGAATTCAGACAGTGAGTAAACCGGCTGTCACCTTATATCGTCTAAGCTGCTTTGGCCATCGAGAATCGGTACTACTTACTTCTTGCGCGGGATTGAAATACAAAAAACAGAGGCTGCCCTAGTTAATCAGCTAAATTTGTCTTTAACCCATTGATTCATCTGTTTTAACTGACTTTCTGGCATCACTGTTATTAAATCGCCATTCAAATTCCTTCAAAAAGGGATGAAAATGGTCTTCTGGTACCCCATTAAATTGACGCATATGCCGCTTTGCCTGGTTCCAAACATTCTCTATTCTGTTAATGCGGTTAGGCTTGTTTGCAAATAGCTTACTGTGGTTTATTCGATGGCGCTTAAATTCTGAGACATCAATACATTATAGCTTCTCCATGCGTCAGTATAGCAATAGTGTCGGGCTTTACACCTGTTGCCTAAATTATAAGCATTAACGTTCTGACTTTAGCATCTGGAACAATAACGGTAAATACCTTATTGTTGCGCTTTAGTAAGTCAAATACAGGAACTTTACCGACTGCGCCTTGACCTCCTTTTCCTTTGCGCCTACCACCAAAATAACTTTCGTCTGCTTCTATTTCTCCGTCCAGCAATTCCAAATGCTCACTGTAGTCATAGATAACCTGTCTAAGTCGATGAAAGCAATATCCCGTCATTGCTTCATTGGTGCCAACTAAAGAGGCGGCTGTTCGTGCTATTGTGCCCGCTATAAATAGCTCGATTAATCGACTTTGTTTGTACCTACTTAATCTGCTCTTTCCCACTTTGCTATCCTAAAATAATTTATTTATCTAGGATAGCCCCAACTTCAATTTTTTAGACCATCCTTAAGAGGGCCTCTGATCAATTGGTGAATCGGTGCCTGATGGCTGAAATCTCCCAGCTCTGCGTTGAAAATCTTGCCAATAGTCGGCTATTATCGCCTTTATACTGGAAGATTTTAACTCGTCATCCATCTGATTCAGAATTAATCAGAGGTTCCTTAGTGTTAATGCAATCCTCCCTGATAAAAGGCCCATCACAAATTAGAGTTCTCCGGTTAAACTAACCACAGACAGGAGAACGAAGATAAAGAAGAGCAGACATACCGAAAGCCAGATTATCCGTATTTTGAAGGAAGTAGAGGGCGGTAGGAAGGTGAAGGAGGTCTGCCGGGAATAGGGTATATCCGATGCCACCTACTACAACTGGAAGAGAAAATATGGTGGTAGGCATCAGATATCAAGCGTCTAAAAGAGCTTGAAAATGAGAACAGGCGTCTCAAGCAGATGTTCGCCAATTTAAGCCTGGAACATGCCGCACTTAAGGATGTCATTGAAAAAAAGCTCTAAAGCCAGCTGAGAAGCGCGAACTGGTTGATTATCTGCAAGACGAGCATGTTCTGACTCAACGTGCAGCCTGCAGGGTGATCAATATTAGTTGAAGCAGTTATAACTATATACAGAACGGGACCGGCCCGTTATAGATGCACTGCAACAGCTGGCGACGAAACAACCAACGTATGGATTTGGTTTGATGTTCGACACGCTCCGGCGTGAAGGAAAGCCCTGGAACCATAAGCGGGTATACTGCATATACAAGCTACTGAAGCTTAATTTCAGACGCAAGGGTAAAAAGTAGTTGCCTAACCGTAATCCTCAGCCGCTGGTTGTTCCGGAGGCAATGAATCAATTATGGTCAATGGATTTTATGAGTGATTCACTGATGACCGAAGGCGTTTTAGAACATTCAACATTGTGATTATCTTTTTTGTGTCTGTCATGATTGATTCTTGTTATCAGTAAATGGTTGATCTGCTCTGGTCAAGTCGAACCGGACACATTCAATTGAGACAGTTCATAGTTAATCGGTGACAAACTACCATTGGCAGTGTGTAACCGATCTTTGTTGTAGTAGCGGATGTAATCCGCGACATCGTACTTCATGTGCTCTCGTGTAGGTTGAGACACTTTTAAAATCCAGTCATGCTTCAAGCTGCCAAAAAAACGTTCAACTACCGCATTGTCCCAACAAGCACCTACATCTCCCATCGACGAGCGTAGGCCATGATTTTCTAATAAATGTCGGTGCGACTTGCTCGTGTACTGTGATCCGCGATCACTGTGAAACACTAAACCCTTGTTAGGTTGGCGTAGGTTAACGGCTTTTATCAACGCTTTCTTCACCAGATTAGTCGTCATGCGTTTATCTATGGACCAGCCAACAATACGCCGTGAATATAAATCCATGACAATGGCTAAATAATCGATCCTGAAATATTTATAACGCAATGATTTATATAAAATAAGCGTCTAAATTTGATAAAATAAACGTCCGAGAAAGGGGTAAAAGCAGAGAAAAACTGGACGAAACAGAGGTGGATAATTGAGCAAACCCAAGACAGCCAATCCCAACCAGCAAAGTTTCCTGCACCAGAACTTACTGGATCAGCTGAACCCCAAGCATCCACTTTTGCTATTAGTCAGACAGATAGACTGGTCATATTTTGATGCTGAATTTGCCCCGCTTTATTCTCATCTTGGAAAGCCCTCAAAACCCATCCGCCTAATGGTGGATCTCTCGATACTCAAGCATCTGGAAGACCTCAGTGACGAGGTTCTGATTCAACGCTGGATACAAAATCCCTACTAAAGGAAGTAAAAATTCTCAAGCTTCCCACCCGATTTGCCACACATCCGAGGAATCGTAAAAAGGCACGTAAGGCCGTCAGCGATTAAAGACCATCAGCGGCCGATTACTGCGTGAAATACAGCGTAAGATGACCGGAGAACAACAGAAATTCTATGCAGAAAAGTTCGCCCTGTACCAGCGCATGCTGAATCAGAAGCGTGCTGATAAAAACAAGTTGTACAGCCTACATGAACCTCATGTTTACTGTATGAGCAAAGGCAAGGCCCAGCAGCGTTATGAGTTTGGCACCAAGGCATCAATCACCACCACAAGGGACGCGGGCATTGTGATTGGTGCCCTGGCTTTTGAGAAGAATGTATTTGATGGTCACACCGTACCTGAGGTCTTGGCACAGGTGAAACGTCTCATCAATCGAGTACCCAAAGTGGGTATTGCTGATTGACCTTCCCCCCATCTTAATACCAAGACTTGGATGAGATAATTCATTCTAAGCGGCCCTATTCACAAAGGCCACAGGTGACAAATAATTTAATGCGCTATGAGGCCGCACGTGATTGTAGTGCTCTCGCCATTGATCAATTTCATGTCTAGCGTCATCAATGGACCTGAACCAATGCTGATTTAAGCATTCATTTCTGAATTTACCGTTTAAGCTTTCTACAAACGCATTCTGAGTAGGCTTACCTGGCTGAATAAAACCTAGCTTAACGCCACTTTCTTTTTGCCAGTAGAACATCGCCTTGCTAGTAAACTCAGTACCGTTGTCGCAGATTATTTGATCCGGAGCGCTCCTTAGCTCAATCACCTGAGTTAAAAAACGAGCGACCTGGTGACCATTGATCGAGAAGTCAGAGAGCTGGCCAATAACTTCTCTTGAGTAATCATCAATCACATTAAATACTCGAAAGCGGCGACCATTAGCCAACTGATCACTGACAAAATCCATTGACCAGCGTATATTTTTACCAATGGGCATAATCGTTGGCATTCTTGGTCGTATTATCTTCTTGCGTTTTTTAGTCCTCACTTGAAGACCTTCTTCGTTATAGACTCGGTAGGTCCGCTTCTTGTTTTTCACAAGCCCCTCTCCTCTCAGGAGGCCATGTAAAAACAAATAACCATAACTCGGATGCTTTTTTGCCAGCTCAAGTAACCGTTTGCGTAGAGGCTCATCTTTTCCCCATTGAGTAACGTACCGAAAAGCGGTTCTACTTAAGCCTACTAATAGGCAAGCTCTACGCTCACTTAATTTGAACCGCGACTTAAGGTAGCTCACGATTTGTTTTCTATCAGCAGGCTTTACCACTTTTTTGAGAGCACATCCTTCATCGCCTCAGCTTCAAGCATTTTCTCGGCAAGTAACTTCTTAAGCTTGTTATTTTCGCTTTCAAGCTCTTTGAGCCGTTTGGCTTCTGAGACATCCATCCCGGCGTATTTGCTTCGCCAGTTATAAAAGCACCCGGTTGAAATGCCGAACTGACGACAAATGTCATCAACTTTTACCCCTGACTCATGCTGCTTGATGGCACCAATAATTTGCTCTTCTCTGTAACGCTTCTTCTTCATCTTGAGATCTCCTAATACACAGACTAATTGGAAATCTCATCCTTGTCATGGCTCTATTTCTGGGGGAAAGGTCAGGGCAAATCAAAGGTTAATGACACCCAGATAGTAACGCCAAAGGCTGCTAGGAAGAATACCTCAGGAGAAGCCATGGCATTAGCCAGAAAACGTTTCAGAAGACGAGCTGGCATTGAGCCTGTGGTCACTTAAAGAGTGACCACAGGCTAAAAAGGAACTTTCTTAAAGGCTTTGCCGGGGATCAGATTAACTTGCTTATGGCGGCGGCTGCCTTCAACTTCAGAAAATGGATGAGGGAGGTTCTTTTTGTGCTGAAAAATATCATGTCCATACTGTTGTTCCTGTTTGCAAAACAGAAACAACAGTATTATTAAGTGCCTGGAATGAATATTTCAGGATCGACTAAATACATCCACCCTTCGCCTGTTCTTAAGTAGGTAATATCACCGGCCAAAACATCATTGGCGGCGACCGGATTAAAGTTCTGATTCAATAAGTTATCCGCTACTGCATCGCTATGCTGACGGTTTGTCGTGACTCTATAGGCGGTACGCTGTGTGACGCGCAGCCCTAGCTTACGCATCACAGTTTTCGTTCGATAGCGGCCAATAGAGAAGCCTTCTTCGCGCAGTTTTTTCATTAGCTCTCTGGAGCCCAGACTTTGGCGGCTTGCTGCAAACAAGGCTTTAGCTCGGCGATAAAGCTGTAACTCTTCAGCGCTGATTAACAGGGCAGGCCGCTTAACCCACGCGTAGTAGCTTGATCGACTCAATCCAACCATTTGGCATAAGTGGTTAACCGGCAACTGGGCTGAGTGACACTGAATAAACTGATGCTTTATTTCATTTTCGATACGTAGGTGCTTATTCTCTCTGCGTAATCGGTGAAGCTCCGTCCGCTCATCGGCTGATAACGCACCGTCTTGTTTTGAGGCTTCAATCTTTGTTTTACAATCATAGAGTTGATTTGCTCGAATACCCAGTGTATTTAGCCGCCTCAGCGACCGAATAACCTTGATCTGTCACCAATCCAATCGCTTCTTCTTTAAAGGCTTGAAAGTTTTCCAGTAAGCCCAATGTTTTTAAACGATGATTACGGTCGGTAGCCAGGTCTTTTACGCCCATGGTTTTTCCACGCACATAAAACTCTAACCCCACCTCTTTTAAGGCAGTAAAAAAAGCCTCCTTGGTATCACACTGAACTAAAAATTCCCTGTAGTTTAGCTTTGAGTAAGTCACGCTCTGGTGTTTTTCCAGTACGGCGTTTTTGTTCTGCACCTTTATTCGATAGCTTTTCACCGGCTTCATTTGTTGATAACAACAGTTTGTTCCAGCTCAGAATAATTTTTTAATACCCGATATTCGAGTTCTTTCTTAATTTTGTCAAACTGTGATTTGGCAAGACGGATCTTTTTTGACTCCACACTCACATCGGAACTGATTAATAAATGGTAGCGAAGATGATCATCATGGTCATCGTGTAGGGTGCCAAACACGAGATTGTGCGTTGCTCAACGTTGGGCATATTGGTAGGCAATATCGCGCAATATTTCCTTTTATTTTTTATCATCCAGCTTTTCGGCTTTGGTGATGGAGAGAATTCCATGATAAAGATAGTTGCCATTTTTGCGCCTAGCGACATAGGCAGCATTGCTTAAAAATTCCTGCTCAATATCATCCTGTTTACGGCTGTAGGTATTCTGGTAAACATTGTACTGCTCGTCAGACTTATCAATATCTGACATGTACTCGATTAACTGGCCGAAGGAAGGCTTCTTACGAGACATGGATTTAATGATCATCGTCTCGTTGTCCCCCTTCTAAAATACGCCCCTCGGTATAGCTCTGAATCACATCATCCAATTGCTTGAGATATTGCAGTAAATTGTTTTCGTCACTCATGGTCATGTTACGCACGGTATTAGAGTAGTAAGCTATTTGATTACGTTGTTGGCAATATTGTGAATAGCAAATAGAAGGGTTTTGAGCTCGGTTTTAATCTCTTCAGGGATGCGGACTTGTTCTTCCAGTCCTGCCAGAGCGAGTTGTTTGATATACGAGGTGACTTTTACATTTTCGGCTTTTGAGACACGAGAAAAAGCGCGGTATTCATCTTGATTGAATGTCAGATTGACGCGCTTGGCTTGGGATTTATACTGCTCCCTGTATTGCTGTTGGTATTCTCTCCTTTTTTCGTTCATAGCGGGTCATTAGGGTCTACTGAGGTTTGGATTGTAAGTCGGCAATGACTTTTTCTTGGGTCTGGATTAATTCACTGGCGATAAACTGCATAAAGGGATTAATGTCACCACTATCTGCTTGCTTTAGTGCATCCAAATACAAACGCTTTTTCTCCGTGCGGATCACTGCTGGGAAAAATCTTGTTTCATTAAAATGAGGTTCATTAAGATACGAGAACCACTCCCATTACCATCATCAAAGGCATGTATTCTGACAAGGTTGTAATGGATAAGGGCTGCAATAATAATTGGATGGTGTTGGTCAATATTTTCAGTGAGCCAATTCACTAACGCTTCCATTTGATCCGGCACCTGTAACGGCTCAACATACCAATGGATGGAACCATCCGCCTAAACTACATGATTAGGTTATTTTTTGTATTCGTCCGGATGGGCTTTCTTTTTGACACGTTGCCATTGCGGGCTCATGGCTTCGGCGTGGTTCTGCGCATCGGTAAAATCTTTTAATGGTTTACCTTCAACGGTTAAACCTTCCGTCAAGAAAAAGTGAGTTTCACCACGGCTGAGTGTACAACCTTCAATGGTGTTGGAGTTATATGTCCAATCGACCCTGAGTTTAGATACAATCGTTGGCCATAAATCAGGATTGACTTCTTTAGCTGCTTGAAGACGTTCATGCAACGTATCTTCCAGCACTAACAGGCTGTTCAGTTCTGGTGTATCGGGAACAGCATACAAACCAGCAGGCGCTTTGTCTGCGTTTTCCTGACTGGCAATATCTGCTTCTTTATCTTTGGTGTGTGTGTTCATGGTTTTGTAATCATTTATTTAATTAGGCTTTTGTCACGATAGATAGGATTCAATCTTTTTGAAAAAATAGTAACCTTTATCTTTTGCTTCTTCGTTCTGGTCGGCTGACATGAATTGCAGATATTCAAACAAGGCATCTTTAACTTTCTGAGTAATGAATAGTTCAAAGGGTTTGCTATCACCGTCAGCAACACCGCGATATTCCCCTAGAATGCGGTAATACTCCTGCCTTTTATCCATCTCTGAATCAATAATCATGATGGGATAACCTTGTTGTAATAAGTACAAGTTCATCACTAAACGTGAGGTACGGCCATTACCATCAATAAATGGATGAATATTTACCAGTCGTTGGTGTAGGTGTGCTGCCATTTCAACCGGATGCATGGTATCTTTATTTTCGTTATAGAAAATAAAATAATCTTCCACCAACTTGTTCAATAAGTAAGCATCGGGAAACTCATGTTTTTTCCTGTCTGACTGCAAGATAAAAACAGGCTGCCTACGGTAGCTTCCAGCATCACGATCTCGAATACCTTTTAGAATCAGGTTATGAATATTGAGCAATATACGCTCAGTGAATTGGCTATCTCTACCATCACCCCCTTCAACAAAGTCACGGATGTAATGAATGGCATCCTGATGATTGATAGCCTCTAAATGGTCATTCAAGAGTTTTCCGCCGATGGTTAAACCCTTTTCGATGACATGTAGGGTCTCATCCAATGTAAGGGAATTACCCTCGATACGATTGGATTCATAGGTGTACCGAATATCCCATGCCTCCTGCATGTCCATGATCGTTTCAGGTGCAATGGGGCGAAAGCTGTCAAGGCAGTGTTTTAAATCGGTCAATTGACTATAGAGTGTTGGCAAGTCATCCGTTTCTGGCCACACTGTAGCCAAATCAAATTTGGCGTTGAGTTGATTGTTTTTTTCCATGATCGTATGAAGTAATGATTTAAAAGTTTCTTTGATACCAGAAAGCTCCTGTTGCTCCGCTGGAGCAACAGGAATTAAAGGATCGGTGTTATCTTTCTGGTTGACCATTAGCAGCTACTTGAAAGTTGATATAAACCCTATTTTTATTCAAAATCTGCCAATGTCAAACCTTTAGGGGGATTGAAGGGGGAATTTTTATTAAAATATCCCTCACGGGTTCCAAGGGCTGGCCTTTGGCAAGATGCAAGTTCATGCCAGTCTTCTGCCTGATTTTCACTGTGTGAAGACCCGGACAGCTTACGCTGTTCGTTACGAACTTGCAATCTTGCGCGCGCCCTGTACCAACCTGCCAGACCTGTTCGTGACGAACACCTTTGCATTCTACAGATTTCGTAAATTTTCACTGACCTTTCCCCCAGAAATAGAGCCATGACAAGGATGAGATTTCCAATTAGTCTGTGTATTAGGAGATCTCAAGATGAAGAAGAAGCGTTACAGAGAAGAGCAAATTATTGGTGCCATCAAGCAGCATGAGTCAGGGGTAAAAGTTGATGACATTTGTCGTCAGTTCGGCATTTCAACCGGGTGCTTTTATAACTGGCGAAGCAAATACGCCGGGATGGATGTCTCAGAAGCCAAACGGCTCAAAGAGCTTGAAAGCGAAAATAACAAGCTTAAGAAGTTACTTGCCGAGAAAATGCTTGAAGCTGAGGCGATGAAGGATGTGCTCTCAAAAAAGTGGTAAAGCCTGCTGATAGAAAACAAATCGTGAGCTACCTTAAGTCGCGGTTCAAATTAAGTGAGCGTAGAGCTTGCCTATTAGTAGGCTTAAGTAGAACCGCTTTTCGGTACGTTACTCAATGGGGAAAAGATGAGCCTCTACGCAAACGGTTACTTGAGCTGGCAAAAAAGCATCCGAGTTATGGTTATTTGTTTTTACATGGCCTCCTGAGAGGAGAGGGGCTTGTGAAAAACAAGAAGCGGACCTACCGAGTCTATAACGAAGAAGGTCTTCAAGTGAGGACTAAAAAACGCAAGAAGATAATACGACCAAGAATGCCAACGATTATGCCCATTGGTAAAAATATACGCTGGTCAATGGATTTTGTCAGTGATCAGTTGGCTAATGGTCGCCGCTTTCGAGTATTTAATGTGATTGATGATTACTCAAGAGAAGTTATTGGCCAGCTCTCTGACTTCTCGATCAATGGTCACCAGGTCGCTCGTTTTTTAACTCAGGTGATTGAGCTAAGGAGCGCTCCGGATCAAATAATCTGCGACAACGGTACTGAGTTTACTAGCAAGGCGATGTTCTACTGGCAAAAAGAAAGTGGCGTTAAGCTAGGTTTTATTCAGCCAGGTAAGCCTACTCAGAATGCGTTTGTAGAAAGCTTAAACGGTAAATTCAGAAATGAATGCTTAAATCAGCATTGGTTCAGGTCCATTGATGACGCTAGACATGAAATTGATCAATGGCGAGAGCACTACAATCACGTGCGGCCTCATAGCGCATTAAATTATTTGTCACCTGTGGCCTTTGTGAATAGGGCCGCTTAGAATGAATTATCTCATCCAAGTCTTGGTATTAAGATGGGGGGAAGGTCAGTCCATACTGTTCTGGTTTAATTGATTTGGACACTTGAATAAAAGACAATACCGTTGATTATCGTAGCGGATATGAATCAAAAACGAGTTTACAAGAGTTACCCTCAAGCCTTTAAAGAAGAAGCAGTTGGATTGGTGACAGATCAAGGTTATTCGGTCGCTGAGGCGGCTAAATCACTGGGTATTCGAGCAAATCAACTCTATGATTGCAAAACAAAGATTGAAGCCTCAAAACAAGACGGTGCGTTATCAGCCGATGAGCGGACGGAGCTTCACCGATTACGCAGAGAGAATAAGCACCTACGTATTGAAAAGGACATATTAAAAAAGGCTTCAGCTTGAATCAGAACTTTAATCCGGTCGCCGCCAATGATGTTTGGGCCGGTGATATTACCTACTTAAGAACAGGCGAAGGGTGGATGTATTTAGTCGACCCTGAAATATTGATAACGTAATGATTTATATAAAATAAGCGTCAGGAGCAACAGAAAGCACTTGGCAATACCGTAATTATTGGGCCTTCTGGCTCAGGTAAAACTGTCGTTCAGGCTTTCATGCTCGCCCAAGCACAGAAGTATGAACCAACCTGTGTCATCTTTGATAAGGATCGTGGTCTGGAACTCTTCGTCCGAGCAATGGGTGGTACCTATCTTCCATTGAAAAAGGGAGAAAAAACCGGCTTCAATCCATTCAAAATAGCATCTACACCGCGCAATATCCATTTCCTCGAAACACTGGTTAAAAAACTGGTCACGGATTGGTGCCCACCAATTAAAAGTACAAGAGGAGCGAGATCACAAGTGCCGTGAATGGGGTTATGACTGAACTAAAATCAGAAAACCGTCGTCTGTCATCGGTATTAGCCTATCTCGACAAAACCGATCCGGAAGGGGCTGGATCCCGGCTTCGTCGCTGGTGTGAAATAACCGACATTGGTTAGGCAGGCTCGCTGGCCTGGGTATTCGATAACCCTGAGGATAATCTGGAATTTGGCAGTAAAAGGCTGTTCGGTTTTGATGTCACTGAATTCCTCGACCATGCAGAGATCCGGACACCGATTATGATGTATCTCTTCCATCGAATGGAAGAGTTGATTGACGGTCGTCGTTTCATGGCCTTTGTGGACGAATTCTGGAAGTTATTGCTCGATGAGTATTTTGAGGACTTCGCCAACAACAAGCTAAAGACTATCCGTAAACAGAATGGGTTCCTGGTCCTAGGTACACAAAGCCCTAGAGATGTACTGAATTCACCAATTGCCCACTCCATTATTGAGCAGTGTGCAACGATGATTCTATTGCCAAATCCAAAGGCATCCGAAGCCGACTATGTAGAAGGTTTCAAATTATCGCACCGGGAATACCAGATCATCCGAGAAGAAATGCCTGAGGGTCCCCATCGTTTTCTGGTGAAACAGGGGCACAACAGCGTTATTGCCGAACTGAACCTACAGGGATTCAACGACGAACTGGCAATCTTGTCTGGCACTACTGACACGGTAAATCTAGCCGAACGAATCATCAAAGAGGTAGGCGAAGAGCCAAGCAACTAGATTCCCGAATTTCACCGGCAAAGAAAGGCTTGAGAAGAAATGAAAAAGAACATCGTAGCAGCATTCGCCATGGTAACCAGTACCGCCCAGGCTAGCGGTATTCCTGTGGTTGATATCGCGAACCTGACTCAATCGATTACCCAAGTCACCCACATGGTCGAACAGATCAGCAAACTCCAGGCGCAACTGGAGAAGGCCCAGCAGCTCCTGGATTCTATCAATGGAGCCAGAGGATATGGCAGTTTTGCGCCCATCTCCTACGATACGGCACTTTCGACGAACCCGGAAAATACATTGAAATCCTATGGCATTAACACTGCCAGTCACTGGGGTTTAGATGGCAAGACAGCAAAAATTTACAACGCAGACAACAAAAATGCAGCGATCTATTTGGAAAGATCACAAACCGCACTCACTCAGTCCAAAGGGCGGTTTAGCACTATCAACGGACTAGTCAGAGCCATTGATGGAGCAGAAGATCAGAAAGACATCATGGATCTACAAGCAAGGATTGCTGGAGAACGAGCGGATAAAACTCGCTGCGCTCAAGGCGGAAGCTCGAGGCGCGGAAAGAAATGCAGCGGCGAGAAAACATACAGCGGCGCCTGTATTTCGCTAGGTCGTCCACATTACTAGGAGCGGTTGCGGCTACGACAAAGAAGAGAAAACAAAAACAGTAGATTGGTATAAGGCAAATAAAGCAGAAAGAGAAGAGAAGCTAGCTGAGTGCAGCAATAATCCTGGTGAACTAAGGAAAACACCAAACTGCGTAAATGCTGCAATTGCGGCGCGTCAGAATTTCTCTAGGCCATCCACTTATTTACTTGGTAAGGGAAACACCAAACTACAGTGAAACTATTTCAAGACCTCCAAACACAGGTTGATACTGCGCTAAGCACGTATGTATCGACTGCCTCAGCAGAGGTCATCATCTGGCTAACACCTATTTTTACCAATTTGGTGATTATTTATGTAGCACTGTGGGGCTTTGCACACCTGCAGGGGAGAATTGAAGAACCAATCAACGAGGGTTTTAAGAGAATTTTACGGATCACGATTATATTAGGGGTCCTAGGGATTTTCCCTCGTAAACGGACATAAACGGCTAGATCCCTTTCCCCGCCTACGTTTCCCGAGAGGGGTACTTTTCGATTTCCGAACATTTTAGGGTAATTTGGCTAGAATCGTGGCCTTTAGGTAACGATTATGACCACAGAGAAACGACTCAAGATCCTCACCGAAGCGGAAATTGTTGACTTGTTCGGCCCGCCAGCACTCAATCAAAACGATCAACGATTCTTCTTCACACTCAATGATATCGAATTGGCCCAGTGCCAGAAGATTCGCAGGCGTGATCAACGCTGCATGTTCGTTGTGTTGCTCGGCTACTTTAAAGTGAAGCCCATTTCTTTGAGTCCCGGCTACCACCAGATCAAGCATGATATTAAATATGTCTGCTCAGAAGTGTTTCCCGGTTCCGGTCTGAGTCCCTTCAATCTAACTCAAAAAACTCGTGTGCGTATCTATCATCGCATATACGAATTAACAAACCATCAACGCTGGGAGAACGAACGGCACAGCGCCGCGCTGACAATAGACCTTCGCGAACACGCACAAGCATGGGCTCAACCGCGAGCGTTGTTTGACAGGGCTATTGAATACTTAGCGGCACAAAAAATTAGCATTCCTGGGTACTCAGTTTTGCAAGACTTGATCAGTGATGTCGTCAGTGCTACCAACGATCAACTCATTCGCCAACTCGAAGACCTCATCTCTGTTGACTTGACTTCTATGTTGTCTGACTTTGTCGAAGGCAATGACCCACTGACTCTACGGCGGTTAAGAATGGCGGCTAAGAACATTACAAGGAGTGAGTTGCAAAAAGAACTCGCCGTACATCAGCACATTCAATCTTGGATGCTAGAAGTCGATGAGGTTTTAAGTCAGCTATCAATATCGTTGAAGAATCAGCAGTACTTTGCTGAAAGAGTGACTTACTATGGTGCCAAACTAAAACGCCAACCTGTTGGTTATCAACGCCTCTACTTGTTGTGCTATTTGCAATCGCGTTGGCAACAGGCACTGGAACGAATAGCCGATGGCTTTGTTCATCATCTTTTTCAAAGAAAACAGAAAGGGGTCCTAGGGATTTTCCCTCGTAAACGGACATAAACGGCTAGATCCCATGCCCTGCTTACGTTTCCGGATGTGGGTACTTTTCCTGAACAGGCTTATAACCGTCGATTGGGCTCATTAATTCGTCCAGATCCGGCAATTTCCCACTCATTTGGAAGTTGTAGGTGCCTTTCAGGTTGATGTTGTACCAGGCAACTGGGGAGGCTTGATTTGACGATCTGGATTTTTTCATCATCCTTCTGATATTCAAAGCTAGTCAGCAACTGACTGAGTATGGCCGAGTTAAAGTAGATTATAGCGTTGGTAACCAGGCGAGCACATTCGTTCCACAGTTGGATCTCCTCATCCGAGCTGCCGCGGAACTGATCACCATTGACGTTGCTGATTGCACGACGCAGTTGGTGGTAAGCCTCGCCTCGATTGAGTGCTCGCTGAACGTAGTCGCGCAGACTGACGTCATCGATGTAGTTGAGTAAATAATTCGCTTTCACCATACGATTGTATTCCGTTAGTGCCCCGAGTAACGGGTGGCTGCTTTTGTAACCTGAGAGCTTTCTAACCAATGTCGCTTGCGTTGTTTTGCGTTCATAAAGTGAGATCATGATCCGTTGTATAGTATCCCAGTGAGCCGCGATGAGCTTGGTGTTGATGGGCTTTTTCAGACTCAATTGGATTTTCTTATCCTTGTCTTCTTTGACATCGAACATCTCATTGATGACACGACCCACCTGAGCATAGCGTGGAGCAAAGCTGTACCCAAAGAGATCTAGCAATGCGAAGTTGATGTGATTGACTCCGTGCGTATCGGTAGACAGTACGTCTGGCACGATCTCGGAACTATTGTTCATCAGTAGATCGAAGATGTAGTGGGACTCGTGCTCGTTAGCACCGATCACACGAGCATTGATGGCCGCATGATTGGCGATCAAGCTCATGGCCGACACGCCTTTTTGCGTGCCAAAGTATTTTGACGAGTAACGTGTTTTAAATGTCTCACGCCGGGATTCGAACTTCTGACCATCAGCACTGGCGTGGATAACATCTTCTTGGATATTGTAGTGCTTGAAGATCGGAAGCTTAGCCGTTGCGTTGTTGATGCGATCGTTGGCTGCGTTCAGTGTTTCTAACCTCAGATAGTTCGCCTGAATGGTGCTGAGCTGATCGTAAGTGCGATCGGATATTTGAGCGATACCATAAATGCCTTGGTTGGTCGCGTTGCCCACCAAGATAGCCAACAGGTCATACTCGTGTGCTCGGCTCTTCGACTGTGCACCCAGTACATGCTTAAAGTCATCAAGGAAGCCTGTGTCGCGATCGACCATTCGCAACACATCGGCAACGCCAGTCGTGGGTAGTTGCTGGAAGAACGGATTATTGACCAAGTACTTTTTGTTGGCCGTGGGTAAGCGCCAATGGCGCTTTCCTTTGGGGTTTCTCAGGATAATATTTCGGTTGTCATCGTGTTCTAGATAGTGACTCACTTCTTGTAATCTAACACCCAGGTTTTTGGCCATTTGGTCAATGAGTTTGTTGGGATTGGCGGCTAATTTAGGCAACTGGGTGCGCTCTAATAGCGCGTCTTTTTCTTCTGTCCATCGCTCACGATTGACTAGATCAGCCTCCAAAGCCCTGTATTTAAACACATTTGGCAGTGTGAGCTGGCCATTCAACCGATTGGGGATTTGCAAGTAAAGGAACCATTCGTACCGACCTTTATTCATCACGCCGCTCGAGTCTTGCATGAACGACAATTGCTTCTTGGTAGGCAAGCGGCTATCCATTGCGCCGATTGAGATTTCACCATCGGCGATAAGATCACGCTGCGCACGATGCAGTGTAGCTGCCAGGCGCTGTGTTTTTTCACCGCCTTCAAAGTGCAAGCACAGGAATAGATCACGAAGTAAGCCTTCTCGTAAGCTCACCCGGTGATCGAAGTACTGCCACGTGGCCTCTTCAACCGATCGCTTTTGATCATTCAAAAACAGGCAAACGGATTCCAGATCTTTCGCCGCTAGAAGTTTAAAAGCATGCTGCCGTAACGCCCCAAACGGTTGTTGTTGATCTACTCTGTCGTCGATAAAAAGACGCAACACTTGCGCCGCTTTACTGACGTTACTCGCAGCTCGTTGCCAGTCTTGATAAACAGATTCTCTCGCGTATATTTTGGCTTTCTGTTTTCTTTGAAAAAGATGATGAACAAAGCCATCGGCTATTCGTTCCAGTGCCTGTTGCCAACGCGATTGCAAATAGCACAACAAGTAGAGGCGTTGATAACCAACAGGTTGGCGTTTTAGTTTGGCACCATAGTAAGTCACTCTTTCAGCAAAGTACTGCTGATTCTTCAACGATATTGATAGCTGACTTAAAACCTCATCGACTTCTAGCATCCAAGATTGAATGTGCTGATGTACGGCGAGTTCTTTTTGCAACTCACTCCTTGTAATGTTCTTAGCCGCCATTCTTAACCGCCGTAGAGTCAGTGGGTCATTGCCTTCGACAAAGTCAGACAACATAGAAGTCAAGTCAACAGAGATGAGGTCTTCGAGTTGGCGAATGAGTTGATCGTTGGTAGCACTGACGACATCACTGATCAAGTCTTGCAAAACTGAGTACCCAGGAATGCTAATTTTTTGTGCCGCTAAGTATTCAATAGCCCTGTCAAACAACGCTCGCGGTTGAGCCCATGCTTGTGCGTGTTCGCGAAGGTCTATTGTCAGCGCGGCGCTGTGCCGTTCGTTCTCCCAGCGTTGATGGTTTGTTAATTCGTATATGCGATGATAGATACGCACACGAGTTTTTTGAGTTAGATTGAAGGGACTCAGACCGGAACCGGGAAACACTTCTGAGCAGACATATTTAATATCATGCTTGATCTGGTGGTAGCCGGGACTCAAAGAAATGGGCTTCACTTTAAAGTAGCCGAGCAACACAACGAACATGCAGCGTTGATCACGCCTGCGAATCTTCTGGCACTGGGCCAATTCGATATCATTGAGTGTGAAGAAGAATCGTTGATCGTTTTGATTGAGTGCTGGCGGGCCGAACAAGTCAACAATTTCCGCTTCGGTGAGGATCTTGAGTCGTTTCTCTGTGGTCATAATCGTTACCTAAAGGCCACGATTCTAGCCAAATTACCCTAAAATGTTCGGAAATCGAAAAGTACCCCTCTCGGGAAACGTAGGCGGGGAAAGGGATCTAGCCGTTTATGTCCGTTTACGAGGGAAAATCCCTAGGACCCCAAACAGAACCCGCATTGAGGGGCGGTTTGGCGTTTAACTGCTGACCGATGATGATCGTCTGATATTCTTTGGTGAGATCGGTGTTGCGAAGGATTTAAGGGGAAAACCCCATACTCAGTACAGTGGCACTGCAGGACTCCGGTGGAACTTCTGGCGGCGGGTTCAAGGACTGGGCAGGCCAGATCTTTCGGCTTTTCCATTATACTCCAGGTCCCGGGCGCAGATGAGAGTGCCCGGGGCTTTTTGCTTCTCCGGCCGGAGTTAAATTCAGGAATTCCCCCTGTACCAGGCCTATCCTGTCCTGGAATCACGTCTTGTGCTCAGACCCATTTTATTTTTGGCAAGACTGCTACTTCTTCTATTGCTGAGCCTCTGATAGTATTCGCCTTTAAGCCCCTGTTTTCCGGATACCCTCCGCTGGGACAATGGGCTCTTATTTGTAGGTGTGGATCTGTTACATGATCTGGGTTGATTACATCATCCTCGGTATTATCGGGCTCTCTGCCGTAATCAGTCTGGTGCGCGGTTTTGTACGAGAAGCGCTTTCCCTCGCTGTCTGGGTGCTGGCATTTTGGGTTGCCTGGACTTTTTTCCGTGAACTTGCAGAACAGATCGATTGGTTCGCTCTGCCTTCTGTGCGTCTGGGGGTCTCCTTCGCAATCCTCTTTATCACAACGCTGATGTTGGGTGCTCTGGTTAATTTTCTGATGGGGCAGTTGGTCAATAAGACTGGGCTGAGCGGGACAGATCGTCTGGTTGGTATCTTTTTCGGTGCGGCCAGGGGAGTGTTGTTGATCGCGGTCTTGGTACTGCTTGCGGGATTAACCCCGTTTCCAAACGATCCCTGGTGGCATGAGTCACGGCTGATCGGATATTTCCAGGAGTTGGCGCTTTGGCTGAAAGAACTGCTGCCCCCAGATATTGGTGGGAAGTTCAGCTTCTGAGCGACCAAAAACCATCTTAGGAAAACTAAAATAATGTGTGGCATAGCTGGAATATTTGGTTACAAACCGGTCAATCAGGCGCTTTATGATTCTCTGTTGGTACTGCAGCATCGTGGGCAGGATTCAGCCGGGATTGTCACCATGGATGGTCGAAAGCTTTACCTGAGAAAGGATAATGGATTGTCTCGGGATGTCTTCCGTACCCGCCACATGATCGATTTGAGAGGCAATGTGGGTATTGCCCACGTGCGTTATCCAACGGCGGGTTGTTCGACTTCAGCAGAGGCGCAGCCCTTTTATGTCAACTCTCCCTATGGCATCACTCTGGCGCACAATGGCAATCTTACCAATGCAGAAGAGCTGAAGCGTGATCTCTACAGGGAAGATCTCAGGCATATCAACACCACTTCAGATTCAGAAATACTGTTGAATATTTTTGCTCATGAACTTCATTCGCTGGGTAAACTCCGCATCATCGAACAGGACATATTCAAAGCCGTTGCGGCTGTTCATCAGCGCTGCCGGGGCGCATATGCTGTAGTAGCGATGATCATCGGCTACGGCCTGTTGGGTTTTCGCGATCCCCATGGCATCCGCCCCATTGTCTATGGCAAACGGGAGACGAAATATGGGACTGAATATATGATCGCCTCCGAGAGTGTTGCGCTCGACTCTCAGGGGTTTGAGCTGGTGCGCGATCTGCGGCCGGGAGAGGTGGTTTATATTGACATGAAGGGCAAGCTGCACACCTACCAATGTGCAGCCCATACCGAATATACTCCCTGTATTTTTGAATTTGTCTATTTTGCCAGGCCCGATTCGATTATTGACAATATCTTTGTGCATAAAGCCCGCTCCAGGATGGGGGCTAAGCTGGCTAAGAAAATCAAACGGATTTGGCCGGATCATGACATAGATGTGGTGATTCCCATACCCGATACCAGCCGTACCGCAGCACTTGAGCTGGCCAATTCCCTGAGTGTGAAATATACCGAAGGATTTATCAAAAATCGTTATATCGGCCGTACTTTTATTATGCCAGGTCAGCAGGTGCGGAAAAAATCGGTAAAACAGAAGCTGAATGCCATTGATTCGGAGTTCAGGGGAAAAAATGTGATGCTGGTGGATGACTCCATTGTTCGTGGCACCACCTCTCAACAGATTGTCCAGATGGCCCGCGATGCAGGAGCAAATAGAGTTTATTTTGCTTCTGCCGCACCTGCTGTGCGTCACCCGAATGTCTATGGGATCGATATGCCGTCAGCGACTGAGCTGGTGGCGCACGGTCGTACTGAGGAGGAGATCCGTGTTGTTATAGGTTCCGACCGATTGATCTACCAGGACCTTGATGATCTTATCGATGCTGTGAGAAAAATTGATAAATCAAAAGTGGCGAAGTTCGATACATCGGTGTTCAATGGTGAATACATCACGGGTGATGTGAGTAATCAGTATCTGGAACAGCTGGAGTTGTTGCGCAGTGACTCGGCAAAGCAGCACCGTGAAAATACCACTGACGTGACTATCGGACTCCACAATAACGTCTGAAATTGCGCTGGCCGGATTGTCGGCTATTGTCGCAACGGCTTGATAACCTGATCGAAATTTTCTGGCATAACGTACTGGAGCACCTCTTTGCCATCGGGATTGACCGCAATATCCAAGCCTCTCTCCGGGTAGAGCCAGTGGGTGATATCGGTATTTTGCTCCTGTAACCGTTCAGCAGGTTCTCCAAAGCGCTTGGCAATTAGTTCATCATCCAGGTCGGCAGCGGGAATATAGGTAATATGGCTGATCTTTGTTAGTTCGATGGCATCCTGGTCTTCTGCTGCC
This sequence comes from Candidatus Vondammii sp. HM_W22, assembly GCF_022530855.2. GTDB lineage: Bacteria > Pseudomonadota > Gammaproteobacteria > Chromatiales > Chromatiaceae > Vondammii. The sequence goes on along the minus strand of NZ_CP099567.1, from coordinate 1,624,897 downwards.
AGATCTATTTTTTTAGCGCCGCTGCTTATTTTGCTGATCCTGAGACCCCGCTCATACATCTTGGAAGCTGTGTCGCTGTCAATATCCAATGTGAACACCATGTCTGCGCGCAGGCCACTGAGGAAGATCCGCTGAAAATAGACCTCGATAGCATAGGTCTCCTTCTCAGGTGAGAAGAAGAGGTTGGCCTTTCCCTGTTCCTGGAATAGTTCACGCACCTCGCCCAGTGTGGTTACTCCCAGTGTAAGACCAAAGACAGAAACCGCTCCAGATGGATTGACGGTGATCAACCAGGGGAGTTTGGGTTCTTTATCCACGGTGCGACCTCCCGGCAGGAGAATGGCACCAGCCAAGGCCATTAGTGTGGTGCCGAGAATTCCAAGAAAAAGTTTCCGATCCATAGGGTTACCTGACTGTGGTGAATGGCCGCTGGGCGGTTATGCCGGTGCAGTATGCCTGAATTCTACTCAGGGTGACATTAACAATTATCGTGATATTGACAATTGTCGTAGAACCACCCGGGTCTATGCGGATATTCTGAAAAATATTGGGTTCAAGAGAGAATGGCAGGTTATCAATGGGTGGTACGCTCTGGTTTATTACCATATTGAAAGATAAGCCCTGGCTGGGTTTTTTGATAGGCTTGGTTTTTATCACCATCATGTTCGGCTCGAAGAATTTGATTGTCTACCTCTATGCCAGGAGCCAGGAGAAGAAGCGTCAGGAGGCTGAAGCGTTGGAGAAACCGGAAAAAGGCAGTGAGGAGTAACAGAGAAATGACTCACTGAGTTGCTATTATCCTGCGGTTATACAGGTAGATTTCAAACACCTATTGAAGGTATACAGCGCCCATATAGTGTAGGGAACCGCTAAAAAAACCGGCAAAGGCCAGTAGTCTCTAGCAAATTTGGAGGGCCGATATCTTCACGTCGGCCCGGACTTGCCCGATGCTACGCACCAGTCGATTGGCCTGCTGGGCAAACACGTGCTCAACTCGAGCCCGAACTCTTGATTGTTTTCGGTTTGCCTCTTGCTCCCGTTCATTCGAGGGGCGTTTAAGTGTTGACTTGCGATGAATCTGATTGCGGTAAGCAGAATCGGCCCAGACACTGCTATTATTGTTGTTCTCATCCAGCAGTTCTTCGAAGGCCTCGCTATCGTGAACTTCAGCCGATGTGATGGTATACTTGCGAATGACCTTATGCTTCCGGTCTATGCTGATGTGGTTTTTGTACCCATAGTGGGTTTTACCATGCTTCATGGTCCAGTGGGCTTCAACATTCTTCTGGCGGCGTTTGCTATCACCCCATGCCTCAGTGCTGCCCCCATCTTTAAGATTTGCCTATTTTCCTCTCGCGTATTACGTTGCCTGGGTACTGGGACGATAGTGGCATCTACAATCTGTTCTTTGCGAGCACTAAAGCCTGCTGCATCAATCTGGATCAACAGCTCTGAAAAGAGTTTATCAACAAGGCCCCGTTCTTTCTGGCGCTCACGATATACCCAAACTGTTTTAGTATCGGATACCTTACCTTCCGGGCTCAGCCCAGGAAAACGACAAAAGCTATAGCGTTCCCGAATTTGGAACTCTGCTTGATCACCGGACAGATTGAACAAATGCTGTAGGACCAACACCTTGAACATCAGTACCGCATCGTAAGGTGGGCGCTCACCTTTACCGGGATCACTGTTTTTATAAACTGAGCCCAGCAATACTCGAAAAACCTCCCAGTCTACGGTCCTTTCCAGCTTTGGCAGCGGGTCTCCCAGTTGCTCAAGGAGTTCAAGTCGGTCCTGATGATCAAGGTGCGTAGCAGCGGTTTCCGCAACAAGAAGCGGTTTGCCAGTGCAATCTACTTCCACCTTGGGGGGCTGAATCTTTATCCTGAGGGAGTGGTTAGGTGATACTTACCCTCTTGATTGTGGGAAGAGCCCTCTTTTTTAGCCCGCTCCTTAATGCTTGGGTACTCATCTTTCAACCAGACATCTATTTTTGCCGGGATTTTCTCCCAGGCTTGCTTTACTGGTTTTTGAAGTGTAAAACCCCTGCACTTATAGGTAGTCGCACATAGTCCGCACAGGGATGCTAATTCCCCGAAACTGGTTGGAAACCTCGAGTCCAGAGCGCAAAGCCGGATTTGTATTGATCCCGAATCGTTTCGATGACTTTTTTCTCCTGAGCTTCAGTCAGGCGATGGTGTCGCACTTTTTGGCAGCTTTTAGCCTTGTTTCTGAATTGTCTCTCTCGTCTCCCTGACCTACACTTTGTGGCGTGCAAGACGCTCAAAAGAGCAGGATAGCTGGTATGTCATGTGCCATTGGCAAATCTGTGCAAAACGGAGCTGCATTTTCATCTACATGATCCTGATGTTACCCACGGTTTCAGGACTCGCTGGGTTGGGTATACCTACCTAGTATGATGGAAGTGGCGGTTTATGCCATTGTTGGCGGTGTTGGTATTCTGCCGACTATGGTCACGGTGCTGGTGTTGATCCTTATGGAGTCCGATATTCTCCACTAGGCTGCATTGCATAAGTTGCCGAGAGGAGTATCCAGATTCCGATGTGAAGGTGTTGGAAGAGTAAACGGGGCGGTTCCATCTATCTCCTTCGCTGTGAAAGATCAGAGTTTCTACTTTAATATCAGAGCTGTAGCAACCATACGGCCTTCCGATACCAGGATGTTGTAGGTTCGGCAGGCCGCGGGCGTGGTCATGATTTCCAACCCGATTCCAGCGATAACCAGTGATTGGTAGAGTTTCGGTAGAGGAAACTGCTGTTGCTTGCCGGTACCCAGAATTACCAGATCAGGTTTTAATTCAACCAGCTTTTCAAAATCTCCCACTTCCAGATCCTGAAACGAGTTTGGTCGCCACCCGGGCAGCAATCGGTTTGTGAGTATGACCAGATTTGAACGATAGATGGCATTGTCGATGACTACCGACTCATCAGAATATGATTGGATGGTATAGCCGTTGGTTTCGTCAGCAAGAGCGAATTTCATGGGAGTAAAGATAGCAGGCACTCTTGGGTGGATGCAAAATTTCGACAAATTCTTAATATATCGGTGGACTCTCCATACCCATAAAAATATGCGCGGTAATTTCGAGAATATAGAATGTTATTTAAACTCTGCAAAATCCCATACTATCCATTTAATTTTATTGACATTTTAGACTCCGCTCAGTTAGCCTAATCGTTTTTCACATAACATTTAAATAGATTAGAAGAGAGGTTCCCGTGTCCACGCTAGAAATGGAAGAATTCCGTAGAATCAAGCGCTTGCCACCCTATGTTTTCAATATCGTTAATGAATTGAAAGCGGCAGCGCGAGCACGGGGTGAAGACATTATCGATTTCGGCATGGGGAATCCCGATCAGCCGACCCCTGACCACATTGTGCAAAAACTGGTAGAGGCCTCCCAGCGTAAGGATACCCATCGCTACTCCATGTCCCGAGGTGTTCCCCGTCTGCGGCGTGCGATTTGCAACTGGTACAAAACCCGTTTTGATGTGGAGCTGGATCCGGAAACCCAGGCGATAGTGACCATTGGTTCCAAAGAGGGTTTGGCCCACTTGGCTTTGGCCTGTCTTGGCCCAGGTGATTCGGTATTGGTTCCTAATCCGGCTTATCCTATCCATCCCTATGGGTTTGTCATTGCCGGTGCGGATATTCGTCACGTGCCGCTTGTCCCGGGTGTGGATTTTTTCAGTAAGCTGGAGGAGGCGATTGAAGACTCCTGGCCCCGACCCAAGATGCTGGTCCTGAATTTTCCCGGTAACCCAACTACCCAGTGTGTGGATTTGGAGTTTTTCGAGAAGGTGGTTGCCATCGCCAAGAAAAACAATATCTGGGTAATTCACGATATTGCTTACGCAGATATCGTTTTCGATGATTACGTGGCGCCATCCATTATGCAGGTCCCCGGGGCAGATGAGATTGCGGTGGAGTTCTTCTCGCTCTCCAAGAGTTATAATATGCCCGGCTGGCGCGTTGGGTTTATGTGTGGCAACCAGACTCTGGTTGCTGCTCTGGCCAGGATCAAGTCATATCTGGACTATGGTATGTTTACTCCGATTCAGGTAGCCGCCATTGCAGCACTCGAAGGTCCTCAGGAGTGTGTCAAAGAGATCAGAGACATGTACCTGCTACGCCGTGATGTGCTTTGCGATGGGCTCTATGCTGCTGGCTGGCAGGTGGAGAAACCCAAAGCGACGATGTTTGTCTGGGCACAGATTCCCCAACAGTATCGGGAAATGGGTTCTCTGGAATTCTCAAAGAAACTGCTCAAGGATGCTAAGGTTGCAGTCTCTCCCGGTATTGGCTTTGGTGCTCATGGCGATGATTATGTGCGTTTCAGTCTGATTGAAAACGAGCAAAGGACCCGGCAGGCGGTACGCGGTATCCGGGATATGTTCAGGGCCGATGCCGATAAGGATTAGTCAGCATCAGAAATGACGGTGGCTCTTCAAGGGTTGCCGGGTCATCCGATTTTAGCAGGTAGAGAGTTCACCTTTTTTGAAATACTACATTTAGGTTGAAGGGAGAAGAAGTTTGGACGCAGTCAAAGTAGGTCTTCTGGGATTGGGTACAGTGGGTGGTGGTACCGTGAACGTGTTAACACGGAATGCGGAAGAGATTGCGCGCCGCGCTGGGCGGGGTATTCGTATTACCCATGCTGCCGCACGGGATTATGATGCTGACTCAATCACCGGACTGGATCAGATTGAGATCACAGATGATGCTTTTGATGTGGTCAACAACCCGGAAGTGGAGATCGTTATCGAGTTGATCGGTGGCTACTCTCCAGCCAAGGAACTGGTGCTCCAGGCGATCGAAAACGGCAAGCATGTGATTACCGCCAACAAGGCGCTGATTGCGCTGCACGGAAATGAAATTTTTGCTGCAGCTCAGGCGAAAGGTGTGACTGTTGCTTTTGAAGCTGCTGTGGCTGGGGGAATTCCCATCATCAAGGCGATGCGCGAAGGTCTGGCGGCCAACCGTATTGAATGGGCTGTCGGTATTATCAATGGCACAGGCAACTTTATTCTGAGTGAAATGCAGGATAAGGGACGCGACTTTGATGATGTGCTGGCTGAAGCTCAAGCCCTGGGTTACGCAGAGGCTGATCCTACCTTTGACGTTGAAGGGATAGATGCTGCTCATAAACTGACCATTATCGGCGCCATTGCTTTCGGTATTCCATTGCAGTTCGATAAGACTTATACCGAAGGTATTAGCAAAATAGGCCAGCAGGATGTCGCTTATGCCGGTGAATTTGGCTACCGTATCAAGCATCTGGGGATTGCCCGCAGGAATGGGAACGGTGTGGAGATGCGGGTGCATCCAACCTTGATACCGGAGCGTCGATTGATTGCTAATGTCGATGGTGTGATGAATGCGGTGCTGGTGATGGGTGATGCCGTAGGGCCAACACTCTATTACGGTGCAGGGGCGGGTGCAGAGCCCACGGCTTCTGCCGTAGTGGCCGACGCGGTGGATGTGGTGCGTGCCTTGACCACAGATCCGGAGAACCGGGTACCTCATCTGGCATTTCAACCCAATGAACTCTCCGATATTCCGATACTCAGCATAGATGAGATTGAGACGGCCTATTATCTGCGCCTTCAGGTAGCTGATAAATCAGGAGTGATGGCGACGATTGCCGGCATGCTGGCGGAATCCGGTATTAGTATCGAGGCGATCAAACAGAAAGAGCCGACTGAGAAAGGTGCTTCTGTTTCGCTGGTGCTGTTGACCCATCGTGTACTGGAGCGTCAGATGAATCAGGCGATAGAGCAGATCGAATCTCTTGAGAGTGTTGAAGGTGAGGTGACCCGGATTAGGATTGAGCAACTGGAAAGTTGATTATAGCTTGGGAGGCCGGGAAAAGATGAGGCAGTTACTCATACTTTCGCAGCCTCTTTTATTGATACATGCTGTCGATCTAGGTTTGTACTAACTCCTTGATGTATGGATACACGATTTCCCTGATGTGCTCCCGGTGTCTTTTCCGCAACACAGGCACCTCTTTACACGTAAGCTTGATGATAAGCCTCCTGCCAAACAGACTCCCTGAAATGGTATAATCCATACACGCTTATTAATATCTGTGCGGGTATTAGTGAGAAGTAACGCTGCTGTTAAATATGTTTGTAAATATGGCCAATAAAAATAGATCAATCCACTTGCTGGTGCCCGGTTTACTCGGTCCTATGCCGGCACTTGACGAGCTTCTTCAATTCCTCCTGCTGGAACTTTTGCTGACCCGGTGCACACGGGAACGGCTGACATGTGGTGACCTGGATTCCACGCTCTTTTCCCTGTTTGGTGTTGAATCGGCTGCCGGAACAGATCTCCCTGGTGGTGCCTTCCGCCGTATAGCGGATGGCGCCACAGCGGATGACCGGTTCTGGTTACAGGCCAATCCCGTTTTTCTACGCCCGGATATTGATCGGCTGCTGCTGTTCGATAGCGAAGACCTCGATTTTTCACAGCAGGAAGCCGATGCTCTGGCCACTCTTTTTAATGACTATTTTGTAGCAGAAGGCTTGCAGCTTGAGGCGATGACTCCCCATCGTTGGTATCTCACCCTGGATGATGATCCTGATTTAACCACCCATGGATTGGCTCATGTTTTTGGACGAAATATAGACCTATTTTTGCCACAGGGCAGTGACGCCATGCGTTGGCATAGAATTATGAATGAGACACAGATGCTGTTTCACTCTTCCAATATCAATTTCGAGCGGGAGAGCCGAGGTAAGGCGCCGATCAATAGTCTCTGGTTTTCAGGAGGAGGGCGGTCATGCAGAATTCAATCGTCACCTTTTAATTTTGTGCAGACGGATGATGCCATGACCAGAGGATTGGCTGCCATGTCGGATACCTCGGTCTCGGATTTTACTTCCGACTTGCCCGAGATGGCGGGGGCCGAAGGTCCAGGACTCATTGTTTATTCAAAATTACAACGAACCATCTGGCGGGCAGATCCTTTTGACTGGAGTGACGGCGTTGCTGTATTTGAAGCCTGGCTGACACCGTTAGTGGAGAGGTTAAGAAAAAAACAGATTGATGAAATACGGCTATATCCCTGTAATGGTGACTGCTACCGGCTAACCGCTGGTGATTTGAGGCGGTTCTGGCGGCGTCGAAAACCATTCAGTCACTGGTTGGATTCCAATCCAGATTTTAAAAGGTAAATTCTCAATCAGTCCATACTTTTATATAAGCATCAGTGCGGTGTTTGCGAGAAGGTATTTTAAAGCAGGGAAAGAGCGTTGTTCGTAGCAGGTATCTTGTGAAATCAAATGCACTTCAATACCTCTCCGCATCTACGGCAGGAGTAAACCGTTCCTGCCTGCGCGCGGTTATGCCTGATGCTGGTCAACTGATGTTCACGGCAACTGCAGAGGTAGTTAAAACGTTCCAGTGAGCGGCGACTTGACCGGCTGACATCGAAGTCGTGGCAGCGCTTTGCCTCAATACCAAAATAGTCCATGACACTTTTCCACTCTGCCCCATGAGGACGAATCTTCTTGCCGAAAAGTGTTCGGGCAACTAGGTGTGCAATTTCATGAGGTACCGTCTCGGCTAGAAATATCTCGAAATTTTCTTTTAGCAGCAGTTTGTTATAGCGGATGCTGGGTTTACCGATAACCGGGAAGCAGACCATTCCGGCTCCCCGGCCTCTCAGATCAAAGCGGATCTCTATCTCCGGCATAGTCCGGTTATAGTGTCGTTCCGCCTGGCGTAACAGACCTAGGCTTCTGTTCTCTATTCTTTTGTTGAGATCAGCGTGGTTCACTCTGTTTTTACCTGGCCAGCAGTATTACCAGCTCTACCGGTCCATGAACGCCATAGGCCAGTGTCTGTTCGATATCGGCAGATTTTGATGGACCGGAGATAAGCAGGGCATTGGTTGGCATCTGACTGCTCCAGTCCTTTTTTCCAGCACTTCGGCAAAGGTGTTGTGCAGGTTTCCCACTTCCAACAGTGCAAAGTGAACCGGTGGGACCAGGGAGAGGCTGCGCGGTTCGTCAGCGGTTGGCCAGATTATCAGCGTGCCTGTATCGGCGATGCCACTCCGGGTTGAGGTGATCGTGGCATCAATGCCAAAAAAGATCTCCTCTTTCTGCTCATCTACATCCGTTTCATGGGTAACCAAGCGTGGTGCCTCAGCATGTTGCTGCCATGCGGTTGCCATCGGCTTTTCCAAAGGGCCGGTTGGCGAATAGAGCAGATTTTGCAGGTTTTTCTCCTGGCAAAGGGAGATCCGTTTTTCTGTCAAATTCTCTTTTGTAACCAGATGGACCTCGGCCCGGACGGCCTCCATTCTGTTACGGAACCGCTCTATTTGTTTATCCACAGGCTAGTCAGGTACGGTTTCATCGATGGATGATTGTTGGGCAGGAAAGTCGGGGCTTCCGTTACGTAACTGCTCAAGTATTTTGTTCCTGGCACTACTCATGGCCGAATACTTTTTTTTTGGCAAGTTCATGCAGGCTCCTGGCTGCGATTTTTGGAGCTGTGCGTGCCTCTGTCCCGGGGCCGAGCCGTTTTGGCATCAGGCCACGCAGTCGTGTGGCGATTAGGGTGCCTGCGCGGTAAATCATTGACTGAGCATGGGCCCAGATCCAGAGCCTCCAGACGAATGCCTCTTTGGCTGAACGCTGGCTTCCCTGGCTCTTTGTGCTGACCTTGTTGTCTTTGCGCAGGCAGTTCTGCTTCAGCTGCGCTAGCGCGGATCTGCTCTCCCAGAAGGCGTAGCCGGGTGAGTTCATTCGGGCTGGGAAAGGCTCTTTTGCGTTTGTCGATAAGCCCACCCATTGCCGAGCGGAAGTTCCCTCGGACTTTGTGGTTACTCAGCACATCATCGACACTAAGATGGAAATCACCATCTGCATGGGTGCGCTTCCAGATGAAACTGGCGATGTGCTGGCCTTTCTGGCCGTTACTCTGCTGTTCCATATGGCCGGTTATATTCATCAGACAACCGCAGTCTCCGTTTACCAGGAGTTCTGCGCCAGTTTCACTGATAGCTTTTGCTTTATCTTCCACCATGGCATTGGAGATGTGTGGGTACTGATTGCAAAGGTGCCGCCAAAACCGCGATACTCCTCTTTTCCGGGGTAATTCCTTTCCTCGGTAATAAGCCAATCTCAGGATGAATGAATGATCATTTTATAACGCAATGGATAGAAAGTAGAGGTAGCTATAATAATAAACTTAAAGGGTTATTCTGTGAGAGCAGTTGGAACACCGTGTCAGTAATACAAAATAAGTATTTCCATTGATGATGTTCTCCAACTCCGGCAATATGGGTCTTCCTCTGGCGTTGTTTGCTTTTGGTGAGCAGGCGATGTCGGCTGCCGTGGTGTTGATGATACTGACGAATGGTCTTCACTTCAGTGTCGGCATGAAGATGATGGATTCCAAAGCCTCAATTATTGGGCTGCTGCGGGTTCCCATTCTTGCTGCAACTGTGGCCGGTCTGGTTGTGAGCATGACCTCGATTAGCATATCGGAAGTGGTGGCCATCCCTATTGAAATGATGGGGCAGATCGCAACACCACTGTTGTTGTTCTCCCTTGGTGTGCGACTGACCAGCGTGGACCTTAAGGATTGGCATTGGTCTGACTGGTGTGCTGGTATGTCCGCTGACGGGTGTGAGTTATAGTCAAATCTGGTGTTTAGCCAGTTGAATCAAGCGGCGACCTGATCGACTCTTGCTACCTCAACACCCTCGTTAAATTTGATTCCGGTTATCACCTTCGCCAGGTAATCGAAACCCCGTAATCGTCTCCACTTCTTCTCGGCACACCGGCCGAGTTTGAACATCATGTGTAGCATGCCATCACGCGATAGGCAGCCCTTGGAACGCCTGGTTCGATGGCGGATTGTCCCGAAGGTGGATTCAATCGGATTGCTGGTCCGAATGCTCTGCCAGTGCTGCGCAGGAAATTGATAGAAAGCCATCAGTTCCTCTCGGTCTTTGTGCAGACAGATGGCAGCCTTCGGATACTTTGGCTCATACGTTTTGATAAACAGATCAAAGGCCTTTTCCGCATCGGCCTGGGTCTCCGACTGCCAGATGTTATGCAGTGCCTGTTTCGCTTTCGGCTGAGCTGACCTTGGCAGGCAGTTCACACGTTCATGGTCTTGTGCATCCAGCAGCGCTGCTGACGCGTCTCTGGATACACTTCCTACAGTGCAGCCCAGAAGCCCATAGCACCGTCTCCGATTGCCAATTTTGGCGGGTTTAGTCCGCGTCACTTCAGTTTTAACAGCACCTCCCGCCAGCTCTGTGTGGACTCCCGTACACCATCCTTAATTGCCAGAAAATGCTTCTCACCACGCTCATTCACGCCGATCACCACCAGGGCACACAGCTTCGTCTGCTCTGCTCTCTGTCCGCTGTAGACACCGTCTGCCCACACATACACCCAATGGCCCTTATCCAGGCGCTCCTCGCACCAGCTCCGTATTCTTCTGCCCAGACCTGCTTCAGACGCGATACCCTGCCCGCCGACAAGCCTGTTGCACCCGGAACCACCAGCACTTTCAGGGCTTCACCCATCTCTCCACTGGAAATCCTCTTCAGGTAGAGCCACGGCAGTGCCGTTTCCAGTGACTTCGTCTTGCGTACATACGGCGGCACCAGAGCTGATCGGAACGTCACCGGCTCGCCGGTCTTCGCGCGAACTTTGGGGATCTTGACCGTGACCGGCCCTAATCCTGTCTGCAGTTTACGAGCTGGCAGGTGACCATTACGCACCACACCCACCTTGCCATCTTCTGTCCGTCGCTCGACGTGCTCCGCCAACAGCTCCAGCAGCTCGGCCTCCACCGCCTAGTAGATCAACTGCTCTGCACCACTTCTCAGCAACTTTGTCAGCGGATCGATAATCGTATCTCGACCTGCCAGCTTAACAACATTATTCTTACTCGTGGTGGCGTATCTCCAATGGTTGTTTTGATGTCTCGCAACAACAAATCAACCAGATACCCGGCTCTTTTTCAATTCCTTTCAAACACCACTTTCAGTTATAACTCGACGGGTGTCCTGATGGTGTTGATGGTAACGCCCTTTATTGCTCTGCCCGCTTCCCAGTATGGTCTGTTGATGGTTTTTAGCACCTTGCCGCCGGCAGTGCTCAACTACATGGTGGCGGAGAAATACAATCAGGAGCCACGGAAGGTTGCCTCTATTGTGATGCTGGCCAATCTGGCCAGTGTCATCATTATTCCTATTGCACTGGCTTTTGTATTGGCCTGAATCTTTAACCGGGATGCGTAGCATCCCGGTTGTCCAAGACAAGGTCGCTTAGCGTTCTTCAGAGGGTAGTCTCTTCCAGGTCGGGGAAAATGCATCTGCAGCTTGTTCTGACCCGGGGATGATCGTAATGCCAAATGCCGCTTCAATGTATGCCGGTGCAAGCACCTCTTCAACCGGTCCGGTGGCAAGTGTTGTCTGGTTGAACAACAGCTGCAAACGGTGACAGAAGTGGGAGGCGAGCCGTAAGTCATGGAGTATCACAACCACGGCACCGCCCTGATCGCAGTAGCTTCTCAAGAGTGACATCACTTCCAGTTGATGGGCCGGGTCCAACGCCGCTACAGGTTCGTCGACCAGGAGAATCTCAGGTTCTGCAGCCAGTGCCCGGGCCAGGAGCACACGTGCTTGCTCGCCGCCTGAGAGGGCGCTGAAGGAGCGCTGTTGAAGATGGGCTATGTCGGTTTGCTTCATCACCTGCTGGATAATTTTATCATCTCTTCTGTCAGGCCCCTGCCAGCTGGAGAGATGTGGCAGTCGGCCCAGCGCAACGATGTGCTCCACACTCATCGGCCAGTGAGCAGTACCATGCTGTGCAAGGTAGGCGATCTTTCTGGCGCGGGCTTCCGGGGACAGCTTGCTGTAGGCAATGCCATCCAGCATCAACCGGCCTGTATCGGGTGACAGTAGACCCGCCAGTAACCGCAGCAGGGTTGTTTTTCCCGCCCCATTGGGTCCAATCAGGCCCAGCATCTCTCCCGCTCGGATCTCAAAGTCGATCTGATTGAGTACCGGGCGGCCACCAAGCGCGATACAAACGCTTTTTCCCTGAAGTAATTTCATAACTCGAAGCGCCGGCTTTTCAATATCAGATAGAGGAAGAAGGGTGCGCCTACCAGTGAAGTGAGCACCCCCACTTTGATTTCTGTACCGGCAGGAAACAGTCGTACACAGATATCTGCCGCCAGTAACAGTATGGCACCGCCAAAAGCGCTGACGGGTAATAGCCGGGCCGGTTGGTACCCCACCAGAGGGCGCATCAGGTGAGGGATAACCAGACCGATAAAACCGATGGCGCCGGTAATGGAAACCGCTGAACCCACAGCCAGTGCCACCGCGATAAAGATTCGCCAGCGCAGACGGGAGAGCTGTATTCCCATGGTGCTGGCTGTCTCCTCGCCGAGGGTAAGGGCGTCCAGAGAGCGTCCGGTACCGATCAGCAGTGCCCAGCCGAGTAATACGCCGGGGAGGAGTATCTGGAAATCCGTCATGCTTCTGTTGGCGATGGAACCGAGCATCCAGAGCACCATTTCCCGTACTGCATAGGGGCTTGGAGCCAGGTTGAGCTGCAGTGAGATCAGTGCCATTGCAAGGGCATTGATTGCCACTCCCGCCAGTATCAGGGTGAGTGTTCCTGCATCTCTACCGGCCAGGAGATAGACCAGCAGGGTGGCGGAAAGTGCACCTACCATACCGCCAATGGGCAGGGCCAGAGGAAGCGTTGCCTCCAGCCCGAAGTAGAGCATGGTGACTGCCCCCAGGGCAGCGCCGCTGGCGCTGCCGATCAAGCCTGGGCTGGCCAGTGGATTCCGCAGCAACCCCTGCATGGCAGCGCCACAGATACCAAGGGTGGCGCCGGTGAAGAGGGCAATGAGAGCCCGTGGCAGGCGTATCTCGGTGAAGATTAATGCCAAAACGGAGGGGGTTCCGTCTAACGTCTCCTGTGCAGCCTGGATGACTGAAATCGGATTGGAGCCGATAAAAAGCGAAATGATAAAGAGGAGTGAAACTGACACTCCGAGCAGTATGATCAGAAGGCGCTGACTGATGAGTGGGGCGTGACTGCTCATTCCGGCAGGCTCTCTTGTAAACGCTCTACCGCTTCGGCAATCATCGGCCCTCCGCAGATCCAATATTTATAGCCGATATTGATAATATCCCGTCCCTGGGTAACGAGATTCAGCGCCGGGTGAGTCAGCCGCCGCTGAGCCAATGAGTGGGTGTCGATGGTGTATGCCGAACTGAACAACTGATCCGGCTCCGCCAGCAGAAGGGTTTCGAGATCAATGGCTCCATAACCGCGAACCCCCAGTTCCCGTGCCAGGTTTCTCCAGCCTGCCAGGGTCAGGGCGGTATCCTGCAGCGTATCGCTACCACTGGTGTAACCGTTGGGCTGATAGAAGATCGCTTTGGGTTGTCTGGCCGGTTGTTTTTTTATTGCAAGATTGAGTCGGCGGTCCATTACCATTATTAACTTCTCTCCCGAATCCGGGTTTCCCAGCAGCGCTGCCATGCGCCGGATTCTCTGGCGGATATGTTCGATGCTGCTGGCGGCTGAAAAAATTTCTACCCGGTAACCGAGTTTGCGGAGCAGGCGGATCAGAATCGGGTTAGTGTAGTTGCTGGCGAGGATCAGATCCGGATTCAGGATCAGTAACTCCTCGGCCCGGGTGTGGTTAACCGGGTAGCCTGCGGCCTCTTTGGCCATGTAAGAGCTATCGGGCTCCAGTGCCAAATCGCTGATCGACGCAATCTGTTCGGGATCAGCCAGCATCAGCAGCAGTTGATCTGTGCAGAGGTTAATGGAGACGACGCGGGAAGGCTGCGCCAATCCTGAGATTGGCGCAGCAATCAAGCAAAACAAAATAAAGGGTATAACACGTCTCATCTTTTGATCTGCTGTTGAACTATCCTTGGTCGATATAACTTTAGGGTTGATAAATCAGCGTCAACATATAGTTTCTGCCATCCTGGGGATAGAAGGAGGCTGTCTCATAATCCTTGTCGAGCAGATTTCCCAACCGGGCCTGAAGACGCCAGCTCCTGGTAATCTCATATTCACCCCGTAGATCAATAATGCCATAACCGTCGATTCTTCGGCTATTGGCGAGATCGTCGTAGCGGCCACTCTCTGCAAGCAGAGTCGCACCAAGACTGTATTGGTAAAAGTCGCGGTCGATATCGATGCGAAGGCTTCTCTTGGGGCGGCGGGGAAGGGTGTTGTTATTGTTTGCGCCTGACGTTTTATTTCGTGGGTCCAGCAGGGTGATATCACTCTTTAATTGCCACTCTACAATGCTTGTTGTCAGGCTGAACTCAAGGCCATGGATCAGCGCTTTATTAATGTTGTTGGCGGTAAACAGGGCGGCATCATAGGCGATAAGATCATCTATCTCGGTACGGAACAGATTTGCTGACCAATAGAACCGGCCACTGTCGCCGGAGAGTCCAATATCAAAACTGTTGGAACTTTCCGGCAGAATGTTGGGGTTACCATAGAAGGGAAAATAGAGTTCGTTGAATGTTGGTGCCTTGAAAGCGGTGCCGTAAGATGTGGTGACCCTGATACCACTGTCAAAGCCGTAGCCCCATGCGATGCTGCCGGTGGTTTTTCCGCCAAACTGCTCATTGTCATCCCGGCGCAGATTGAGCTGAAGGTCGTGCTTGTGGAAACTGCCGAGGTATTGACTGAAGACCCCTTTATTCTCTCTGGAACTGACCGGATAGAGGGTGGTGCTTTCGATCTCTTCCTGCTGATAGTCGAAACCGAGTGTGATCAGCTGATCTTCATTTATCGCCAGATCATTCTGCAGTGAGAAAGTATCTCTGGTGGTGTTGAACTTGCTGGCAAAGGTGCCGTTCAGAAAGTTGTTGGATTGATCAATGCTTCGCCCCGCGTTAAACGTAACGGCTAACGCTTCTGTGGGTGATGCCTTGATGTGTCCGCCAAACAGCCGGGTCCGGTCCTCGGACTTATTCTGAAATGAACCGTCGAACTCTGTGTTGTTGTCCGCCTGTAAAAAAATGCCGCCGATTTCAATGCCGTTGTTCAATCGGTATCCGAAGTTCATGCTGCCGCTGATGTTTTTGTAACCATCATCGTCTGGTTCAATAGTGTAGCAACCCGCAGTGAGCGATCCTGAGCATGAATTGAATCCATTGCTGTTTTCACCGCCCAGATGAATGTTATACCAGCCCTGATCATCTCCCCCCGCGATAGCGGCACTGATTTTTCCGGTGTTATGACTCCCCGCGGAGATGGAGAATGTAGAACCGTAGACGCCCTTGTTTCCGCCGGTGAAAATTTGAATGACACCGCCGATCGCCTCGGATCCGTATAGGCCTGACCGGGGACCGCGGACTATCTCGATACGCTCGATCAGATCGAGTGGGATATGCTGAAGCGGGATAGCCCCCGATGTTGCAGAGCCAATTTTTATGCCATCTATTATAACCAGAATATGGTCTGATTCTGTGCCGCGCATGAACAGCGATGTGGCTTTTCCTGCGCCTCCATTGTTGGTAATTCCGATGCCTGTCACACCTCGCAGCAACTCCTGTACATTGCGTACCTGCAACCGATTGATATCTTCTTTTGTAATAACGGTAACCGATGCCAGTGTTTCATCCGCTGTTTTCACCGTTCGCGTGGCGGTGATATTGATTGCATCTGCATTGAGGTGCTGTTGTTCACTGGAGTATCCAGATGCTGCGGGAATCGATGTGATCATTGCGCTGACGAGCAGGCTTTGCCGTATGGTGAAATACGGCTTTTTTTCTTTCATGGTTTTCATTGTGAACTATCCCCATTCAGCCCTGTGAAGTGCGTGCATGTAAAAAATAATGCACGGCACTGCCGACTGATCCCGATAGATCCGGGTGCAGTGATAGTTGAGCTAAAGAGGTGCTGGAATATGAAACAGCAGGCCTCCTCATGGCCGCACATTGCTATGCGCGAGACCAGTGGTGACATCTGTGCCTGTTTGAGGGTGCGATACTGGCTTTGGTAGCCGGTATCCCAGATAGACCACAAACAAGCGCCAGTTGTCTACTGGCCCGCCTGAATGCGTCAGCTAACGGATTACCGCTCTATCGAATACCCCGTACGATAGAAATGCGACGCTGTGACGGCAGGTCTCCTGACTTACGGATAATCATCCCTCTCTGCCTTCCCGGCCCGTTTGGGTCAGTGGCACTGAAGAGAGGAACTACTCGTTTACAGTTGCGGGAACAGCCAAGGAATTACGAATTCTCGCTACACCTTGTTCCCTTTTTACCCCCTGGCGGGGACCGCTACGCGAGAGATTCTTACAAGAAATAGTGGCTATAGCAATATAATTTAGTGAACGGATCCATGTGGGAGTGTGTAGATTGATATTGGCATTTCTGAGTAGAGGTTAGAAATGTAGCAACAATTTCCAGCTTGAGATAGTTTTCATCGCTGAGTCATATGTCTATCGTTAAGAGATTTGTTAATTAAGTTATTTTATCGGGATTGGCAATATATAGGCGACCGAAGATCAAGTGCGTTTTGGGGACCGGGATGTCCCAAAACGCATCACGATATCGAAGACACACTTGGAAGATGCCACCATTAATTCCGATGGACTGAAGTGATATTTGCTCCAAAAAATATGGGTACAGTCTGGATAATGTCAGGTTTTTATTGTTGACATTACTGGAATGGATCTTATACTGGAACGGATCTTAAATAAATTATGGCACGGTTGCTGCTAGCTTAGGCTGGCTGCTGGCTGCAGCACCGCACTTGATACTGCTGTGTATGTGAGGTGTTCCTTTGGGTCTTAGACTTATTGGTGTTTTGTGTTTGCTGGCCCATTCCATTGCTGGATATGCGCTTTCTCCGGCTGGGCTTGAAGTAAAAAATGTTGCGACCCTGAAAGGCTCTGTGGCCGGAGTAATGGTTCAGGTTAGCAGTTCAGCCGTGTTCAGGGTTGAGGAGATAATTCGGCTCACGAATACTTGGCTGGATGGCTCGTCGGTCAGTGTTAAAACGCCGGATCTTGAAAGAGCTTTGACCTTTAGCCTGACCAATACAGGTAATGGTGACGAAGCATTCAGTTTGTCGTGGGTATCTCAGGCGGCAGGCATTGATGATTTTGATCCGTTGGATCTGGTTATGTGGCTAGAAGATAACGGTATCGCAGGGTTGCAAATGGACGGTATTGGCCCGGATGTTGTGTATGCGAGCGGTGTTAACGATCCTCTGCTGGGTGCGGATAAATCACTTGTCTATTATGTGGTTGCGGATATTCCAGATAAGCTTGGCTACGGCGATGAAGGTATTGCCGGTGTGGAGGCTGCGTCACTTACGTCAGGGGCCGCAGGTGGCAATTTGGGTAGTGTGTTGACGGGGATGGGGCACGATGGTGTTGATGCCATTGTAGCAATGAAAGGCGGCGCGCGAGCAGAGGCAAATGGGGTGTACGAAACGGCCGACTCACGGGTTGATGTTGCAAAGGAGATTATTACCACCGTTGACAAGTTTGGAAGCAGTATTTTTATGCCGGAAACCGAGGTTGGCTACCGCATTACTATTAAGGTGATGGGTGCTATGGCTAAAGATTTGGTTATAACTGACCCGGTGCCGAATGGCACGTCTTTTGTGCGCGGCTCGGTAATGGTAGATGGTGTTGCGCAGACCGATGTGGATGACGCGGATAGTGCCGATTTCGACAGTACCACGAGTAAGGCTGTTGTCGTCAAGCTGGGCGATGTTGCCGGTGGGACTGCGCGTGTTGTGGAATTAAAAGTGGCAATAAAGTAGGTAGGTTTTAATATGAAAAACATGATGATAAAGCGTTTGTGTCTGCTGATCGTTCTGGCGCCGAGCGCGATGGCCACGCTGGCGGATAAGGGACAGATAAGGCTGAAGAATGTGGCGCATAAAGAGATTGTGCAGATCAATGAAAAGGGTAAGAAAGTGGTAAAGCAGGTCTCTGTAGCAAAGGTTCTGCCCGGTGAAACCATTATTTATACCTCTACTTTTAGCAATGTCGGTGCTGAGATGGCCACAGACATTATTATCGATAACCCTGTCCCCGACAATATGGTGTATCTGCCGCTTAGCGCCGCGGGGAAAAATACGCGGGTATTTTTTTCTATTGATGGCGGTAAAAGCTATGGGGTTCCATCTGAGCTTGTCATGGTCAAGCCAAATGGTGCAAAGCGTCAAGCACGCCCTGATGAATATACACATATTCGTTGGAAATATAAGGGAGTATTGCCAGCAGGTGATGCTGGTTTGGTTAGTTTTCGAGCGAAACTGCTGTAGTGGGCTGGGCGATACAGGTGGTTGTTTTGAGTGTCAGGCCTAATTAAAGTAACTTATCAAAAAATTCTATTGCGCGGACTTAATACAAATTCAAAATTTACTCTAAAATTGCAGGTAAAGGGAATGTTATGAAGAACAATACTAGTTGTCTCAGGTGTTTTTTTTGTTGTCTATTCGTGCTCGCGGCTACAGGGCTATATTCCGTCTCAGCATTGGCGAGCGGTACCGATGCGGGTACGATCATCTCCAACTTTGCAACCCTGGATTTTAAGATTGGAGGTGTGCCTCAAGATGATATTGTCAGCTCGCCTGCGGGGAATGATAATCCAGATCTCAGCTCAGGGGACGCGGGTGCGAAGACCACAAGCTTCATGGTGGATCGCAAACTTGATCTATTGGTTACCACAGACAATAACGATCATGTGTTGGTTACTCCTGGACAGGCAACGGCCGCGCTTGCCTATATCGTCACAAACCAGAGTAATGCAGTTAGTGGCGATCTAAGTATCAAACTGATGGCGGTTCACAGCAAAAATCCAACTGGTTTTACTGTGGGTGTGGATAATTTCGATGTTAAAAATAACGTCATTAAGTATTACCTGGATAAGAATAAGGACAAGGTCTATGACGCGGCAGATACTGAGCTGCCTACCGTCGATGGTGTGGCGACACTGGGTGATGTAGAACCTGATGAGAGCTATTATGTCTTTGTGGTTGCGGGTATCGACACGGTTAGCCGACTGGTTATCGACAATCCAGGGATCGCAGATGCTAGCGGAGTCAATGGCTCAATCTCTGCTTTGTCACTGGTGGCACAAGTTGCCGAAAGTAATGGCACGATAATTGACCACGATAACAACAATCATGTCAGTCCAGGTGGTTTAGCAATAAACATAGAGGCTGATAATCAAGCTGTTCAGGACAATGTCTTTGCAGACAACAGGGCGATTGGAGATCCAACGTTGGTAACGGGGAGTGTGGCAGATACTATCAGTGACGAGGATCTAACCTATGACTTTGTAATGCCTGGCGACCCACATGAGGCCAGTATAGTCGGGAAAGACGCCCCCTCCAACGGTCAGGCATCAGACACTTCGGCATTTAAAATTGCAACTGCGGTAATTGACCTGAAAAAGTCGGTCGTCACATTCTGTGATGACATAAACGGTACCTCCAACCCGAGGTCTATTCCCGGTGCTTATAAGCGATACAGTCTAACGGTTACAAATGCGACGACTGCAACGGCTTCGGCGATACTTACAACACTTAAAGATACGTTGCAGGCAGTGGCTATAACATTCGATGCCGATTTGCTTGATGGTTCTGGTGTGCCGTCAATGAATGTCTGTGCAGGCAGTCGCGCAACAAGTGCGGATGGACAAGGCTTCAAAGTAAGCTGTGGTGACGAGGTGCCGACAACAACCGGCTTGGATAGATCTGCCCGTTCATGTGTAGCTACACCAGCGTTTTTTACCAGCATCGATGATACTGATGGTGCTGATCATAATGGTGACACCAATGGTGGTCTTGTCTCTCTGGATTATGAAAAGTTGCTACCTTCAGACTCAGATCATAAGGATGGTGAACTGGCACCTGGTGAGTCAGTTACGGTTGAGTTCCAAGTTCGAATTAACTAAGTTCTTTTATACATACACCGGACTATATAGACATGCATAAGACTGCAGCGGTGCGGTGTGTTCTATGCCCGCTGCTTGCTGTGCGGGGCCATGTAGGGCGAAGCGAGGAATGCCTGGTTAAGCCAGGGAGGTAGAGCTGTAGAGGCCGCACTTGTTCCCGTTGTGCGGTTTGTAGGCATGCAGTGTTGTAGAAGGGGGAGAAACAGCAGTAGGGATTAGGAGATAGCGCAGTGCAGGAAGGGAGACAAAGTAGGCTACTGAACACGGTGTCCAGCCATTTTCTGAAGTGTGCCGTAGTCTGCGCCAAATGAAGCGATGGTATGGCGAAGCGGCACGTACGCAGAGTGGCCGTGGTAACAATAGGTTGTCGAAAATCGGGTGCGTTTTAGGGATTCTGATGTCCCAAAACGCATCACGAGATCGAAGATATGCTTGGAGGGGATTCGGGCTTTGTAACGGGCGATTAAGGAGGAGTTGCGGCGCTCTTCTGGCTCTGATGCTCTCTCTGCTTGCCGTATCCAGCCTGGAAGCCGCAACGCCACCTGACACGCAGATAACCAACACCGTAAAGGTATCAACCGATAACGTGGTCAGTGGTGACTTATCTGTATCCGTTAGCTTTACTACCGCCAAACGCGTGCCAGCAGCTATCCGCTTTCTTCAGCAGGCTTTGAGCTCTGGATCCAGCCAGTCTTCTGTTAGCCTTCCCACCACTTATTGTCGCGAGACAGGGAAGGCTTTTGAGCCTATTCAGCTGGCAACCCCTGCTAAGGTATCACTGAGACCACCCAATGCCTACCTTTCGGGAGAGGTGATGTTCATTGAGATCAGTGATTTCGATCAGAACATTGACCCATTGATCAAAGAAACGGTGATTGTCACGGTCACCAGTAGTTCGGGAGACAGAGAAAGGCTGAGATTAACCGAGACGGATGTCAGCAGCGGTGTATTTTTGGGCGGTATTCAGACAAAAAAATCGCCATCTGTCAGAGGCAATTGCCAGCTTGATGTCGGTAGTCGGGATATGCTCTTGATTGCTTACGAGGACAAGTATGATCCTCTCGATACCGTAACCGAAAATATGCTGATAGACCCCTTCGGTAAACTATTCGATAGTGAAACTGGCGACCTCATTAATAATGCCACCGTGACGTTGATGGATGCCGGTACTCAACAGCAGGCGGTTATCTACAGCCCCAACGGTATTGATCGTTGGCCTGCCACTGTTGTTACCGGGGAATCGGTAACTGATACAGCCGGCGTGATTTTCGTCACCAACCCGGGCGAGTATCGCTTTCCATCGGTTCTTGCCGGCGACTATTACATTGTTGTCTCTGCACCTAAAAACTATCGTTTTCCATCAACGCGTAGTGACAGTGAACTGCAGATGCTGCCAGGAGCTCCATGGGTATTGGGTACGGGCTCCCGGGGCCGAAATTTTCGTGTGTCTGCCGGTCCGGCGGTGCAACTGGATATACCTCTGGATCCCGCTAGGGGTGGGCTGTGGCTGAAAAAAACCGCATCGTTCTCTACCGCCAGTATCGGTGATTTCATTCAATATCAGGTAGAGGTAAAAAATGCTAATGCCACAGCTGTCAGGCAGGTATCGATTGTCGATAGACTACCCCGTGGATTTCGTTACCAGGCAGATTCCCTGCGGGTCAATAAGGTAAAGGTGGGCAATCCGACCATCGAAGGAGATGGCCGTACGCTGAATATTGTGCTGGATGACATGAATCCTCAACAAACTTTGAATATCAGTTATGTGCTGGAAGTAACCGCCGGAAGCCCTATTGGAAAGGCAGTGAACAAGGTCTGGTCAACGACTCCTAATGTGTCTTCGAATGTGGCCGAGGCAGTAATTGAGGTGAAACAAGAGCTATTTGCAGAGAAGAGTTTTTTGATCGGTCGTGTGTTTGTAGGCGCATGCCAGCCGGACAAGCCGGAAAAGGACATGCGCGAAGGGGTGGCAAATGTGCGCCTGTATCTGGAGGATGGCAGCTATGTAGTGACAGATGAAGAAGGGCGTTGGCATATGGACGATATTGAGCCGGGAACTCATGTGCTAAGGCTTGATGAGATCTCTCTGCCAAACGGTTTTACGATTAATCACTGCCAGAAAACTGCACGCAATCACGATGGTGGCGGTTCCCGTTTTGTGCGCCTGGAACCCGGCAGCCTGTGGCGTGAGGATTTTCATATTACCATCGTGGAAGGCTCAAGGCAGACAGGTTCCATTGACACGGAAACGGAGCATTTTTTAAGCGAAGAGGTCAGTCAGCGTACACCAGAATACGACAGCACTTGGTTAGAGAAAGAGCAGGGGGTTGAACCTCTTGAAATACTTTGGCCACCAGCACGCTTCACTCCGGCCATCAAATCTATAGATATCGCCGTGAGGCATCTGGGCAGGCAGCGCTTGGTGCTGTTAATGAATGGTGCAACTATATCTCCGCTTTTGTATGAAGGGAAAATTGGTAGCAAGAAAAATAAGCTTGCCATCAGCCTCTGGAAGGGAGTGGATATACCTGATGGCACCAGCGAGATTACAGCGATCCTCATGGAGGAGGATGGTGCTGAAATGGCCCGAATAACTCGTAAAGCTCACTTTTCCGGCGGGCCATACAAGGCTGAATTTATAGCGGAAAAATCCCGCTTGGTGGCAGATGGCAAGACACCTCCGCTGATTGCCGTCAGGCTAACCGACAAAAGTGGCTTTCACGTCAGGCCTGGCGTCGTTGCCAATTTCACAGTCCGGGCACCGTACTTGCCTTGGGGTTTGAATCGGGATGGCGGGCAATTAACTGGCCAGGATACACGCCCGATTTACCGGATTAAGGAAGACGGCATTGCCTATATTCCTCTCAAGCCCACCACCGACTCAGGCGAAGTGAAGATCACTTTGCCGATGAGCCACAACCGCTCAGAGACTATCAATGTTTGGCTGGAGGGGGATGGCCGTGATTGGATTATGGTGGGCCTTGCCCGAACTGGCTGGAATCAGGAAAAAATCCGCCACAGTACCGAAAGCATGGCAGCGGATGAGCGTGATGCGTGGCATCGTGATGACGGCAGGGTGGCCTTTTTTGCCAAAGGTCGAATTAAGGGTGAATATCTGCTGACAGCGGCCTATGATTCAGCTAAAAAAAGCAGCAAAACCCCGGACGGCTTTGGCAGCGTCATAGACCCGGACAAGTACTACACTCTCTATGGCGATAACACGGAACGGCAGTTCGAGGCGAGCAGCTCGCGAAAACTATTTTTGAAACTTGAGAAAAAGCAGTTTTATGCCCTCTTTGGCGATTACCATACCGGTTTGAGTAAGACTGACCTAGCAAACTATAATCGTACGTTCAACGGCTTTAAGATGGAACTGAAGACGGATCATCTGTCGCTTAAGCTATTTGCCAGCGAGACAGCTCTGGCCCATGTCCGAGACGAAATTCCCGGCAATGGCACCTCTGGTCGTTATTTTCTGAGTCGTAAGAATATTGTGAAAAACAGTGATGTCGTCACTCTCGAAGTACGCGACCGTTACCAGACAGGCCGAATGATCAGCTCCACGCCTCTATCTCGTCATGTGGACTACGATCTGGATGCGGACGATGGTTCACTGGTATTCAACCAGATCGTCAATGTGCGGGATGACTATTTTAATCCAGTTTATATTATCGTCGATTAT
Organism: Candidatus Vondammii sp. HM_W22; assembly: GCF_022530855.2. GTDB lineage: Bacteria > Pseudomonadota > Gammaproteobacteria > Chromatiales > Chromatiaceae > Vondammii. The sequence goes on along the minus strand of NZ_CP099567.1, from coordinate 1,601,228 downwards.
GAAACGGAAGATGACCGGGAAGAGGCGCTTGTAGTCGGTGGCCGTGCTGCGGTTTCCACCGCGGATGACCGGTATGAACTGGGGAGCACCTATATTGAGGAAAACAACAAGGGCTTCGAGGCAAAGCTCTACGGGATTGACGCCACTGTTCGTGTCAACGATGCGCTGGAGCTCAGGGCGGAGATTGCAAGGACGGATACGGCGCAAGACGGTATAGCTTCGGCGTGGCAATTGGAAGGAGAGTTGAGCGATGGTGCTGTAACGTCGGAGATTTATGTCCGCCAGACGGAGGCGGGCTATGGCGGCCTTGGGCAACAGAATGCCAGCGAGGTGGGAACGCTCAAACAGGGCGGTAGGGTTGTCTGGCAACTGACCGAGAGCATCGGTTTGCAAGCGAATGCCGATCGACAGCAACAACTGAGCAGCCAGCGGGAAAATCGTACTGTCAGCACGGAATTGGTGCAAAGTGGCTCACAGCATACTGCACGCCTGGGGGTTCGCTGGGCGGAGGATGTCAGTATTGAAGGAGACGAGAACCTGTCAGAGTTGATTACTGGGGATCTGGCTTGGGCGATAACGGATAAATTGACCACCAGCGTTGGGGTGGAATTACCTTTCAGCGGCAAAGATGACAGTGAGGCACGCTCCTCACGCTACCGGGCAGGTGCCGACTATGCTCTGACTCAAAGGATTAATTTCTTTGTTGAACAGGAGTGGACATCGGGAGGCGAAAAAGCAGAAAAGACCCGCTTGGGTTTGCGTACCACCCCTTGGGCGGGCGGCCAGTTCGATATTGGTATTGACCACACAGTGAACAGCGACGAGAACAGCCTCGCTGCAACCAGCGCACTCATGCAGAAGTGGCAGATCAACGAGCAGTGGAGTGCGGATGTCAGCTTAGAGCAGGGCCAGAGTATTCGCAGCAGTCTTACGGATTTTGGTAGTGCTTCCACCACCGATAATGATGGAGAGGATTTTACCACGGCCTCGCTGGGGCTGGGTTGGCACGATGGTGGTTGGGCATGGAGCGGTCTGATGGAGTATAGATATGCCACTGATGATCAGGTCAATGTCCGTACTACCTTGCTTAAGCAATTAGAGAAAGGCAGTAGTGTATTCGGTGAGCTGCAATGGCGAAAAACAAGTACAGATGCTAGCCAGAGCGAGGAGAATACGCTTTCATTGGGTTATGTCAACCGGACCAGGCAGGATATAAAACTGTTTCATCAGTTGGATTACCGTTATGAACATACTCGACAGGAGAGTGGAAATATCCGCTCACGCAAGTTGATTGCCAACAACCATATTAATTATACTGGCTTCGAAAGTAGCCAGTTGGCTTTGCAATATGGCGGTAAATATGTGTCAATAAACGTTGATGGTGATGAATATAGCGGTTATACAGACCTGATGGGTTTGCAATTTCGTCATGACCTGAATGAAAAATGGGATCTTGGTGTGCATGGTGGTGTGCTCAACTCTTGGAATAGCGGTAATCACAGTTTTTCTTATGGAATGTCGGTTGGCTATTCACCTATTAACGGTGTATGGCTGGAACTCGGTTACAATTGGAAAGGTTTTCGGGATGAAGATTTCAGGGGTAGCGAATATACCAGTGCAGGCCCGTGGTTTGGTATCAACATGAAATTTGATGAAACAACTATTCGGCGAATGACCAGTAAGGTTAGCCGCCAAGCAATTTTGCCGGTACCGGTTGCACCGGCGCACAGACAGCCTGCTGTACCCGCTGAGTTGCAAGTTACCGGCATTCTATCATCAGCCAAGCCGAAGGTAACGCTTTCCCCAGCAGCACATCTAGTCGCAAGCTCGAGTTGTCGAGTGGTCCAGCTAGGATCATTCAACGGGATCGATAATGCGCAGGCACTGCTTGGGCGGCTTGTTGACATACCTGCGTTTATAATTGGGGGTCAACCGGAAGAGGAAGGGAGTGATAGGCTTTACCGCGTAATGTCGGGACCGTATGATAAACAACAGGTTGCCGCAACACAAAAGAAGCTCACGGAACAGGGGATTGCCAAGGTGTGGGTCAGGAATGTTCCCTGTCACATGTTAACTTCCAGAGTTGAGTGCCACGGGTACCCTTATTGATGATGACCGAACCAATAGACACTAAACTGTTGCATTTAATCTGCATTGGTATTTGCTTCTTTTCCACGCAGTCGGCGTACGCTTGGCGTATAGAGTCCGATATGGCGACTCTTGTCGACGGCAACAGCACTTTTACCACTGTTACTTTTCGTCAGACTTACCCGGTACCACCCCTGGTTTTCGCAACGCCGACGGACGCTGGCAGTGACCCTGCCGTCCTGCGTATTCGAAATGTGACTACTACGGACTTTCAAGTCATTGCAGTTGAAGCCTCCGGCAGCGACGGGGTGCATCAGGCCATGACGTTCGCCTACATCGCGGTCGAACCTGGCTCGCACACCTTCCCGGATGGGACGCAAATTGAGGCGTTTGCTAGTCCCACAACTAGTGTTCAGCATGGTATTTTCCTCTTGCCCAGCACGGGGCCGGCAGAAGCATGGGATATTGTGAACTATCCCAACGCTTTTTCCTCCAGACCGGTGGTGCTTAGTATGATCCAAGGTATGGCTAACGAGACGGGGACCGTACCGGGAGGGCAATCCATCCCCTTCCTTTCGGTGGCGATGAGGAGCGTGACCAGCGATGGATTATCTCTCGCGCTGCAGCGTGCCGAATCCTATTCCGGTACTGTAACGAATAGCGAGGTAATTGGTGTGTTGGCTATCCAGGACATCGGTACCACGAACTTTATCGATAATTTGATGAGTTCTACCTTGCGTCTCGAGACACTGTATACGGCTGTTGACATCTTGGGCTGGGGTGATTGCATCACGACCTCCTTTGCAAGCCCATATGTCAGCAATCCGCTGGTGACGGCAACTATGGTTACGCTCCATGGTGATAATGGAGGCTGGATTAGACGATGCAGCTTGAGTACGAGCCAAGTGGGATTAGTCGTGGACGAGGATGTTGATATGGACACCGAACGTGAGCACGTCCCTGAGCAAGCCGCAGTGATAATTTTCAGCCGTGCTTTCGATGCGGACTTTTTTCCCCATATCGAGTTGTCCAAGGTTGTGCAGACGGTGTTGGACGACGTTAATGGTACAATCTTTCCCAAAGCTATACCCGGTGCGACAGTTGAATATAGCATTGAGGTTGGCAACCAAGGTTTGGGGAGGACTGACCAGAACAGTGTCGTAATTAGTGATAATATCCCTTCCGAACTCGCGTTGGTTGTCAGCGATATCGGCGCTGTCGGTTCCGGTCCGATGCTCTTTCTAGATGGAGCGACCACCAGTGGCCTCAGCTACACCTTTTCCTCACTGAGCAGTCTCACGGATGATATCGAGTTCTCACGGAACGGAATTAACTTCAATTACGTACCGGTTGATTCGGGTAATGGAACCGATCCCTTGATCAGCCATGTTAGGGTGACTCTGCAGGGTAGATTCAATCAAGCAACGCCAGTGGGCAGACCAAATTTTCGGCTACGATTCCGGGCGCAGGTGCAATAGGGGTCTACTGGCAATTCGTGACAGCAACAGTCATGGCGGGAGTTTATAACAAGCTTGCATTTATTTTTATGCGACAGGAGATATTGGTCGGGTGGATTGAGATCGACTCAACAACAGGGGATGAACCGAAAGGCGGATAACAGAGCCGAATGATGAATCAGCTACAGAAATAGGCGCAGTGTGGTGCGTCTTCCACCTTCTGATGAGGTAATGGAATCTGCGCTCAACGGCTTCCCGCATGTTCCGTCTTGAAACCAACCTTGTCAATGCTCGTATTTTGGTACAGTGCTACGGAAAGCGGGATGCTTGGTTTCCCTCCGGTTCCATTGGAAACTGATGAGATGGATGGCCTTTATGAGCTGCTTTATACTCACCGGCCCCATCCTGCCTACGGCGGTAAAAGTCCCACTTGGGAGATGATTCGTTTCTCCATCCTTATTATGCGTGGTTAGGATGAAAAGACTGAATCCTCCAGCCATTGGCTCTCTGAACATTGGCCCGCTTGAAATGATGATGAAGACAGGTCGCGGCATACCCCGGGACCAGTGATGAAGAGATGCTTAACTTGGAACTTTGGCTGAAGTCCAACGGCTTTCAGCCGTTGGGCACCACCGACTTATGAATTGATCAGAGGCTCCCTAATAATGACCAATCGGGTATCTTTTGTCGGATGACGCTGTGTGTCAGAAAGTCCCTGATAGTAACCTCTGCCAATTTGTCCTAGGGAATACACTGGTTCATCTTAACCCAGCAGTTGTTTTTATCCAGTGCTGCTTGAAAAGGCCAATCAAATTCGGCGAGGGGATTTGTTTATGGCTGTGATGATCGGATCATAGATGCACGCTCTTCGGTGGATTTGGATGGTTTTCCGTATGCTGTTATGCCTGATACGGCATCTTTACGGAAACAACATCAAAGAGTTATGGTTTATGATCAGGCTCTAACTACTTTCAGGGTATTATAGAAAAGCTCTGGAAGCTGCTTGTCAGCTGGCAGTGACCAGTGAATAGGCCCTTTAAGGTGATGAATGGCCAAGAGGGCCACTCATCATGTTGGTTGCTACTCCTGTTTGGTTCCTCCTTCGGGTCTGTTCTCCAGTTTTGGCACTTTTGGTGTTTCAGTCCTAGCATGAGTTTTTTTTTCAGCTATCGGAGCTGGTTTCGATTCTTCATGCTTGCTTTTAGTCTGAGGTGGTTTTGCTTCCTGAACTTTGCCTTGAGGTTTACTCTTGGCACTGGTTTCCACTGGTTTCCACTGGCTTGGTTTGAGGCTGGCTCACAGCATTCGATTCTGAAGGCGGCTTATTTCCATCATTCTGAGCAGTGGGTTCAGTGCCCTCTGGTGTTCTGTTTTCTCTTGGTTTACGCGGGCGCCGATCACGACTTGAGGTACAGGTCCGATTTTTATTGCTGCCGGATTCCTGTTTTTGTTGATCGTTGCCAGCAGATTCAACAGCTACCGGTTGATTTTCCTGGGTTGTAGAATGATCTTCAGCGGTTTGATTTTCATCCTCCAGGCCGCTGCTTTTACGACGCCGACGACCACCTCTTCTCCCTCGGCGGGAATTGCGTCTGGTCTCTTCACTTTTATCTTGCTCATTAGACCCTACTGCCGCAAGTGTATCGCTATCCTCTATTTTCTGATCTGCTGACGGCTCATTTTTTGCGGCTTTGACTGGAGCATTTCGGGGTCTTTTTGTGCGTTGAGGCCGACGGGTGTCCGCACACTCCTTCGAACCTTTCGAATCATGCGAAGAGGACGTTCGTTTTCCCCCCTGACCTTGACGGCGACGGCCCTCGCGTGATCGGGAATCGTCACTTCTTCTGTCCGTAGACTTGGACTCTGCCTTCTTACTCTCTTCCGGTTCCTTTTCAGTTGACGAAAACAGGCTATTCCATACTTTGTGAATAAAGCCGGTACGTTCGCTCTCAGAGTCTGATTTCTGCTTTGCCCGTTGCGGAGCAGGAGCACCATGGGTAATTCGTTTCACCATGGGTTCTTCGCTTTTTGCTGCCGGAGGCTTGGCAAAATTTGGTGTTGAATCCTCAGGCTCGGGCATCATTTTGTAGCTGGCGCTTTGCTCCTGATCTGCGGGCATGTCCTGAGCCCGTATCCGCTCAATCTCATAATTAGGCGTCTGCAGATGGATATTGGGAATCAAAACCACACTAAGAGAATGGCGCTGTTCAATTTCGTGGATACTTTCACGCTTCTCATTTAGCAGAAACGTCGCCACATCAACCGGTAGCTGGGCATTAATACGGGAGGTATTCTCTTTCATCGCGTGCTCTTCGATGATTCGAAGCACCGAGAGAGCCAGAGATTCAATGCCGCGAATAAACCCATGACCCGAGCAGCGGGGGCATGCCAGCAGGCTTGCTTCTCCAAGGGAGGGGCGCAGGCGCTGGCGTGACATCTCCAGCAGGCCGAAGCGCGAGATACGGCCGATCTGTACTCTGGCACGATCCTGTTTCATCGCCTCTTTCAGGCGGTTTTCCACCTCTCGCTGATTGTGAGCTGGCGTCATATCGATGAAGTCAATGACGAACAGGCCTCCCATGTCCCTCATGCGGAGCTGACGGGCAATTTCATCGGCAGCTTCAAGATTGGTATTGAGGGCAGTCTCTTCGATATCAGCACCTTTAGTAGACCTAGCTGAGTTGATGTCGACAGAGGTTAATGCTTCGGTATGATCAATTACGATAGCGCCACCGGAAGGGAGCCGGACTTCTCTCTGGAATGCTGACTCTATCTGACTCTCTATCTGATATCGACTGAACAGCGGGACAGGATCTTCGTAATGCTTGATTTTCTTCCGGTACTGAGGCATCACCTGATCAATAAACTGACAGGCCTCTTCGTAAACAGCAGCATGGTCAATGATAATTTCACCGATATCCGCCCGTAGATAATCGCGCATGGAGCGGATAATGACATTACTCTCCTGGTAAACCAGAAACGGTGCTGCCTTCTCTTCGCATGAGATCTCAATCGCATTCCATAGCTGCAGCAGGTAGTTCAGGTCCCACTGCAGTTCCTCCTGATTCTTTCCGACACCAGCGGTACGGACAATCAGGCCCATGCCTTCAGGTATTTCAAGCTTGGACATGGCTTCACGCAGGTCGTTGCGTTCCTGTCCTTCAATGCGCCTGGAGACGCCACCGGCTCTGGGATTGTTGGGCATCAATACTAGATAACGCCCGGCGAGGGAGATAAAGGTGGTGAGAGCAGCGCCTTTGGTGCCACGCTCCTCTTTTTCCACCTGGATAACGATCTCCTGTCCCTCTTTAACCGCATCCTTGATATTGATCCGGCCACCACTCTCGCGGGCTACTTCGGTGAAGTAGCTGCGGGAGATCTCTTTCATTGGAAGGAAGCCGTGGCGGTCTGCGCCATACTCGACAAAAGCCGCTTCCAGACTAGGCTCGAGCCGGGTAATATGTCCTTTATAGATATTAGCTTTTTTCTGCTCTTTGCCAGCGGACTCAATGTCTAGATTAAATAATTTCTGGCCATCGACAATGGCCACACGCAATTCTTCAGGCTGAGTTGCGTTGATCAGCATTCGTTTCATAGTTGTATAAAATCCTTGGGCGTGCCGCCTAGCCAAGGGGTTCCAGGTTACCTGGAACCGACTCTGCACAAGGCTCTGGGAGAAGTTTATCGTCCCGTCAGCTTGAGTGCCATCAGTTCACGGTCTGTTCAATATGGCCATCTACCCGCATCAGGTAGAGACATCTTTTTTGTGAACAAAACCGGGGAAGGCGACATCGTTAATTTTTAGCCACCGCTGCTGTGCAGCGGTGCTCTGTATTTTTCTGGTCGAGATGTCTAAGGAGCCTCCGACCCAGTATCAACCAGGAGGTTCCTTAAATCATCGTTAGTCGATCTATCCCATTCCGGGAGATCGGGTTCCAGCCAGCTTTTCGATCTCAGCCAGTTCGAACCGGTATCTTAAAGTGTCTGTATCGTTTACGGTGATGGCTGACCTAGATAATCTGCCACAAAAGTCACCTCTCGCGACGAGTATAACGATTTTGTGCAGGCGCATCAATCGGACTGTTCGGGTTCAGTACCCGTGAGCCAACTCAAGCTGCCTGCATGGGTTTTTATGGTAATAACTGATTGGCGTTTCCAACCCCATACTGTCGTGAGGTCGATAGTGATTATAGGGAACCTCTAAAAAAACCGACAAAGGCCAATAGATCTCTAGCAAATCTGGAGAGCCCGGCATCTTCACGCCGGCCCTGACTTGCCCGATGCTGCGCATTAGTCGATTGGCTTGCTGGGCAAACACGTGCTCAACTCGAGCCCGAACTCTTGATCGTTTTCGGTTTGCCTCTTGTTCCCGTTCATTCAAGTGGCGTTTGCGTGTCAACTTGCGGTGAATCTGACTGCGGTAATGCGCACCCGGTAAAGCGGCTTCTCGTTTTACACTGTGGCAAGCAGAATCGGCCCAGACACTTCCAGTACTGTTATTCTCATCCAGCAGTTCCTCGAAAACCCGGCTATCCTCGGCTTTGATCTGCCTATTTTCCTCTCGCGTATTGTGTTGCCTGGGTGCTGGAGCGATAGCGGCATCTACAATCTGTCCCTTGAGAGCACTGAAGCCTGCTGCATCAATATGGATCAATAGCTTCTGAAAAGAGTTTATCAACAAGGCCCCATTTTTTCAGGCGCTCATGATATACCCATTTGGCATCGGGTACCTTATCCTCCGGGTTCAGCCCAAGAAAACGACAAAAATTATAGCGATTCTGAATGTGGAACTCTGTTTGATCATCGTTCAGGTTGAACAAATGCTGTAGGACTAACACCTTGAGCATCAGTACCGCATCGTAAGGCGGATGCCCACCTTTACTGGGATCACTGTTTTTATAAACTGAGTTCAACAATACCCGAAAAGCCTCTCGGTCTACGGTCCTTTCCAGTTTTGGCAGCGGGTCTCCTTGTTGCTCTAGGAGTTCAAGTCGGTCTTGATGATCAAAAAAACTCGGTTGTATGCTCGAGTTGAGCATGTGTTTGCCCAGCAGGCCAATCGACTAATGCGCAGCATCGGGCAAGTCAGGGCTGGCGTGAAGATGGGTATGATGAATTTGGTGTACAAGTGGCTGGCCAGCTGAAGCGAGGTATGGATATGGATGCTGCCAGAAAAATGAGCGCGAAGATGGCCGGATTCTCCTTATTTGCTAAAGACTACCGGACTTTGTCAGGTTTTTAGAGGTTCCCTTCATTTATTGCCGCTGTCCAGATTAGGTGTATGATGCTTTGGGCTAGAACTTATGATGGCGCTATCTAGCGAAGAAGAATGAAGAAAGAGGCTTTAATCTCAGTGCTGTGGATTATATCTCCAAGCCCACTCCCCCGTCCCGCTATTGTGCTGGTACGGATTCACACCTATTTCAGAACCGGGAATTGGAGGAGAAGGTCAAAGAGCGGACGGAGGAGTTACACGACACTTGAGCCACGCAGCGGAGCTCAAAGACGGCCAGACCGGCCCGCACCTAACCCGCATAAGTCACTATGCACACCTGATCGCCTAGGCACTGAATGTCAGTGATGAGTGGGCTGATCTGGTATTCAGTATAGCTCTCATGGATGACGTAGGTAAAATCGCTATTCCCGATAAAATTCTTCTGAAACTTCGGTCGGCTCAATGGCGATGAATGGGAGAAAAAGAAGATGCACTCTATGCATGGTGCGGGTATTGTTCATCAGAAGTGATGTAGATGGCAAAAGTGATGGCGTTAACCCATCATGGAAAATGAGATGGCACAGGCTATCTGACCTGGAAGGTCTGGAAGGAACGGATATCTCTCTTGTCGGTCGGATACTCGTTTTGGCGGATGCCTTCACATCAGCTAAAGTTCACGATAGCAAGGTCTTCTAGGAACTGCTGGATGAGAATAACAGTACTGGAAGTGTCTAGGCTGGTTCTGCTTACCGCCATCACATTCATCGCAAATCGACACGCAGACGCGCCTTGAATGAACGGGAGCAAGAGGCAAACCGAAAACGATCAAGAGTTCGGGTTCGAGTTGAGCATGTATTTGCCCGGCAGGCCAATCGATTGGTGCATAGCATCGGGCAAGTCAGGGCCGACGTGAAGATGGGAATTTAGTGTACAACATGTGTCGATGTGGTGTGGCTGGCCGGGTGAAGCGAGGTATGGATATGGGTGTTGCCAGAAAAATGAGCGTGAAGACACCGGGCTCTCCCTATTTGCTAGAGACTATTGGCCTTTGTCGGGTTCTTAAGAGGTTCCCTTAAGCAGAAATTGTCCAGACAAGGAGTCTTTGGACATCATCGATTGCAGTAAGGCGTAAATGGGGTTGGAAATTTTTAACTCCGATAACAAACAGGTTATCAATCCGCTTGATCGTAGATTGCGATTGATTATGCGTAGTGCACTTACATGAATTAAAATCCCTTTTTGTGAGCATGAGATGAAACTGAACAATCCTTCCCTATTTCGCCAACAGTGTTATATCAATGGCCAGTGGTTATCCGCAGACAGCAGTGAGACCATGGATGTCACTGATCCGGCAACCGGTGACCTTCTGGCCTCGGTTCCGGTCATGGGCTCGACAGAAACCCGGCGTGCAATAGCGGCTGCGGATAAAGCGTGGCCTCTCTGGAGAGAGAAAACCGCTGAACAGCGTGCTTCTATCCTGCACCGCTGGGGAGAGCTGATGGTGGAAAATCAGGAGGATCTTGCCCAATTGATGACTGCAGAGCAGGGCAAGCCTCTGATTGAATCCCGGGGTGAGATTGCTTATGCGGCATCCTTCATCGGGTGGTTTGCGGAAGAGGGAAGACGGGTCTATGGGGATACCATCCCCCAGCATCAGGCAGACAGGCGGATACTGGTCCTGAAGCAGCCGATTGGCGTCTGTGCCGCCATTACGCCCTGGAACTTTCCTTCAGCGATGATTACCCGCAAGGCAGCTGCAGCACTGGCTGCTGGTTGCACGCTGGTCGTCAAACCTAGCGAGGATACGCCGTTTTCAGCACTTGCACTCTGTGAACTGGCAGAACAGGCGGGAGTTCCAGCGGGTGTGCTGAATGTGGTAACCGGTATTCCTCAAGTGATTGGTGGTGAGCTGACCTCCAACCCAACCGTAAGAAAGCTATCTTTTACTGGTTCTACCGCTGTCGGCAAACTACTGATGCGTCAATGTGCAGACAGCCTGAAGAAGCTCTCACTGGAACTGGGTGGTAATGCCCCATTTATCGTGTTCGAGGATGCTGATCTGGATGCTGCGGTAGAGGGTGCCATAGCCTCCAAATACCGCAACAGCGGACAGACCTGTGTCTGCGCCAACCGTTTTCTGGTACAGGATGGTATCTATGATGAGTTTGCCAATAAACTGGCCGAAAGCGCGGCTCAACTGATAGTGGGTGAAGGTACCGAAGAGGGTGTAACTCAAGGGCCATTGATCAATCAGGCTGCATTGGAGAAGGTAGAAGCCCATATTACCGATGCAGTTTCCAAAGGGGCAAAGATCAAACTCGGAGGCGCACGCCATGCTCGGGGGGGGACCTTTTTCCAGCCAACGTTGTTGACGGGTATATCTGCATATATGCAACTGGCAAATGATGAGACCTTTGGCCCGGTGGCATCCCTGTTCCGGTTTACCAACGAAGAGGAGGCTGTCGCCATGGCCAATGATACAGAATTTGGGTTGGCAGCCTATTTCTACAGCCGCGATCTGGGGCGTTCATGGCGGGTTTCAGAAGCACTGGAATATGGCATGATTGGTGTCAATACCGGTGTCCTCTCCACGCCTGTAGCCCCCTTTGGTGGAGTTAAGCAATCCGGAATAGGTCGCGAGGGCTCACGTTATGGAATTGATGAATACTTAGAGATGAAATATGTTTGCCTCGGGATCTGATTCTGCTGAATTGACTTTTGATTGCACTTGGAACCTGAAAATAACGCCGATGGCGTTATTTTTATTAAACTTTATCTGCAAGTAGTCGATAATTTCATAAGGATTAATCAGCTAGAGTTTAGAGCGACACAGCTATTTCGAGTCGCTATCAGCCACTCGAGTTCCTAACCCTCTATGATCATCCCGCCGCCAGGGTGAATGACGGCACAACTGCTGAACACAATTGTCGTCCAACAACCCCAGCAACTGCACCAGGCCATACCCCCCATCGTTAAATGAACCCAGCGATGTAGGGTTTGCCCTGTCTGCTGCCACGCCTCCTTCATACTCCAAGCAAAGCTTCAGAGAACCTCTAAAAACCTTCCCAAATCAGTGATAACAGTAATCAATTCAACCAGCCATTGATAAAAACCATGCAACCGAGTTTTTTGATCATCAAGACCGACTTGAATTCCTTGAGCAACTGGGAGACCCGCTGCCAAGGCTGGAAAGGACCGTAGACTAGAAGGCTTTTCGAGTATTGTTGGGCTCAATTTATAAAAACAGTGGTCCCAGTAAAGGTGGGCGTCCACCTTACGATGCGGTACTGATGTTCAAGGTGTTGGTCCTACAGCATTTGCTCAATCTGAACGACTCTCAAACAGAGTTCCAAATACGGGACCGCTATAGCTTTTGTTGTTTTCTTGGGCTGAGCCCGGAGGGTAAGGTACCCGATGCCAAAATGGTTTGGGTGTATCGTGAGTGCCTGAAAGAACGGGGCCTTGTTGATAGACTTTTTTCAGAGCTATTGATCCAAAGGCTTTTCCCTTAATTGAGTGGGTAGATTGGCCTACCCTCCTTATGAGAGATAAAGATCTATACGCCCAGATCTCCTGAATATCAAGAGCCCTTGGCGGGTTAGCAGTGTAGAGTTGGTTCTGTCAGAGGGAGAGGTAACGGTGCAGGTTGAGCAGGAGGCAGGTGCCAGGCAGTGTTGTTCAACCTGTGGGCAGATCTCACCAAGCGACTCACGCAAACGTCGCTAGCGGAACCGGCCCTGGATTTACTGCAATGTTTGAGGCGCTGGTGATCGACTGGTTGAAAGAGGCGTCCATCTTGGCAGTCTCCCGATTGATGGGGCTGAGTTGGAATGCCATTGATGGAATTACGCAGCGAGCGGTTAAGCGAGGACTAGCACGTAGAAAAGAGGTCAGCCCAAGACATATTGGTGTTGATAAGATGGTTTTCAAGAAACGCCATGATCATGTAACAGTCTTATCAGACCAGGATGCAGGTACAGTGTTACACGTGGTCAGTGACCGCAAAAAGGCGATGCTCAAAGCATGGTACGAAGGTTTGACAGAGGAGCAGCGAAAAGCGGTAGAAAGTGTCTCCATGGACATGTGGCCAGCCCTTATCAATGCTACACTGGAAAGCTTGCAAGGGCTGATAGAGAAGATTGCCTTTGATAAATTCCATGCCGGCAAGTACCTTGGTGAGACGGCAGACAAGGTACGTTGCCAAGAGCACAAAGCGCTGATGGCTGAAGGCTATGAGGACCCTTAAAGTCAGCCAGTATGACTGGCTCTGCAACCCGGAGAACATGACGCGCAGACAGAATTGCGGTTAAGGCGCTACGTGACAGCACGCTGAAGACTGCCCGTGCCTGGGCGATCAAAGAGTTTGCCATGTCACTCTGGCACTATGCCAGCAAGACATGGGCAAGGAAAGGCTGGGAACGGTGGTTGTCATGGGCAGTGCGCAGTGGCTTGGAGCCAATCAAGAAAGTGTGCGGGAACAATCAAGGATCATCTGTGGGGAATATTGAACGCTGTTGTTTTTGAAGTAAGTAATGGTCCGGCAGAAGGTCTCAATAGCCGAATCAAGATGATCAAGGTGCGTGGCAGAGGTTTCCGCCGCCAGACGCCGATTCATGAATTGATCAGAGGCTCCCTAGTTTTTTTGTGGTGAAAAAGTGACAGTAACTGAGCTCACAATAGCCGTGGTGGCAGCCGGCCCGGGTCAAATGGCCGCAGCCGAAAAACTGGCCGCTTCTCTTGGGTTACTAGTTGAGGCGCTGGAGACGAGCTCAACTGAATTTCAACTGCTGAAACAGGATGATCATCTGGAGTTGCAGCAAGCTGGGAAGGGTGCCCCTGGGGCTGTCCATATCGATTTTATCGGGGGTAAATCAGCTCACCGGCGTCATTTTGGTGGTGGCCGCGGTCAGCCACTGGCTAAAGCAATCGGACTGAAACACGGCAAGACGCCGGACGTGATAGATGCAACGGCAGGCCTAGGACGTGATGCTTTTGTGCTGGCTTCCCTTGGTTGCAGTGTCCGACTGGTGGAGCGTTCACCGATTATTTCAGTTCTGCTACAGGATGCTTTTGAGCGGGCCCTTGTTGATAATGAGGTGGCACCTATAGCATCACGTATGCAGCTGATACAGATGGATGCTCGGGCTTTTTTACTGGCTTTGGCGGGTGATGCGCGGCCTGATGTGGTTTACCTCGACCCGATGTATCCTCACCGGAATAAATCGGCACTGGTGAAGAAAGAGATGCGGATCTTCAGGCAGTTGGTTGGTGATGACACAGATGGTGCTGAACTGCTTATTGCCGCAAGAGCCATTGCCGTTAACCGGGTGGTAGTTAAACGGCCTGCCAAGGCTCCCCGCCTGGGTGACCAGCAACCGACCATGGTGATCAAAAGCCCTAATACCCGGTACGATGTCTATTTGACCGGTAATAGAAGATAACCCAGTTCACCAAGGGTCACGAGATCCGCATGCATCAACCTGTTAGCCATTGGCCCCTGCTTACCGGGTTGTTTCTCTTGCTCCAGCAAGGTTAACCAGCTCAATAGTTGATAAAAAGCGAATAGGTTTATGATGGTGCTGAAGGTCTGCACCGAGATTGTAGTCGCCAGGAGGGTTTCACCGGTACCAGGGCCCACAAAAACGATGCTCTGAGCTTCTTCCATAAATTCACAGTGATGCAGTGCAGCAACCAGTTCTTCGTTTACCTGACTTTGGATAAAATCAAAGCCTGCCAGCTCACAATGAGCTGAGAAGCGTGCCACCTTCATTTGATTGACCTCCTCCCTGAAAACCGTACCGATCCAAATCAGAGAATTCTGGTGGATCCGTTAAGCTGAAAGCAGGAGGACGAGCCATGCAGAAACGGGAACACGGATTCCAGAGGTCTGCCGCAAGATGGGAATATTGGACGCGAGGCTTTATTGGAAAAAGAAGTTTGGAGGTTTAGGCGTTTCAGAGCGACGGAGTTTACGTCAACCAGAGGACGAAAATCGTCTCCTATAAAACAGATGCTTCAGGATGTCGTGCGAAAAAAGCGCTGAAGATGGCTAGGCGTCGACGTTTGATTACTTTTCTCCAGGATAGTTACCGCCGGGCCTGTGCAGTCATTCAGATGGGCCGCAGCAGTTATAGCTACAAAAGCAGGAAGCATGATGATCCGGCTTTACGATTCCGGGTATGTGAAATTGCCAAAGACCGTGTTCGTTATGGCTATCAACGCATTCATATGTAGCGTGAAGGCTGACGGATGAATCATAAGCGTGTGTTGCGCATCTATCGTGAGGAGGACCTGAATCTAAGTCGCAAACGACCAAGGCGTCGAGTTGCCGCCGCACACCGGATGGACAGGCCGGAGCTCTCTCGTATTGATCAGTGCTGGAGTATGGATCTTTTCGCCGATCAACTGTTCAACGGGCGACGAACCAGAGCGTTAACTGTAGTCGATAATTTGGCCGAGAATGTGTTGTTATTGCGGTTGATCGTGCTGCAAAAGGGGAACAGGTTGTGGATGTTATGGAGCAATTACGATGCTGTAATAAGCATAAGCCATTGAGGATTCAAGTCGATAATGGCCGTGAATTTATTCCGAAGGCCCTTGGTCAATGGGCGTATGAGAATAAAGTAACGTTAGACTTCTCGCGGCAGGGAAAGCCAACAGATAATGCATTTATTGAGTCGTTCAATGGGAGTTTTAGGGATGAATGTTTAAATACCTATTGGTTTTTGTCACTGAAAGATGCGCAAGAAAAGATTGAAAGCTGGCGCCATGATTACAATACATTCCGCCCCCATACATCACTGGAAAACTTGATGCCGGATGAATTCAGGGAGAAGCACTCTAAGGCCGGAATGCTACTTACTTAAGCAATAACCTGCTGATATAACGAATAAAAAAAGGCTGGTTCAGGTGATAAGATGCTAATCACCAAACCAACAACCATCAATCAGGAAAGCAGCCTTAATGCATCCTGATCAACGCGCCTGCATACATCAACAAAAAGGTATCACAACCTACGCTACAGCCAGTGATTCCTATGCTTTCTTTAATCTGCTAACCGGCCCAGAGTTTCTCAATCAAGTCGAATCATTGCTACCGGAACATCGGGAAAGGCTGTTTCCGCCAACAGAGACGCTATCGATGTTTCTGGCTCAAGCAATGAGTGCTGATTGCTCTTGCCAGAACATAGTTGATGCTGCAGTCAAACGATTGATGGGTGAGCTGCCAATCTGTAGTACGCATACGGGAGCATACTGTCGCGCACGGAAACGGCTGCCATTGGACATGGTCTCTACGCTAGCCCGTTACACGGGGCGTATGATGACTGAGCACACCCCAGATTCCTGGCACCGGCGGGGGCGACCGGTCAGACTGGTGGATGGCGCTACCGTTACGTTGCCCGATACAGAAGAGAACCAGACTGTCTATCCTCAACCCCGTAGCCAACAACCCGGATTGGTGCCGGGTGGTTGGTATCGTCTGCCTCGCCAGCGGTGCTGCACTTGATGCAGCATTGGGACCTTGTCGCGGAAAAGGAAGCGGTGAGCAGTCATTGCTTAGAACCATGCTTAGTACCTTGGACGCTGGCGATATCCTTCTTGGGGATGCTTTTTATGCCACCTATTTTCTGTTGTGTGCTCTTCAGGCCAAAGGAGTGGATGGCGTTTTCGAGCAATATGGTTCACGGCGGCGTAGCACGGATTTTCGCCAGGGAGAGCGTCTGGGTCCGCGAGATCATCTTATCGAAATAGACAAGCCAAAAGTCAAACCCGCCTGGATGAGTCAGGCAGAGTATGATCAAACCCCCCGATAGATTGAAAGTGCGGGAGTTGCGTGCTGGCGGTAAGATCCTGGTGACAACACTACTTTGCTCAAAAAGTACAAGCAAAGCCGCCCTGAAGGCACTCTGTCGGAACCATTGGCAGGTAGAGTTGGATATACGCAACATCAAGACCACTCTGGGAATGGAAACATTAAGTTGTCGCACACCGGAAATGGCGAAAAAGGAGCTGTGGGTCTATCTTTTGGCTTACAACTTGATCCGTTTACTGATGGCTCAGGCGGCTTTACTGGCTGACATCATTCCTCGACAACCTAGCTTCAAGCATACCTTGCAGCTATAGATTGTGTGGCAAAAAAGCGGTCGTTACGACATCGATAAAATTGATGGCCTTTTTATCCTCATTGCACCGCAGCAGGTTGGAAAACAACCGGGACGTATGGAGCCGCGAGCTATAAAACGAAGACCCAGACAATTCCCGCTACTTACCAAACCCAGGGCTATTGCGCGAGAGAATATTCGGAAAAATGGCCAACCCAAAAAACTTAAGCAAGTAGCATTCCTCTAAGGCCGGAATTTTCTAAAAATGCTCGGTACAGTTTTTGGTAGGGGCTCAGGACAGATTGTAGATGCCGCTATCGTCCCAGTACCCAGGCAACGTAATATGCGAGAGGAAAATAGGCAGATCAGAGCTGAGGATAGCCCTGAGGCATGGGGTGATAACAAACACCGGCAGAAGGATGTTGAAGCCCGCTGGACCATGAGGCATGGCAAAACCCACTATGGGTACAAAAGCCACATCAGCATAGACCGGAAGCACAAGGTCATTCGCAAATACGCCATCACATCAGCAGAAGTTCACGATAGCTAGGTCTTCGAGGAACTGCTGGATGAGAACAATAATGGCAGTGTCTGGGCCGATCCTGCTTACCGCAGTGTAGAACGGAAAGCCGCTTTACCGGGTGCGCATTACCGCAGTCACATTCACTGCAAGTCGATACGCAAACGCCGCTTGAACGAACGGGAGAAAGAGGCAAACCGAAAACGATCAAGAGTTCGGGCTCGAGTTGAGCACGTGTTTGCCCAGCAGGCTAATCGATTGGTGTGGCTGGCAGGATGAAGCGAGGTATGGATATGGATGCTGCCAGAAAAATGAGCGTGAAGATACCGGGCTCTCCTGATTTGCTGGAGGC
Source organism: Candidatus Vondammii sp. HM_W22 (assembly GCF_022530855.2). Taxonomy (GTDB): domain Bacteria; phylum Pseudomonadota; class Gammaproteobacteria; order Chromatiales; family Chromatiaceae; genus Vondammii. The sequence goes on along the minus strand of NZ_CP099567.1, from coordinate 1,583,495 downwards.
TATTGGCCTTTGTCGGTTTTTTAGAGGTTCTCTCAACAACAAACCAAGAAAATGTCTTGGCATGAAAACACCTAATCAGGTATTTTTAGAAACCAACCATCTGTTGCACTTGCGAGTTGAATCCGCATTTGTTACTTGATTTTTAGGCGATAGATTTGGAATAGGCACAAATATGATGAACGATAGTGAAAAAGATGCGACTGGCTGGGAGAGGGATCTGGTAACAGGGCTCGCTTCCGAATCGATTAAAGAGCAGAGAAGGAGTCGTCGCTGGGGGGTGTTTTTTAAACTCCTGACGTTTGCCTATCTGATTACGCTGCTGATTCTCTGGATGCCGGATACCGGCCTGTCAGGTGATGACGGGCATACGGCACTGGTGGAAGTGAAAGGCGTTATCGCCGATGATTCAGAGGCGAGTGCCGATAATATTATTGCGGGCTTGCGGGGAGCCTTTGAAGATAAAAATACCAAAGGTGTGATTCTGCGTATCAACAGCCCCGGTGGCAGTGCTGTTCAGTCAGGTTATATCAATGATGAAATCCGGCGGCTGAAAAAGGAGCATGCTGACATCCCGGTTTATGCCGTGGTGACAGATATGTGTGCGTCCGGTGGTTACTACATTGCTGTAGCAGCGGATGAAATTTATGTGGATAAAGCAAGCATTGTCGGCTCCATCGGGGTGTTGATGAGTATGTTTGGTTTTGAAAAGGGGATGGAGAAGCTGGGGATAGAGCGGCGCCTTCTGACCGCAGGGGAGCATAAGGGGATTCTGGACCCATTTTCACCCATCAAAGAGAGTGAACGCCAGCACATTCAAGTCATGCTGGATAGCATCCACCAGCAGTTCATTAATGCCGTCAAAGAAGGGCGAGGGGATCGTCTGAGACAAGACGATACAATTTTTAGCGGCCTCTTCTGGTCGGGAAAGAAGAGTATTGAGCTGGGTCTGGCTGATGGGCTGGGGAGCAGCAGTTATGTTGCCAGAGAGTTGATCAAGGCTGAAGAGATTGTCGATTTTACGCCAGCTGAAGATCTGGTGGAACGCTTTGCCAAACGCATCGGCACCAGTGCCTCTGCATTTATTTATAATGTCTTAGGTTTGCGGCAGGCTCCCAGCTTGCAGTAAATCGCAAAATAGGGCTATCTGATCGAACAAATAATCGATCCTATACGAGATCTGACGAGCTGTAGGTTGGATTGGGGAAACTCTGCTCAATCTACAGTCGAAAAAATATTGGCTCTGGGTTGGCAATCTATAGCCTCTTTTAACTGAAAGCATTCCTCAATGGCATGGTACTATGCTTTTGTTGGCTCCCCCCCCTAATTGAGTGGGTAGATTGCCGTATCCCCCTATGAGAGATCAAAGATCTATACTAGGTCCTGGGTATCAAGAGCCCTTGGCAGGTTAGCAGTGTAGAGTTGGCTCTGTCAGAGGGCGAGGTAACGGTACAGGTTGAGCAGAAGGCAGGTGCCAAGTAGTGTTATTCAACCTGTGGGCAGATCTCACCGGGCTATGACTCACACAAGCGCCGCTGGCGGCACTTGGCTATCGTGAACTTCATTTGTATCCATAGTGGATTTTGCCATGCTTCATGGTCCAGCGGGCTTTAACATTTTTCTGGCGATGCTTGTTATCACTTCACGCCTCAGGGCTGCCCCCGGCTTTGATCTACCTATTTTCCTCTAGTGTATTACGTTGCCCGGGTACTGGAACGATAGCGGCATCTGCAATCTGTCCCTTGCGAGCACTGAAGCCTGCTGCATCAATCTGGATCAACAGCTCTGAAAAGAGTTTATCAACAAGGCCCCGTTCTTTCAGGCGCTCAGGATACACCCAAACCGTTTTGGCACCGGGCATCTTGCCCTCTCCGGGCTCAGCCCAAGAAAACGACAAAAGCTATAGCGCTCCCGTATTTGGAACTCTGTTTGATCATCGTTCAGATTGAACAAATACTGTAGAACCAATACGTTAAACATCAGTACCGCATCGTAAGGTGAACGCCACCTTTACAGAGATCACTGCTTTTATAAACTGAGCCCAACAATACCCGAAAAGCCTCCCAATCTACGGTCCTTCCCAGTTTCGGCATTGGGTCTTCCTGTTGCTCAAGGAGTTCAAGTCGGTCTTGATGATCAGAAAACTTGGCTGCATGGCCTTTATCAATGGTTGGTTGAATTTTATTTTGGAGGTTTTTTTAGAGGCTCATTTGATATAACACCTGATATGAAAATAGATGTACGCAAGCTCAGAATCGAGCAACAAGAACTCCTGAGACAGCAAGCTGTTCAATTCTGCCTGCAAAGAAAGGGCTTAAGGAAATGCGGCTTATTGAACGTTCATCCAAATACGGTTGGACAGTGGTATAAACACTATCGTGTCGGTGGTAAAGAAGTTCTGGCCATCGCGAAGCGAGGACCAAAAAATGCACCCCGTCGCCTGATTGAAGCTCAGAAGTAAAAAGTCATTGAAGCGATTCGGGATCATATGCCGGATCAATACAAACTCGGTTTTGCGCTCTGGACTCGAGGTTCCATTGCCCAGCTTATTAAGCAGCTTTGGGGAGTTAACATCCCTGTGCGGGCTATGTCCGACTGCCTTAAGCGCTGGGGCTTCACACCTCAAAAGCCAGTAAAGCAAGACTAGGAGAAAATCCCAGGCAAAAGTATATACTTGATTAAAAGATGAGTATCCTGGCATTAAGGAGCGGGCTAAAAAAGAGAATGCCACTATATTCCGGGGTGACGGAACGAGTATAAAAAATACCACGCAGCATGGTCGCTGTCATGCTCCGCAAGGACAAGCGCCAGTACAGCTTCATGCTGTATGAGTCATCCATGAATGCGAAAGTGCTGATCAAATTCCTAAGGGCACTGATTGAATCTACACATAGTCCCGCCATCCCTTGTTCCTGGTAGCTCCTATGCCAGCGGCAATAAGTGGCTTTGGACCAGCCGATAGCTTCCAGACAAATAGAGCTTGAGCAAGCTTCTTCTTTGAACTTGTTATAGAGCCCTAATTTCTTTAAACGGGCGATGGCATCTGAACTGGCTCTATCAGCAATTGCCCGACTACGATATGATTTAATCCGCGAGCTTTTGATCTGCATCGGGTGGGTCTCCTGTGTAGCTTCAAAAACTCACAGGCTACCCGTTTTTTTAAATTAAAAAAGTCTCACTTCTATCTGAACCTAAACCTACCGACACAAACTGATATCATCCGCTAAATGTTAGAATCAAAACAGAAAAATCGGGAAGTCCTGTTAGTTTGTGTTGAACCAGGCTTCGGTGGACAACGGATTGATAATTTTCTTCTCCGCATCTTGAAAGGGGTGCCGCGAAGCTATGTCTATCGGATATTGAGACGCGGTGAGGTCAGAGTAAACAAAGGGCGAAAAAAAGTGGGCTATCGGCTTCAAGAGGGCGATATTGTACGAATTCCCCCTGTCCGTGTGGCGGAGGAGGAAGTCATGCCCAGTGTGGGCAAGAGGCAGTTGGAACAACTGGAACAATCCATTATCTATGAAGATGAGCGGCTGCTGGTATTGAGCAAACCATCAGGTATGGCCGTCCATGGTGGCAGTGGCCTTAGTTTTGGCGTTATTGAAGCATTTCGCCAACTACGTCCGGATCAGCGGCAGTTGGAACTAGTTCATCGCCTCGACCGGGATACCTCAGGCTGTCTCTTGATTAGCAAAAAACGCAGTGCACTGAGAGTGTTGCATGAGCTGATGCGAAGTAATGCTATTGATAAACGCTATCTTGCCCTAGTGAGTGGAAAATGGCACGGTGATAAAGCGGATATCGATGTCCCACTGCTGAAAAATACCCTTCGGGGTGGCGAGAGAGTGGTGATGGTTGACCCCAGGGGCAAGCAGGCACAGACAAGATTTCGAGTCAGAGAACGTTTTCACCGCTGTACTTTGCTGGAAGCTAGGCTGATGACCGGCAGGACCCACCAGATAAGAGTGCATGCCGCCCATTTGGGAACGCCTATCCTGGGTGATCGAAAGTACGGCGACCAGGATGCCAACAAGGCGATGCATAACCAAGGATTGAAACGACTGTTTCTGCACGCGGAGTCAATCTGTTTTCGCTGGCCGGATGAGAAACAAGACCAGGTTTTTCAGGCTCCCCTGGAGACTTCATTGGTCAATTTATTGAGTAGCATGAAGCGATGAGTCGTAGTTTTAAGTTGTTGGTATTTGATTGGGATGGCACGTTGATGGACTCCGAGGCGAGAATCATTGCCTGTGTAAAAGGTGCGGCCGTCGACCTTGATTTGGGTGTGCCGAATAATGAGAGCATTCGTAACATTATAGGCCTTGGTCTTACTGAGGCAGTGACGGCGCTGTTTCCAGGCGCTGACGATGTGTTGGTGAGTCGGGTGATTGACCGCTATCGCCACTATTTTCTGGATGTGGATAAAACGCCATCAGAGCTTTTCCCCGGGGCAATGGAGATTTTGGAGCAGCTGCAGAAACAGAATTACATGATGGCGGTGGCAACCGGAAAGGGACGCCAGGGGCTGGATAAAGTGCTGGATGAGACGGGGCTGGGCTGGCTGTTTCTTACCACACGTTGTGCCGACGAGACGCTATCCAAACCTGATCCTCAGATGCTACTGCAGATTATGGATGAGCTGAGTGTGAATGGAAATGAAACACTGATGATCGGCGATACGGTATATGACATGCAGATGGCCAGAAACGCCGGGGCTTATGGATTAGCGGTGAGTTATGGTGTGCATGAGGCTGATCGTCTGATGCAGCATACCCCCCTAGGCTGTCTCGATGACATCTGGGAACTGACTGGCTGGTTGGCAAGCAATAGGCTCTGATTTGTTATTTGGTGGATTCAGGCTATAAGTGCAACTCTGTTTGACGGATAGAGGAAAAGTTGCGGTAGCATCAAGGCTCTCTCTATCCGGCAAATTAAAGAGGAGCACAACGAGATACACACAGCTTAGCCAGGAAGAACAATGCCAGATTTCTGCCCTGTTGAAAGCAAGATACAATCGAACTGAGATAGCCATGATATTAGGACGTCACAAATCGACCATTAGTCGTGAGATCAGGCGCAATACGAGCCTTAGGGGCTGTCGTCCTAAGCAGGCCCAGCGTTTGACCAATGAATGCCGTCAGTCCAGGGTGAGTACTCATATCAATGGTGGACCGGGTTTGCCGTTGAGCAGTTGATCGATATGAATTTGTTCTCGCATTGATATTTTTATTTCCTTGTATATCAAAGCATTATATAGATTTCTTCCTTCAATAATTCTCATCTGTCACCACATTTAGATTACTTGTTACTGCTTTTCAAGAACATGATGAATAAACTCAGAAATACTCATCAACCAGTCTTGTTGATCAGGTAAATAGGTTTGATGCAGTTCCTTGGGTAATACAAATTGCAGGTCTTTTGATTGCATTTCATTTGTTTGTGACTTGCTTATAGCAGTTTCGATGGTTAGAAGGTGTTTTTTATCGATACGTTCAGCCTCTGCTAATATTTGTCGCCAGCGATCTTTACAGGAAGATTTTACGCCTAGTATAGTCAGTTGCAGGGCATTAAAGTCAGGATCATGGTACTGGATTTTTCCCGGAAAAATAAAGTCAGGCTTTGATTTGTTCTCTGTAACGGGGGGCGAGTGTATTGTATATTGCATTCCTTAAAAAGTATCTCAAAATGGTTTTCAAGAGCTAGCTCTGCACGGCTTTTCCTTCTATTCTGCACTGAAAGGAAAAAGGAGATAAAACCATCAACATCGCCATCAAAACCTTGAGATAAAGGGTCATACAATGATGTGTTTTTCCAAGGTGGAGAATAGTATCTCTTCTCTTTCCATTTGCAAAAAATCGCGCCAGCACGCTCCGCCGGTGAATGCGGCGATACAACGCATTATTGATCGCCCTCAATTCTGCCAATTTGGATAAAACGAGGCGTATACTAGTCCTGCGGAACGCTTTCAGGTGATCCGTCCACAGAGGTATTTTACTCAGGAAAACACTCTGATTGTGGAGATTCCGTCACATGGAATCGGATTTTGATTTGCAAATCACCGGAAATACTTGCCATAAATCAATATATACTTATTAACTCGTTGTTTACAATGCGCTTTTATGCAATATTCTTCGCATTGTCCGTACCCTTATTCATACCCTGTAAAAGAGATTTTTGATGGAAAAACTGGTCAATCTCGGAAGCCGGATTCGTAAGCTCCGTCAATGCCGAAAACTGACACAAGCCACTCTGGCTGACAAAATGGCCATCTCACCCAGTTACCTTAACCAAATTGAGAACGATGCGCGCCCGCTGAACAAAAAAGTGCTGACCAAACTGGAGCTGGCACTGGGCATAGATTTTACCGATTGGACCGAATGATGAAGACCGCCGTGCCAATCAGCTTCGCGAGGCACTGAACGATCCACTCTTCCGTGGGGCAGATATCACTCTCCATGAGCTGAGAGAAGCCGTCTCGGTTGCACCACGAATGGCAGACCGCCTGCTACAACTCTCCCGCGCTTACCAGAGACTGCAGGTGGACTACCAGACACTGGCCGAATCGATTGCCGGAGCGGATCAAAGCACTGCACGGCACCCAGTTCTCTTATGAAGAGGTCCGGGATTTTTTCTACCGATGTAACAACCATATCGAATCTCTGGACTCTGCAGCGGAAGCACTGTTCAAAAAGCAGAATTTTCACCTGGACGATCTGTTATCGGATCTTATCGGCTACCTGAAACAACAACACGATATCGATATTCAAATGGCCGATATCAGCACCAAAGGTGTGCAGAGGCTGTTTGATCCCGACACACGCATCCTCTATCTGACCAAGCCTTCATCGTCCTCTCGCCGCGCCTTCCATATCGCCCACCAGATTGCCTTTCTGGTCTGTCGCGAGCAGATAGAACAGGAGATTGAATCGGCTGAACTGGTCAGTCCCCAAGCCAGAAGTATCTGCCGTGTCGGCCTAGCCAATTACTTTGCCGGCGCACTGCTGATGCCCTACACCAGTTTCCTCCAGGATGCCAAGCAGCTGAGATATGACATTGAACGCCTGAGTGGTCTCTACAGCACTAGCTTCGAACAGGTTTGCCACCGGCTGAGCACCCTTCAGCGGAGTGAAAACAAAGGCGTACCCTTCTACTTTATCCGGGTGGATATTGCCGGCAACATCTCCAAGCGGCAGAGCGCCACCAGCTTCCATTTTGCCCGGCTGGGCGGTGTCTGCCCGCTGTGGAATATTCACGAGGCATTCTCGTCCCCCAACACTATTCTCACGCAGCTGGCACGTATGCCTGACGGCAAGACCTATCTCTGTCTGGCGCGGACGGTATATGAGAGCGGGAACAGTTATCTGCAGCCTCAAAGAAGATTTGCCATTGGCTTGGGTTGTGAGATTAGGCATGCCCACAAACTGGTTTACTCCACCGGTCTCGATCTGAAAGACCCGGATGCAGTGGAACATATCGGCGTCAGCTGCCGTGTCTGTGAACGCAAAAACTGCCCGCAGCGCGCCTTCCCCCCCTTGTCACGCAGGCTCAGTATCGACGAGAATGCACGCAGTGCATTTCCATATCCGTTCGAAGGCCCGGAGGAACAGTGACAATAAACCGCCAGCAACACTGGGAGAACGTCTACCGGGCAAAACAGGAGGGTGAAACAAGCTGGTTTCAACCCTCGCCTGATCTATCACTTAAACTGATTGAGGCAACCGGCATCAATCATGGTGACGCTATCATCGACGTCGGCAGCGGCACCTCCAGGCTGGTGGACTGCCTGCTGACCAACGGGTACAACAATATTTCACTGCTCGACATCTCCAGTACCGCCATCCAGGCAACAAAGAAGCGCCTGGGAGAAGCGTCGGATAGCATCAACTGGTTAATTTCGGATGTTACTGAGTTCAGCTTGGACCATCCGATCAAACTCTGGCATGACCGTGCAGTATTCCACTTTCTGACCAATGAAGACGACAGAATTGCCTATATTCACCAACTGAAGCAGTACCTTCCTGCCGAAGGTCACCTGATGATAGCGGCATTCTCTCCTGAAGGGCCAAAGCAGTGCAGCGGCCTGGATATTGTGCAATACGACACTCATCGGATTCAACAGACGCTGGGGCAGGAATTTAAACTGCGGGAGAGCGTCTGTGAAATTCATCTGACACCGGCGGGAGGAGAGCAGCATTTCAACTACTTCCGTTTCCTGCGTATCAACTGAACACTATGCAAAATCTGATCGACCCTGACACTAACCTAGTGAACAAACAGTTTGCGGTGGTCTATACACCCAAAAAAACAACGCCATCGTTTTCCAGAAAATTGCATTCAGATAAAAAATTCAGCAGAGAAGACCATCGCCGATGCTGACTCAGCCAATAAACAGCACGCGGCACTGGTTCATGGTCCTTCCCGGTCTTCCGAGGGCCTCAAGCTTTACTATCTGATCGAGTGGCTTGAATAGTCTGGTTAAAAAATTCTGTTCAACCCGTTTAGAGCAGCGACCCGGTAAGCCTCCGCCATTGTGGGATAGTTAAATGTGGTCTCAGTAAAGTAGAGCAGGCTGTTAGCGGCCCCTTCCCGGGCCATGATGGCTTGGCCAATATGAATAATTTCCGCCGCTGTCTCTCCAAAGCAGTGGATACCCAGAATCTCAAGGGTCTCTCTGTGGAACAGTATCTTCAGCATGCCAACGGTATGACCGGTAATCTGGGCACGGGCAATACTCTTGAACATGGCATGCCCCACTTCATAAGGTACCTGCTGTTCGGTCAACTCTCTTTCAGTACGGCCGAGTGAGCTGATTTCAGGGTTGGTATAAATACCCGTGGGAAAGTCTTCAATCATGCTCCAGTCACATTCACCATCGACAATATGGGCACCCACAAACCGGCCTTGATCATAACTGGCGCTGGCCAACCCCGGGAGACCGACAACATCACCCACCGCATAGATATGAGAACAGGCGGTCATGTAAGTCTTGTCCACCTTGATCTGTCCACGGTGATTAACCTCCAAGCCAATCTCTTCCAGGTCCATTCCGGCAGTGTTTCCCGATCGGCCATTGGCCCAAAGCAGAATATCGGTTTTGAATTTTTTCCCCGACTTGCAGTGAAGAACCACACCATCAGCCATCGGTTCAACCTGGTCGAACGCCTCATTATGCCGAATCACAACACCTTGGTTTCGCAGATGGTAACTCAGGGCATCGGTGATCTCATTATCCAGAAAAGAGAGCAGGCGGTCACGAGTATCAACCAGATTCACCTTTACATCCAAGTTGCAAAAAATGGAGGCGTATTCGCAGCCGATCACTCCGGCACCATAGATAGTCAGTGACTTCGGGGTGCGCGCCAGAGAGAGAATGGAATCACTGTCATGAATACGGGGATGGCTGAAATCGATATCCTGTGGATGATAGGGTGAAGAGCCGGTAGCAATAACAAAGTTATCGGCCTCGACCTTGTCTTCCGAGCCATCAGGGTTAATCACTGCCAGAGTATGCGCATCAATAAAGCTTGCGATACCGTATATGATCTCTACCTTATTACGGGCATAGTAGCGGTAACGTGTAGCGACCTGATTCTGGATCACCGAGTCGGCAGCGGTCAAAAGCTGAGGGTAATCAATATTGATCTGTTCAACCGTGTGCTGGAAGAGAGGGTTTCTTTTGTAATCAACCAGCATCTGGATGTTGTGCCTGAGCGCTTTGCTCGGGATAGTTCCCCAGTGCGTGCTCCCGCCTCCGACCTGGGCATGTTTTTCAACAATGGCGACCTGACGGCCCGATTTGGTCAACTTCATGGCGGCACCTTCGCCACCAGGCCCACTGCCAATCATAATGGCGTCATAATGTTTTATTGTCATCGGCTCTCTGCTTCAGTTTTATGAATAGACAGTATAGGTGCAGACACTTGCGCATTTACTCCTCGTCGAGCGCCAACTCCAGTACAACTTCCTGCATGTCGCTGACCGGCATCCGCACAAAGCCATTTTTGGCAAACACTCTCAACATCGGTTTGTTATCGGCACGCACGCTGGCGGTCAGTTTGCTGAGGCCGCGTTGACGGCCAATAGCGATAATCTCCTTCAGTAGCCGCCTAGCCAGACCACGCCCCCTTAGTGCCTCCCGGACCACAAAGGCAACCTCGGCGGCATTACTCTGCTCCAGATAGTAGAAACGACCAATCGCTTCAATCTCTTCACGTGGACCCTTCGACTGGGTGATACAGAGTGCCAGATCTTTCGCCTGATCGACGGCCACCAGCGCAGACGCCTTCTCCCGAGACATCTGCTTTGGATGGTGGCTGTAGCGCATCAACAGAGTCTCTTTGGTGTGCGAGTAGAAAAACTCCTGAAGCAGCCGCTCGTCAGAAGGCTGCAATGGGCGCAGATTGTAGCGTTCACCATCCTTCAGCTTCAGTTTGCGCACCTCCATGTTGCCCCATTCAGGGACATCGGTCGGCTTCTGCAGCTGATAGTCCGGCACCCAATAGTGCTTGCGTACTTCGCGCAGCAGTTCGTCGCGAAACTTCGGATGAGCCACCTGAATCAGTTCCAATGCCCGTTCGCGGATGCTTTTGCCGCGCAATGTGGCAATGCCATACTCGGTAACCATGTAGTGTACATCGCCGCGTGAGGTGGCCACCCCGGAGCCCTGGGTCACAAAGGGAACGATCTTGTAGACAGTCCCGTTCTTGGAAGTCGACGGCAGTGCGATGATCGGACGCCCTCCCTTGCTCATGGCCGCCCCACGGATGAAATCGACCTGGCCGCCAATGCCGCTGTAAAAACGGAAGCCCAGGGAGTCAGCCACCACCTGACCAGTCAGATCCACCTCGATGGCACCATTGATCGAGACCATGCGATCGTTCTTGGCGATGTTAGCCGGGTTATTGACGTGCTCAGACGGATAGAATTCGACATGCGGGTTCTGGTGTACAAAATCGTAGAGCCGCTGCGTACCAAGACAGAAAGTGGTAATGGTTTTGCCACGGTGAAAAGTCTTACGCCGGTTGTTAATCACTCCACTGTTGATCAGCTCAATAATACCGTCACTGAACATCTCCGAGTGCACCCCAAGATCCTTGTGGTTGCTCAGATAGTGCAGCACCGCATTGGGAATCTTACCGATGCCGAGTTGCAGCGTGGCACCATCTTCGATCAACATGGAGACATATTGACCGATCTGTTCGGTAACCCGGTCAATCTCCGGATCCTCAAGTTCAAACAGCGGCTCCTCCGCTTCCATCCAGGCATCGATCTGGCTCATGTGGATAAAACTGTGACCGTTTGTGGCCGGCATTTTCGGGTTGATCTGCGCGATGATCTGGCGTGCATAGCGGCAGGCTGATGAGACCACATCCACTGAAACACCGAGCGAACAGTAGCCGTGTTTGTCGGGTGGGCTGACGGATACCAGCGCCGCATCCAGCGGCAATATCTGATCTTTGAAAAGGCCCGGTATTTCGGAGAGGAAGCAGGGGGTGTAGTCGGCATAGCCGCCAGCCACCGCACGCCGGGTTCCTGGACCGAGAAACAGCGAATTGACCCGAAACAGATCACGGTATTTCTTATTGACCCATGCATTCTTACCCATGGTCAGAATGTGCACCACCTCGATATCACGAAGCGGGCCGGCATTGTCGATCAGATCCTGTATCAGCACATTGGGCACTGCGGCATTTGAGCCAATGAAGATCCGGTCGCCCGATTTGATGAGCTTCTGCCAATCAGTGGAAAGTTTGCTTGTCATGATAAATCTCAGTAAATGGTGGATTCAAGTTGCAAGTACACCACCTGTACTCGTCAGAAAGACTTCGTTAGATATCTGGTAATTGAGGCATTTCCGAGCTCGATTGTTGAGCTTTTCCACCACAGTTGCAAGCATTGGATCAGTGACCTTTCGCCAATCGATTCCCTATAGAGATGGTCTGAAAAATTGAAGTTTTTCACTTCACTTGCCATCCAATCTTGAATATTTGTAAAAACAACCCGGGTTATTCTCGGATTTGACCTTAATTTTGGCTATTCCGGGGCTTTCAGTCGCAACTTGCCTATGAAATGGCTAATAAATACCGCTTAGCCAGTACCCGATTAATCAAGGCACACTTGATAAACACACAATGGGTATTTTTCTCAAGCTCTCGATAGCGAACCTTGTTAAAACCAAACTGCTGCTTCATTACACCGAATACATGCTTTACTCTGGCGCGCGTTCCCGATTTGTATCGATTCGCTGATGGCTCTTGTCCGGTTAATTGTCGATTACGACAGGCTTTCTTCTGGGTAAAATCTTTGGCCTCTGGCGTGACCTTCCCCCCATCTTAATACCAAGACTCGGATGAGATAATTCATTCTAAGCGGCCCTATTCACAAAGGCCACAGGTGACAAATAATTTAATGCGCTATGAGGCCGCACGTGATTGTAGTGCTCTCGCCATTGATCAATTTCATGTCTAGCGTCATCAATGGACCTGAACCAATGCTGATTTAAGCATTCATTTCTGAATTTACCGTTTAAGCTTTCTACAAACGCATTCTGAGTAGGCTTACCTGGCTGAATAAAACCTAGCTTAACGCCACTTTCTTTTTGCCAGTAGAACATCGCCTTGCTAGTAAACTCAGTACCGTTGTCGCAGATTATTTGATCCGGAGCGCTCCTTAGCTCAATCACCTGAGTTAAAAAACGAGCGACCTGGTGACCATTGATCGAGAAGTCAGAGAGCTGGCCAATAACTTCTCTTGAGTAATGATCAATCACATTAAATACTCGAAAGCGGCGACCATTAGCCAACTGATCACTGACAAAATCCATTGACCAGCGTATATTTTTACCAATGGGCATAATCGTTGGCATTCTTGGTCGTATTATCTTCTTGCGTTTTTTAGTCCTCACTTGAAGACCTTCTTCGTTATAGACTCGGTAGGTCCGCTTCTTGTTTTTCACAAGCCCCTCTCCTCTCAGGAGGCCATGTAAAAACAAATAACCATAACTCGGATGCTTTTTTGCCAGCTCAAGTAACCGTTTGCGTAGAGGCTCATCTTTTCCCCATTGAGTAACGTACCGAAAAGCGGTTCTACTTAAGCCTACTAATTGGCAAGCTCTACGCTCACTTAATTTGAACAGCGACTTAAGGTAGCTCACGATTTGTTTTCTATCAGCAGGCTTTACCACTTTTTTGAGAGCACATCCTTCATCGCCTCAGCTTCAAGCATTTTCTCGGCAAGTAACTTCTTAAGCTTGTTGTTTTCGCTTTCAAGCTCTTTGAGCCGTTTGGCTTCTGAGACATCCATCCCGGCGTATTTGCTTCGCCAGTTATAAAAGCACCCGGTTGAAATGCCGAACTGACGACAAATGTCATCAACTTTTACCCCTGACTCATGCTGCTTGATGGCACCAATAATTTGCTCTTCTCTGTAACGCTTCTTCTTCATCTTGAGATCTCCTAATACACAGACTAATTGGAAATCTCATCCTTGTCATGGCTCTATTTCTGGGGGAATGGTCAACGCCAATATGGGCCTTCATGCCAGAGTACCATTAGATTACCTTTGCGGGTTTGATGCATATCCGGATTACGGCTTTTCTCTTTGTTCTTCGTTGAACTTGGCGCATTGATGATCGTGGCATCAACAAGGAGTTTCCCGGTTGAGCTTCATACCATTCTCGGCTAGGTAAACATTGACCAAGCGAAACAGCTCATCCCCAAGATTATTCCTTTCCATCAGATGGCGAAAATTGCCGATGGTTGTTTCATCCGGTACAGGCTCATTACCCAGATCGATACTGACGAGCTTACTCATGGCACGTGAATCATGAAGCGCTTCTTCCGCTGCAGCGTCAGAGAGCTCAAACCAGTGATGTAGAAAGTGGGTGCGCCGCATGCGCTCTAGAACAATGGGCTTTCTACCTGCGTCCTTCGGATTTGGGTAACAGGGTGCTATGACCTCGCAAGCTCCTTCCAGGGGATGATTTGCTTCATCTCATCCAGAACTGCTCCTTGCGGATCTTTTTTCGGTATTTTTCAAAACCCATGGCTTCTAAGCTTTGATGTTTCATCGGTTTCCTGGAACTGGTGATCTTATGAATCAATGGTATACGATTGCTTTAATTAATCAGGAATGGCCTAGAAAAATAATGGCGTAGTAGTCACTGCTGTCCCACTTATTTTCAGCGAAAACAATAACCCTAATTGAGGCGAGGCTATCTGCAGATCCGGCGGGGCCTAAACAGCTGTATCAAGTCTCGCTTAGCAAATAAATCCAGATGGATCAGTCGACTCATCTGCTGAAGACTTTGGCTGATTCTTGCCTGGAATTTTAAGTACGCCAGTATCAGGTAAATACATAGCACCACCCAAACCTGCGTCATGACAGCATTATCCGTGTTACCCATAAAGGCTTTGATCTTGAGATTCTGCTTAATCCATTTAAAGAACAACTCAACCTGCCAGCGTTGCTTGTAAATATCGGCAATAATCTTTGCTGACCAGTCAAGGTGGTTGGTAATGAAGACATTATGCTTATTGGTTTTGGCATCATAAAAACCGACTCGTCTGACCGCCATCAGGTTGTTTTTTCTAGACCGATCAGAAGTGTACTATAATTTGGTCGCTGGTAATTCCCTGTGATTTATTCACTGTTCGTCGTTCCAGTACACGGTATTTTGTATTGCTCCGAATTCGTGTGACAAAAAATATTCCTTTTTCAGTCAACTGGTTATGCCAGGTGTAGTCGGCATACCCCTTGTCGAAGACGAGCACACTGCCTTTAGGGAAACTCGTGAGTTTAGCCTGTGTTTAGTCACCAGTTTTACCCAAAGCAACGGCTGCAAATGCTGGAATCAAACCGTCATGATCAAGCCCAATATGCAATTTGTAGGCGCCTTTCATTTTATTGTATTCAGCCTGAGGAAATACCTTGAGCGACACATCAAGCAATGAAGCATCCAGTGAAAACAGTTTCTTCTTAAAACGGAATTTATGGCTGGGGGAGCCGCTTTGACAGCGTGCGTATAACTTCCCAAAGAGCTCTTCATAAAAACCGGAAGAAAGATTTTGATTGGCTCGACTCAGGGTTGTTCGCTTGATTGACCCGCTTCCCAAGTGATACGTCAGGGGAATAAGGATCAGCAAAGTAAACATTTATGCCTGTGGCCTCTTCAATTTTCTTGAACTAGGCACATTCTTTACCGTTATCAACCGCACAGAATTGTGCACCATTTCTCCGGCTATGATCTTAAGGGAATCTCTAAAAACCTGACAAAGCCCGATAGTCTCTAGCAAATCCGGAGAGCCCGGTATCTTCACGCTGCCCTGCCCGATGCTACGCGCTAGTCGATTGGCCTGCTGGGCAAAATCGTGAACTTCTGCTGATGCGATGACGTACTTGCGAATGACCTTGTACTGCCGATCTATTCTGATGTGGCTTTTGTACCCATAGTGGGTTTTGCCATGCTTCATGGTCCAGGGGGCCTTCTTCTGGCGGCATTTGTTATCACCCCATGCCTCAGGGCTGTCCCCAGCTTTGATCTACCTATTTTCCTTTCGCGTATTACGTTGCTTGGGTACTGGAGCGATAACGGAATCTACGAATCTGTCCCTTGCGAACACTAGAGCCTGCTGCATCAATCTGGATCAACAGCTTTGGAAAGAGTTTATCAACAAGGCCTCATTCTTTCAGGCGCTCACGATACACCAGAATCGTTTTGGCATCGGGTACTTTACCTTCCTGGCTCAGCCAAAGAAATCGATAAAAGCTATAGTAATCCAGAATTTAGGACTCTATTTGATCATCATTCAGATTGAACAAATACTGTAGGACCAACACCTTGAGCATCAGTACCGCATCGTAAGGTGGACGCCCACCTTTACTGAGATCGCTGTTTTTATAAACAGAGCCAACAATACCCGAAAAGCCTCCTAGGCTACGGTCCTTTCCAGCTTTGGCAGCGGGTCTCCCAGTTGCTCAAGGAGTTCAAGTTGGCCTTGATGGCCAAAAAAAATCGGTTGCAGGGCTTTTATCAATGGTTGGTTGAATTGGTTACTATCATCGCTTATTTGCGAAGGTTTTTAGAGGCTCCCTTATATCAATATACAAATGTGCGCTAGGTTAACATATAGTGAATATCGTCAAGAGACGGAGTGCGTTGTTGGTATTCTCGGCCCGACGATAAGAAGACTATTTGTACACCTCACCTTCATAAGCCTAGCCCATTTTCTGTAACCCACTGCTCAATTTGGGAGAACAGAAACAAGTAGATAAATCCGTATTTGGGCCGTTCTCAAGAAGTCCAAAATCACTTACATATACTCTGTTCTGTAGGGTATTACTGAGAACTTGCAATATTTGCATTTTCCGGTTGTCTGCTGAAAAATCGCTTGACCGCAGTTGTATGGACTCTGCATGATAGGCTGAGGAGTAACTTCATTGGTTCACTGGAAAGCCCTCCTGGCAGGGGTTGCAACGATTATTGTGTTGGGCTTACTGGCACAGATGATTTTTCTCTTTTTTGTAACAGGGCTGACACTCTTGACGAAGAGCCATCCTCTTCACGCCGAATACGGAAGAGTTATACCCCTGGCTTTTGGCCTCCCGCTATTTCTTCTGGTGATGGGAATCGGGGCTGCGCTTTATTCCCGGGAAAAAGTCATTGCCTATGGGGCTGTTGTGGGCGGAATAGCCACAAGCTTCTCATTGGTTCCTTCATTGATGACAGGGAGGCTGATGCTGGCAGGGGTGTTGTTTTTGCTGGGAGGCGTCGTTTTTACTGCCTTGGGTAGCTTTCTGTGAAAGCGGAGAAATAGTATTGATACAGGCGCTTAGGGCAGGGGAATTGCCGTTCTGTCCACCACTTGGCGCATGACAAAACTGGAGTGAACTCCGGTGACACCTTTTATGCGGGTGATCTTATTCAGCAGTAGCGATTGATATGCTTCCATATCCCGTACGATCACTTTAAGTTGATAATCGGCGTCCTGCCCGGTGATCAGCAGACACTCCAGTACTTCTGGCAGCGCTTTTACCGTTGCATCAAAGTTGGAGAAACGCTCCGGTGTATGGCGGTCCATCGAGATGTGGATCAGTGCCTGCAGGCTCAATCCCAGCATTTTTGCATCCACCAGTGCCCGGTAGCCAGTTATCAGCCCGTTCTCCTCAAGGGCGCGGACCCGACGCAGGCAGGGTGACTGGGAGAGGCCGATCTGCTCGGCCAGATCCTGGTTGCTGATTCGGCCATCCTGCTGCAGGAGTTCTAGAATCCTGCGATCATAACGATCAATCTTCATAAATTGTGTTCTAATTAGTTTATTAGCAATATATAGCCAATATATTAGTTTATTTAGCAAGATAAAATACATATTTATTGAAATTAGGGTTAATTAAGCAAACAAATGCCCGCCTGTTTGGCTTAATCTATGTTTATCCGTTACCGCGGATAGATTCAGGCTTCTGTTTTAACCGGCAGATGCCATTAAGGCTGGCCTCACAAGGGCTGCCAAAGCTACATCCTCCATCAGAAGATTGGCTGAACTCCGTCACCAACGGATCTATATCGATTTAACTTAAAGGAGTAGATTGTGAAACCGTTTGACCACCGCAAATACCGTCCCGCACCTGCGGTCCCGTTAGCTAGTCGCCAGTGGCCGGAGCATGCTATTGAGCGAGCGCCTATCTGGGCCAGTGTTGACCTGCGTGACGGTAATCAGGCACTGCTGGAACCGATGAATGTCGGGCAGAAGAGGCGGCTCTGGAATTTGTTGGTCGAGCTTGGTTTTAAGGAGATCGAGATCGGTTTTCCCTCAGCCAGCCAGCCGGACTATGATTTTGTTCGCTGGTTGATCGAGGAGGGCCGGATTCCTCAGGATGTGACGGTACAGGCACTGGTCCAGGCCAGGGAAGAGCTTATTGCCCGGACTTTTGAATCCCTTAAAGGGGCGCGCCTGGCGATTGTCCATGTCTATAACTCCGTATCTACCGTGCAACGTGAACGGGTGTTCGGGAAAGGCAAGGAGGGAATTACTGCTATTGCCCGCCATGGTGCTGAGCTTTTACGCCAGGAGGCAGAGAAGTACCCCGAGACTGAGTGGGTGTTCCAGTATTCACCGGAAAGCTTTACCAGTACCGAGATGGATTACGCGGTAGAGGTGTGTGAAGCAGTGCTGGATGAGTGGCAACCAACGCCGGAACGCCCCTGTATTATCAATCTGCCGGCCACAGTCGAAGTCGCTACACCGAACCTGTTCGCAGATCAGGTGGAGTACTTTGCCACGCATATCAGCCGACGTGACAGCATTATTCTCTCGGTGCATACCCATAATGACCGGGGCTGTGCCGTCGGTGCTGCCGAACTGGCACTTTTAGCCGGCGCTGACCGGATTGAGGGCACGCTGCTCGGGAATGGCGAGCGGACGGGAAATTGCGACATAGTGACCATGGCAATGAACCTCTATAGTCAGGGGGTGAACCCGCAACTGGATCTCTCCAATCCGGATCAGATTATCCAGGTGGCGACAGAGTGTACCGGCATGCCGGTACACCCCAGGCACCCCTGGGTGGGCGAACTGGTTTATACTGCCTTTTCCGGCAGTCATCAGGATGCAATTAATAAATGTCTCCATCTGCAGCAACCGGATAAACCCTGGCAAGTAGCTTACCTGCCGATCGATCCAAAGGACCTAGGTCGTGACTATCAGGCGGTAATTCGGGTAAACAGTCAGTCGGGCAAGGGTGGTGTCGCATTTGTGCTGGAGCGCGACTATGGCCTCAGGCTGCCGCGCTGGATACAGGTGGAGCTGGCTCAGCAGGTTCAGCGGGTCAGTGAACGGAAAACCGGTGAGATTGAGAGTAGTGAAATCCACAGGCTGTTTCTGCAGTACTTTATTCCTGATCAGGAGCAGTTGCAACTGCTTGGCTACCGATTGAATCACGACAGTCGTGATGTGATCGAAGCCACAGTGCTTAACAACGGCAGCAAGCAACAACTGCATGGTGAAGGCGAGGGCGCTATCTCTGCATTTGTCGATGCCTGGGTTCGTCACAGCGGCCAACACCTTAATGTTGTCGATTACAGTGAACATGCCATTGGCGAAGGCACTGATGCAGAGGCAGTGGCCTATGTTCAGCTTAATGTGGGTGGTGAGCGGGTGTCAGGCGTATCCTTCGATCACGACACCGTCAGTGCTTCGCTCAAAGCGGTTTTATCTGCATTGAACAGGGCGCAGATGGAGCAGGTTGTTGCGGCATGACAGCGATAGGTGGATTCTCAACTCCAAAATGCACCACAAACCATCTCTTGTCGTCATTTTAGTGCAAAAGAACGCCTATGCTTATGCACCTTTTACATTGGCGTTTAAGTTATCGAGATATTGGTCGTCGTTTGGTTCGTCATCACACCATCTCACGTGAAGTGAAACGCAATGGTCGACTCATGGCCTGTTACTAGGATGAGTTTGCGCAGGAACGTGCGATTGCATTGTGTCATTGAGTAGTTACGGGGGGGTTGGTCACAGGAAACAATGGTTGGACGCCTCAAGCTGGATCATCTTCGAAGTGCCCGCCTGCGAATTAGCCCAGAAGGTATCTATCGATGGATATACGAGGATGCGGCACAGGGCGGTTCTTTGTACCAACATCTGCTGAGGCGGCACAAAAAGCGTCTAAGACAGCAGCAATACGGGATTGGACGTGGTTTGTACACAATCGTGTCAGCATCCATGATCGCTCTTTGAGTATTGGCAACCGTTGTCGCTTTGGTCACTGGGAAGGTGATAGTGTTGGGGGAGCTAAGGGCTCAGGTGGCATTGCCACCCATGTGGAAAGAAAGAGCCGCGTACTGGTTGCCGCTAAGCTGAGCCCCAAATTATTAAGAAGCATCAAACCAGTGTCAGCGATGAGATTGAAACCAGGATCTTGTCGATGTATGGCCGGAGCTTGAGTTATTCCGATATCAGTGAACATTGTCCATGATCTCTATGGCATCTCGGTCTCTACCGCAGCAATCAAAGCGATAACCGACAAAATAATCGATACTGTAAAAGCCTAGCAACAGCGCCCACTGGATTCGCATTATCCTTTCTTGTTTGGCTGGACGCAATTCACTACAAAGTAAAGGGCTCAAGGCCGCTACCAAAATCGCGCTGTTTATACCGTTCTTGGGCCGAATATTGAAGGCAAAAAAGAAGTGTTGGGGTTATACCTGTCCGAAAGTGAGGGCGCTGATTTCTGGTTGGGCATACTGAGTGATTTACAAAATCGGGGGGTGAACGATACCCCGGGGACATTCGTCGAGTTATTTATACGACTAACTCTATTGAAGCAGTGCATCGATAATTCCGGAAACTGACAAAAGCCAAGGGCGGTTTTCCGAATGACAACAGCGTAGGCCGGATTGAGCTGAATGGGCTTGATCTTAAAGTAACCCAGCAGAGCAATAGCATAGCATTTATGATTGCGATCCCTGATGGATTTAATAACGTCCTGCTCCAGATCATTCAGAGTAAAACTGATACGTTTTTCTTCCAGTGACAGGCTGGGAACGCCATATAAATCGTTAATTTCTGCTTCGTGGAGTACGGTCAGGCGTTCTTTATAAGGCATAGGCTTCTCGTAAAAGCCGGAATATTACTATAATTGGGATATTGCAGTGATTTCGAAAATTAAGGCACCTCTAGAAGCCTTATGAGGCGTGGGCTGTAGCGATAAGTGTCACTTTAGGACGGAATGTCCCCAGAACCCCATACTGGCGCGGTGCCGGGGTTATTATAGCACTGGGGGAAGTAAACGACTAGCTCAAGCGCTTGGCTATCTCCTGCGCTGACTCGTTGTAGTACACCATCAATGTCTTTAAATCCCTGATACCTACCATTCTGGCCAGATCAAGATACATCCAACTTTTTAGCCAATCGGGTAATCGCCTCATGCCTAGAGTCGTGGAATGTCAGATTCTTAATGAGTGTCCGCCCCTTGATTTTTCTGAACAGGTAGGAAATCTGGTCAGATGTCAGCTTGAAGTCTGAACCCACCAAAGAGAGGAGGCGTACGGCTTCAGTGGACAGAGGGATGTTTCTTGTATGTGCCGTTTTTGGTTTCTGGCAGATGCGCCACTCTTTGACTTAAATCAATATCGACCTTTCTCAGTCCGGCAATCTCTCCAGCCCTCATGCCGGTTTCAATGGCAAACAGGAAGGCCAGTCCTGCTCTTGATATCAGGTTATCGTAATTATCCCCTGCGGCATAGAGTACCTGGTCAATCTCATCCTGGGTTATCAGCCGCTCTCTGGCTTTTGTTGGCGGTGGCTTGGTTACTTTTGGCAGTGGGTTCTTAGATATCCATTCCCATTCCCTGACAGCGATATTCATGGCGCTTGGCAGGATATTCCACTCACGACGAACAGACGCGTTAGAGACTGTTTCCAGGCGTCTATCGCGCCAGTCTGCAAAGTGCTGCGGTGAAAGGATATCGAGCCGTACAGCGGCAATAGGATCGCGCTGCATGAGGTTGATTCGGGATATTTTCCCACTTAGCCCCTTTCTTCTTGCTTGATACCTCTTCTAGCGTACCTATCCAACAGGTCGGAGACTGTTTTATTGCCCGGTCCAGCTACAGCCCCTTCCAGAATATCAGCTTCAATTTTTATTGCCCATGCGGTAGCCTGGGTCTTACTGGGCCATACCTTTGATCTCCTGATTCCTTAATCAGCCAGATTTCTGCTCTCCAGCCTTTACCTGTTTTCCTGTAGGCCGCCATTGCGTGATCTCATGCGTGATAATGCGAGGCATTGAAGGATATAGCACGGCGTTAAAGTGTGTCAACGGTGTGCGTGTGCGCCCGCAGATAGCTGTCTTTTCTTTTTAAAAGATGGGGTTACAGAGAATTAGTGGTGCCGAGGAGAGGACTTGAACCTCCATGGGCCAAAGCCCACTAGCACCTGAAGCTAGCGTGTCTACCAATTTCACCACCTCGGCCTACTCATTTCGGCAAGACAGCACATTGCTGCATGCCGCTTGTCGCTAGAGGCCGCGAACTTTACAGCGACATCGGGGGCTTGTCAACGGTACAATACAGGATTATTCAAGTTGACAGGATATGCCTTGTGGCAAAGCGCACACGTAAGAAAACCGCCAGAGATCTGGACCAATATAAGAGAAGAGAAGCGAATAAGTACGAGAACCCAATTCCCAGCAGGGAATTTATCGTGGAGAAGCTTGCTGAGTTAGCCGCTCCTATGAAAATGGCGGCGCTGGCAGAAGAGCTGGATCTGTCGACTGAAGAGGATTTGGAGGCCTTGCGCCGCCGTCTTAATGCCATGGAGCGGGATGGCCAACTGGTGCGTAATCGCCGGGGTGGCTTCTGTCTGGTAAACAGCAAGGATCTGATTGCAGGGCGTGTGATCGGGCACAGTAATGGTTTTGGTTTTCTCAAGCCGGATGAGGGGGGGGGGGATCTCTTTCTCTCACCCCGGCAGATGCGGGTGCTGCTGCATGACGACAGGGCAGTAGTCAGGGTGGTTGGCGTTGACAACCGGGGGCGTAAAGAGGCCGCTGTTGTTGAGGTACTGGAGCGCGGCAACCACCAGGTGGTTGGCCGTCTCTATCTGGAACATGGACTTGGCTTTGTGGTGCCGGACAATAAGCGCATCCAGCAGAAAATCGTCGTGCCTAGCGATGATCTGAAAAATGCCGGGCATGGCCAGATGGTGGTAGCGGAGATTGTTGAGCAGCCCACCAAACGCACCCAGCCTATCGGCCGTATTGTGGAAGTGCTGGGAGAGCATATGGCGCCGGGAATGGAGACGGATGTCGCTATCCGTACCCATGAGCTACCAGTTGAGTGGCCGGGTGCCGTCGAGTCTGAAATCAGCCATCTCGGTAAAAAAGTACCGGAAAAAGCGAAGAAGGGTCGGGTGGATCTGCGCGATCTTGCTCTGGTTACAATCGATGGTGCCGATGCCCGTGACTTCGACGATGCCGTTTACTGCGAAGCCAAGCCAAACGGGTGGCGTTTATTGGTTTGCATTGCCGATGTATCCAGCTATGTGATGCCCGGCAGCGCCCTGGATAAGGAGGCACGGGAGCGGGGCAACTCGGTCTATTTTCCCGACCGCGTTATCCCCATGCTGCCGGAGGTGCTTTCCAATGGCCTCTGCTCACTGAACCCTGAGATTGACCGCCTCTGCATGGTCTGCGATCTCTATATCAGTAAAGAGGGTAATATTGCCCGTTCGCGGTTCTATGAAGCGGTGATGCGTTCCCATGCACGGCTCACCTACAATGAGGTGGCTGATATGCTGATAGAAGGGGATCCTGAGCTTTGTAAAAAGCATGCTGATCTGCTGCCTCATCTGCATGAGCTCTACACCCTCTATGATGTGCTGCACACCTCCAGAAGCGTAAGGGGCGCTATCGATTTTGACACGACAGAAACCCGTATCCTGTTTAACGATGAACATAAGGTGGAGCGTATTGTGCCGCTGGAGCGCAACGATGCCCATCGTATTATTGAAGAGTGCATGCTGGCGGCCAATGTGGCAGCTGCAAGGTTGTTGCTACGCAAGAAATTGCCAGCTCTTTACCGCAACCATGAAGGGCCCAAGGCTGAAAAACTGCTTAATCTGAAGGAGTTTCTTGGTGAGTTGGCATTGAAGCTTCCCGGTGGCGAGAAACCTCAGACCAAGGACTATGCCGATCTGTTGGAGTCTGTGAAAGGTCGGCCTGACGCCCATTTGATCCAGACAGTTTTATTAAGGTCACTCTCTCAGGCAGTCTATAGTGCTGAGAATCAGGGGCACTTTGGTTTGGCTTTTCCGGCCTATGCCCATTTTACCTCACCCATCAGGCGTTATCCGGATTTGATTGTTCACCGTGCTATCAAGCATCTACTGATCAGTGGCACTGCGGAGGATTTCACCTACACCCAACATGATCTCCAGGGGTTGGGAGAGCACTGTTCATCCACCGAGCGCAGAGCCGATGAGGCAACCCGGGATGTTGCATCCTGGCTCAAGTGCGAATATATGATGGATAAGATCGGTGATTTGTTTGACGGCATCATTACCAGTGTCACCTCATTCGGTATTTTTGTGGAGCTGGATGAGATCTATGTGGATGGCTTGGTGCATATTACGGCTCTGAATCATGACTATTACCACTTCGATCCGGTTGGGCACCGTTTGACCGGTGAGCGTTCCGGGCGAATTTTCAGGTTGGGTGATTCAATGCGGGTTCAGGTTGCCGCCGTCAATCTGGATGACCGGAAGATCGATTTTGTGCTGGATACTGATGCAACCCCAAGTGCTGACAAACCCCGCCGTAGTCGAAGACGTAGCCGGAAAAAAACATCTGCCACTGTATCTGAAAAACCGGTATCTCAGAAAAAACAGGAAAAGGCGAAAAAGAAGATGGCGAAGAAGCGGGTGCAAAAAAAGGATAAAACCAAAAAGGTATAAGGAGAGGGATGGCGGTTAAGAAAAAGAGAAGTGGGGGAAAATCACCCACTGGCAAATCCCGTGACTGATTTACTGAAAGGTTACAAGTGGTGAGTACAAGCCAACTGGTAGTGGGTTTCCACAGTGTTCGCGCGGCATTAAAGCACGGTGCCGACTCTGTGTTGGAGATATGGGTGGAGAGCAAACGCCGGGATCGTCGGATCAGAGAGGTGATCGGCCTAGCGAAAGAGACCGGGGTCCGGATTTACCAGGTGGATCGGGATGAGCTGGACGCACTGGTGCCGGATGCCAATCACCAGGGGGCGATAGCGCGTACCCGCGCGCCGGCTTCGCTGGGTGAAGAGGCGCTGAAACAGCTGTTGCAAAACCTGGATCACAAACCGTTTCTGCTGATTTTGGATGGTGTCCAGGACCCGCACAATTTGGGGGCCTGTCTTAGAAGCGCAGAAGCCGCAGGTGTCGATGCTGTCATTACCCCCAAGAACCGGTCTGCCAGCTTAACCCCAACCGCCTGTAAAGTCGCCAGCGGCGCGGCAGAAAAATTACCGTTTTTCCAAGTGACCAATCTCTCCCGAACCCTTAAGTGGTTACAGAATGATCAGCGTATCTGGTTGGTGGGTGCAGCGGAGGAGGCGGAGACCAGCCTCTATAACAGCGACTTGAAGGGGTCGCTGGGTATCGTTATGGGTGGCGAGGAGAAAGGGATGCGTCGTCTTACCCGGGAGGCCTGTGACCAGCTGGCCAGCCTTCCCATGGCTGGGTGTGTAGAGAGTCTGAATGTCTCCGTTGCGGCGGGAATCTGTCTGTTCGAGGTGGTCAGGCAGCGCTCATAACAGGCCCATATTGGACAATATAGAAAATGTTTATCCAGGTTTCTATAACGATTTTTTTCAAACTCGACAGGCTGATGGCTATTGGTAGAATGACTTCATGACCCATCTTGTCACTCTGGCTCACCAGATATCCGGTATTCACGCAAGATATTCCGCAATCCACACCTCGGTCCTTGGCCTTTCGTTGTCGTCGTTGAAATCGTTCTGGAAGAGGGCAAACAAGCCGGACTATTGCTAATTTCAATCTGGCCTGATGCTACTGGTCGATGAGCTTTCGGAAGTGAAGGCGGCTCTCGAAAAGAGAGAGACATTGTAGCCTATAATTACATTGGGCAGTGAATTCGCCGATACAATCTGGAAAAGTATATAACCACACTGGCCAAGGCCGGCAGTCCCCGATAGCCGTGAGGCCGCACTGCTTACCCTGCGCCGAGTGAAACGATGGTGTGGCAAAGCGGCACCGTACCGCAGGGCGGCGGGCAATAACAGGTTGTCGAAGATCGAGAGCGTTTTGTGGGGTCTGGGATGTCTCAAAATGCATCACGAAATCGAAGACATGCTGGTAAGAAAAAACTGGAAAAAGAGCTAAAATGCCTGAAGAAAAAAGCAGGCAAAGCGGATGCTCAGAAGGTGGATTCCAAGAAAAAAATCAAGCAACTCAAGATTGATCTGAGTCAGCGTGAAAAGCAGATTACAAAACTGCAGCGTAAGATGGGGAACGATTCAGCGATCGGCGTTGTTGAAGAGACCGAGATTGATCCGTTTGGTAAATCCCACAGTCGTGGGGTGGCGACCAACCACAAAGAGTCGTGGAAGAAATTCAGCTACTTGAGAAATCGCTATGAATTTTTCTTGGAGCAGAGCAAAGAGAAAACAGAGGCTCGGCGGTTGGCGAATGAGGCTCTGATCAAAAAACATGACAAGAGTGTTGGCTATTCCGAAGATGAACTGGATGCCATCCTCTCTTGAGTCCGCTCTCCCTGGCAGTCGAAAATCCCTGTTGCAGTAGGGCCTGTAGGGATGTAGAATGCCCGGTTTCCTGGCAAGGGAGTGAAATGAAATCCCTGCCTAACTCCTTGCCTCATCGCTGAATGCGGGAGGCTGTTTTAATCCTTAAGGGGAAACAATGAGACATTACGAAATTGTGTTCCTGGTCCACCCGGACCAGAGTGAGCAGGTGCCCGGTATGATTGAGCGTTACCGTTCAAGCATCGAGGCCAAGGGCGGTATTATCCACCGTCTGGAAGACTGGGGCCGACGCCAGCTTGCCTATCCCATTCAGAAGCTGCCCAAGGCTCATTACGTACTGATGAATATTGAGTGCGGTGATGAAGCCCTGACTGAGCTGGAAAATGCCTTCCGCTTTAATGATGCCGTATTGCGTAATCTGGTTATCAAATGCAAGCGGGCGATCACTGAGCCATCTCCACTGGTGAAAATTGCAGATGATCGTGATGATTCTGCAAACCGTCCAGCTCCAGTTCCAGGAGCTGCGCCTGCTACTGAGGTGGAGAAGCCGGAAGCGCCAGAGCAATCGGAAGATACTCAAGCATAAGCACCCAGTTTTAATGGCCGCCAGATGCGGCCTAATACCAGATTCAATTGAGGGATAGACATGTCGCGTTATTTTCGTCGTAGAAGATATTGCCGTTTTACCGCTGAAGGCATCACCGAGATCGATTACAAGGATCTTGGCCTGCTGAAAGCCTTTGTCAGCGAAACCGGAAAAATTGTGCCAAGCCGTATTACCGGCACCAAGGCCAAGTACCAGCGTCAGCTGGGTACTGCCATTAAGCGGGCGCGTTTCCTGGCTCTGCTGCCGTACACTGATAGCCATCAGTAAGCCGGTTTATCGGTCGGCACCAGGTTTTCATGTGTGCCGGACGCTGTTTGATACTGAGCTAAAGACGATATGCAATCGTTAGCATCCTTTGTGATGCGGGGCAGATCCCAGGCCGTGATGTCAGCCACCGTGCTGGCTATTTTGTCACTCCTGTTTCCGCCTGTGAGTATTCTCAGTTGTGCGGTGGTTGCTTTGGTAACCCTGCGAAGTGGAGTTGCTGCCGGTGCTGTTGTTCTTTTGCTGACCGGGTTGGCCAGTGGCGTTTTAGCCCAGGTTTTGCTGGGCAATGCCCTACCGGTAATCGGTTTTTTTCTGGTGATGTGGCTGCCAGGTTGGTTACTGGCTATGTTGTTGAGAGCCAGCCGGTCTTTGGCATTGACCCTCCAGGGTGGGGTGGTTCTGGCCCTGGTGATGCTGGCCAGCCAGTACCTCCAGGTGGAGGACCCGGTTGCCCAGTGGCATGATTTGCTGGAGCCATTTATTCAGTCGATGACTGAGTCGCAACTCGTGGAGAAAAGCCAGCAGTCGGTCCTTCTCCGGGAGATGTCCCAGTGGATGCCCGGACTGGTCGCCGTTGGATTTTTGTTGCAGTCCATGGCCTCGATGTTGTTGGCCCGCTGGTGGCAGGCAAAGTTGTACCATCCGGGTGGTTTTCGCCAGGAGTACCATCAACTGAGGTTGCCTCGGGCCGTGGCTATTGTCACTGCAGTGATCTTGGGCCTGATGCTACTCAACGATGGGCAGGTCACTTGGCTTGAGTACGTGGCTATGTTGTTGCTGTCGGCCTGGTTTTTTCACGGACTGGCCTTGGCTCATGGCGTACTGGGACTGATCGGTGCAAACAGAGCTTGGTTGATAGGTATATACGCGCTACTGCTGATTGCTTTGCCACATGCGGTTACCGCACTGGCAGCAGCAGGATTTGTAGACGCATGGTTTGATTTCAGAGCTCGCCTTAGCTCCGGCAAAGGGCCGGGAGAGACGGGCTGAAGATTTAACACCTGTTTAGGGGTAATAACGATGGAAGTTATTCTGTTAGAGAAAGTAGATAACCTTGGCGGGTTGGGTGACAAGGTTAATGTTAAATCCGGTTATGGCCGGAATTACCTGATTCCCTCCAAAAAAGCTGTTGCAGCTACCAAGGATAATGTCGTCGCCTTTGAGGCGCGTCGTGCCGAGCTTGAGAAGCAGGCGGCGGAGACGCTGACGGTTGCTGAAGCGCGCAAAACCAAGCTTGAGAGCATTACTGCCACAGTTGCCCGCAAAGCGGGTGACGAGGGTCGTCTGTTCGGCTCTGTCGGTACTGCGGATATTGCCAAGGCGGTTACCGCCGCTGGTGCTGAGCTGGTCAAGAGGGAAGTCCGGTTGCCGGAAGGTCCTTTCCACACCACCGGTGAGTTCGAGGTGCATGTGCACCTGCACACGGATGTGGATGCCATCGTAAAGCTGGTTATTGAAGCTGAAGCCGAAGAAGAGTGATCGCTGTACAGGTTGGTTGCCGGGTAATGGAATCCATTACCCGGCAACCAACTGGATCCATCTGAAAAAGCCGGGGCCGGACACCCCGATTGTGTCCAGCCCCGGCTTTTTTTGCATTTGCGGCCCTTTCCCTCTGGTTTTCGAATCGATAATGGCTATGCTTGATTTTCGAATTGTTCGCGAGGCCATTTTTCCCGTATCCTTTTACCATTGAAACCACCGAATCCGAGACCCCATGCAAGAATCTGCATTCCCCACCGATGACTTCTCTATGGACAGCACTGCGGAAGCACTGCGGATACCGCCATACTCCGTTCAGGCAGAACAGTCGGTTCTGGGTGGTCTCATGCTGGACAACAGTGCCTGGGATCAGATTGCGGACCGGGTGGTGGAGGGTGACTTCTACCGTCGTGAGCATCAGCTGATATTCCGCGCCATTGAATCTCTTGCTGACCGGACTCAGCCCTTCGATGTCATTACTCTCTCCGAAGCCCTTGAGCGGCATGGTCAGTTGGATGATGCCGGTAGCCTGGCCTATCTGGGCCGTCTGGCAAAGGATACCCCCAGTGCCGCCAATATTCGTGCTTATGCCGATATCGTGCGTGAGCACTCGGTCATGCGCCAACTGATCCGTGTCGGCACCGAAATTGCCGATAGCGGGTTTGCTCCGGAGGGACGGGAGAGCCCCGAGCTGTTGGACGTTGCTGAAAGTAAAGTTTTTGAGATTGCAGAGATGGGGGCCAAGAATCGCGGTGGTTTTCAGCCGATAAAGTCTCTGTTGACCAAGGCGGTGGACAGGATTGAGACCCTGTTCGAACAGGATGAACCGATCACCGGCTTGAGTACCGGCTTTTCAGACCTGGATAACAAGACCTCCGGTCTTCAGGGTTCTGATCTGATCATCGTGGCAGGCCGCCCATCCATGGGTAAGACCACTCTCGCGATGAATATTTCAGAGAACGTGGCAATCAACAGTGGCAAACCCGTGGCAATATTCAGCATGGAGATGCCGGGCGAACAGCTGGCGATGCGTATGATGTCCTCTCTGGGGAGGATCAACCAGACCCGGGTTCGTACCGGTAAATTGGAAGATGATGAGTGGCCGCGCCTCACCTCTGCGGTGAGCCTGCTGGCAGAGGCAAAACTGTTTATCGACGATACACCCGCAATGAGCCCTCTGGATATACGTGCCCGGTCGCGGCGTCTGATGCGTGAGCATGGTGAACTGGGACTGATCATGATCGACTATCTGCAGTTGATGCAGGTGCCGGGTTCCTCTGACAACAGAACCAACGAAATTTCCACTATCTCCCGCTCCCTGAAAGCATTGGCCAAAGAGCTCAATGTGCCGGTGATCGCTCTTTCTCAGCTCAACCGCAGTCTGGAGTCGCGCACCAATAAACGTCCTATCATGTCAGATCTGCGTGAGTCGGGCGCCATCGAGCAGGATGCGGATATCGTGATCTTTATCTACCGGGATGAGGTTTACAACGAAGACAGCTCGGACAAGAGACGTGCCGAGATCATCATCGCCAAACAGCGTAACGGTCCCATTGGAATGATACCTCTGACCTTCCTCGGCGAGTTCACCAAATTTGAGAATTACATCGACGACATCTATCGGGACGAGGGCTATTGATGGGCCCAAGTGCCTCGCTTGATCTCTCTGCCCTTAGGCACAATCTTCAGCGTGTCAGGGAGTGTGCTCCGAATAGCCGTATTTTTGCAGTGATCAAAGCCAATGCCTATGGCCATGGCATGCTACGCGCGGCTGCTGCCCTGGCCGATGCGGATGCGTTTGCTGTGGCACGGGTTGAAGAAGGTGTGAAACTCAGAGAAGCGGGGTTTCAACAAAAACTGCTGATTCTTGAAGGTTTTTTTAATCAGCAGGAGCTGGCCGCCGCTTCACATCATCAGCTGGAACTGGCTATCCATCAGACTGAACAGCTGGAGACTCTCAAGCAGCAGCCACTGGATAAACCGGTTAGCTGCTGGCTCAAGGTGGATAGCGGTATGCACCGCGTCGGCTTTCAGCCTGATCAGGCCCTGGATGCATGGAAAGCCGTGTCACAGCTTTCATCGGTTGCTGGTGAGGTGGGTTTGATGACTCATCTGGCGAATGGAGATGACCTCGGCGATCCAACCAGTAAAGCCCAATTTGATCGTTTTCTTCCATTGGCAAAAGCGTGCGGGACTCGGATCAGCATCGGTAATTCAGCCGGCATTCTCGGTTGGCCTGATGCCCGTACAGATTGGGTGAGGCCCGGTATTATGCTCTATGGTGCATCACCCTTTATCAACGGCACCGGAGCCGATGATGGACTCAAACCGGTGATGACTTTCCAGAGCAGGCTGATCGCCATCAACCACTACCCCAAGGGTTCGCCGATTGGCTATAGCGGAACCTGGCGCTGCCCGGAAGCGATGCCGGTAGGTGTGGTTGCCGTCGGTTATGGCGATGGTTATCCCCGACACGCGCCTGCCGGAACGCCCGTTCTGCTCAATGGCCGGCGTGTGCCCCTGGTGGGAAGAGTTTCCATGGATATGATCACGGTGGACCTGCGTAACCAACCCGAAGCGAAGATAGGCGATCCTATTGTTCTCTGGGGGGCTGGATTGCCGGTGGAAGAGATTGCCGGACTGACCGGGACTATCTCATATGAACTGTTCTGCGGCGTGACCGGCCGAGTTGAGTTTATTGAACGGGAGGCACACTGATCCATGGCTAAAGGCAAAGTTAAAAGAGCGTTTGTCTGCACAGATTGTGGCGCCGACTATCCAACCTGGACTGGCCAGTGCACCAGTTGCGGCGAGTGGAATACGGTTAAAGAGATTCGGCTGGAAAGCGCACGGAGTAGCGCTCCAAAACGGTTTCAGGGTTTTGCCGGAGCACGTTCATCGGTGCAACTATTGGCCGATGTAGAGCGCGAGGATGTGCGCTGTATTTCCAGCGGAATGCAAGAGCTGGACCGGGTGCTTGGCGGCGGTTTTGTTCCCGGCTCGGTCATTCTTATCGGCGGTGATCCGGGGGCAGGAAAAAGCACAATACTGCTTCAGACTTTGGGCTATCTGTCACAGAGCAGGCCGGTGCTCTATGTTTCTGGTGAAGAGTCATTACAGCAGATAGCGGAGCGGGCTAGTCGTCTGGGTATTCAGGTGGGCCAACTGAAAATGCTGGCAGAGACCTCTGTGGAGCATATCTGCTCCATTGTTGACCAGGAAAAACCTGAGATCGTCGTGATAGATTCAATTCAGGTGATGCAGCGTGAAGGCGTGGATTCTGCACCGGGTGGGGTGGCTCAGGTAAGAGAGTGTGCTGCATATCTGACCCAATATGGGAAACGGCATGGGGTTATCTTTCTGATTTCCGGGCATGTGACAAAAGATAAAACCCTGGCCGGCCAGATGACTCTGAGCCATATTGTCGATACCCAGATTATGCTCTCATCCACAGATGATGCCCGTTACCGGTTAATGCGGACAACAAAAAACCGCTTCGGGTCGGTTAATGAACTGGGTGTCTTTGCAATGACAACGACAGGGTTAAAACAGGTAAAAAACCCCTCCGCCATCTTTCTCAGCCGGTCGACAAAACCATCACCCGGCAGCGCAGTCAGCGTTCTATGGGAAGGGACCAGGCCGCTGCTGGTTGAGATTCAGTCGCTGGTGGTGGATTCGCAACTGGGAAATCCCCGTCGGCTGGGTGTTGGCTTTGATCAAAACCGGGTATCCATGCTGCTGGCGGTTCTGACTCGCCATGGCGGTATCGTTACCTCGGACCAGGATGTCTTCATCAATGTGGTAGGAGGGATTCGGGTCAGTGAAACAAGCGCGGATTTGGCGGTCTTACTGGCTATCGTTTCCAGCCTGAGAGACAGAATAATACCTCACGATACGATTGTGCTCGGTGAGGTTGGGCTTTCCGGTGAACTGCGGCCTGTTGCCAATGGTAAAGCAAGAATTAAGGATGCAGGCAAGCACGGCTTTAAAAAGGCCATTGTGCCGACTGCCAATGTTCCGAAAAAGCCGGTAACAGGGATTGAAGTGATCGGTGTCGATGACCTTGCATCTGCACTGGATGAGATTTAATCTAAGGCTTCCAACTCTCTCTCCAGCAACTCTGCATCCCCCAGATTGAGTTCCACCAGACGCCTTAGATGACCAATGTTCTCTATGTCAATATGGAGGCAATGTAATCCAATCTATCCTGACTCATGATGAGATATTTTCGTCTGTATATTGATGTGCGGCTCTTCGTCGCCAAGCATCACCTTCAGCATAATTTCATCGCCAACGATCCCTGACCAATCTTTCGGCGTGACAACCAAGGCGCCGTTCAACGAAATGTCGATCAGATTGGAACTTTGCACTCCCTCTGCATAGGAGAAGGAGAGCATCGTTGGCGCATCGAACGGTATACGCTGGAAGCCGTTGTAGATTCAAGGGATCGATGCAACACCATCATTTAGTTTATCTGCAGGAGTAGCGAAGTCCAATGTTTTTCTCGGTCGTTGATTGAGTTTTTTTGCCACGCGATCTAATTGTGCCTGAGAGTAAATCGACAAGTCTGTTTTCCTCGGAAAGTACTTCCTCAATAGCCAATTTGTATTTTCATTGGTCCCTCTTTGCCATGGACTTTGTGGGTCACAAAAGTAGACTTTTGCATCTGTCGCCATAGTAAATTTCTTGTGACCGGCAAGCTCCATCGCCTATCCCAAGTTAATGACTGTACCGGCTTGTCTGGAAGTTTTTTAACCTGTTTCGTGAGTGCGGAAACAACCGAATTAGTCGATCCTGAAATATTCATAACGCAATAATTTATATAAAATAAGCGTCTAAATTTGATAAAATAAACGTCCGAGAAAGGGATAAAAGCAGAGAAAAACTGGACGAAACAGAGGTGGATAATTGAGCAAAGCCAAGACAGCCAATCCCAACCAGCAAAGTTTCCTGCACCAGAACTTACTGGATCAGCTGAACCCCAAGCATCCACTTTTGCTATTGGCCAGACAGATAGACTGGTCATATTTTGATGCTGAATTTGCCCCGCTTTATTCTCATCTTGGAAAGCCCTCAAAACCCATCCGCCTAATGGTGGGCCTCTCGATACTCAAGCATCTGGAAGACCTCAGTGACGAGGTTCCGATTCAACGCTGGATACAAAATCCCTACTACCCGAGTTTTACGGATGAGATCGAATTCCAATGGCAACTTCCTTGTAACCCCTCCGACCTGACTTACTTCAGAAAGCGTATTGGCAACGAAGGTTTTGAAAAGGTCCTGGCTGCCTCTATCGCCTTACATCAAGAAAAGGCGATCGAAGATAAAATGTGTATCGACACTACCGTACAAGAGAAAAACATTACCTTTCCAACTGATGCAAAGCAGTACCGAAAGATACACGGGCAGTTACTCAAGATGGCCCGAGCAGAAGGTATCGTGCTCAGTCGAAGCCATGAGAAGGAAGTAAAAATTCTCAAGCTCCCCACCCGATTTACCACACATCCGAGGAATCGTAAAAAGGCACGTAAGGCTGTAAAGCGATTAAAGACCATCAGCGGCCGATTACTGCGTGAAATACAGCGTAAGATGACCGCAGAACAACAGAAATTCTATGCAGAAAAGTTCGCCCTGTACCAGCGCATGCTGAATCAGAAGCGTGCTGATAAAAACAAGTTGTACAGCCTACATGAACCTCATGTTTACTGTATGAGCAAAGGCAAGGCCCAGCAGCGTTATGAGTTTGGCACCAAGGCATCAATTACCACCACAAGGGACGCGGGCATTGTGATTGGTGCCCTGGCTTTTGAGAAGAATGTATTTGATGGTCACACCGTACCTGAGGTCTTGGCACAGGTGAAACGTCTCATCAATCGAGTACCCAAAGTGGGTATTGCTGATCGAGGTTATCGGGGCAAATCAAAGGTTAATGACACCCAGATAGTAACGCCAAAGCCTGCTAGGAAGAATACCTCAGAAGAAGCCATGGCATTAGCCAGAAAACGTTTCAGAAGACCAGCTGGCATTGAGCTTGTGGTCACTTAAAGAGTGACCATAGGCTAAAAAGGAACTTTCTTAAAGGCTTTGCCGGGGATCAGATTAACTTGCTTATGGCGGCGGCTGCCTTCAACTTCAGAAAATGGATGAGGGAGGTTCTTTTTGTGCTGAAAAATATCATGTCCATACTGTTGTTCCTGTTTGCAAAACAGAAACAACAGTATTATTAAGTGCCTGGAATAAATATTTCAGGGTCGACTATTTAGCCATTGTCATGGATTTATATTCACGGCGTATTGTTGGCGGATCCATAGATAAACGCATGACGACTAATCTGGTGAAGAAAGCGTTGATAAAAGCCGTTAACCTACGCCAACCTAACAAGGGTTTAGTGTTTCACAGTGATCTCGGGTCACAGTACACGAGCAAGTCGCACCGACATTTATTAGAAAATCATGGCCTACGCTCGTCGATGGGAGATGTAGGTGCTTGTTGGGACAATGCGGTAGTTGAACGTTTTTTTTGGCAGCTTGAAGCATGACTGGATTTTAAAAGTGTCTCAACCTACATGAGAGCACATGAAGTACGATGTCGCGGATTACATCCGCTACTACAACAAAGATCGGTTACACACTGCCAATGGTAGTTTGTCACCGATTAACTATGAACTGTCTCAATTGAATGTGTCCGGTTCGACTTGACCAGAGCAACGCTTATCATATTCTCGCTGCTCTTTTCTACTCTTCTTTGGTGGAATAACAATATTCATATCCTGTGATTTTGCCTTCTCTAAATATCTCTTGTGTATCGTAAGCCCTCCAAGCCCCTCAAATCAGTGTGCTAGCTTGCGTGCAATCAGCTCTGGCACCTTTCGTAACAATGAATCTGATCGGCATACCATACGCATCCACGGCCAAGTGTATCTTGGTGTTAAGCCCCCTTTTGTACGACTCATATCTTGATTGTCTCCTACCGTACCTGCTGCATGTGGATGAATATTGATATGACTGCCATCAATCATAATCCATTCAAAGTTCGGCTTATCAATTATCTGGGGCAATAAATCCTCCCATATGCTTTTATCACGCCAGCGAAAAAAATGCCGATGGGTGTTCTCCCAATCACCATAATCATGTGGTAAGTTGCGCCACGATGCGCCTGTGCATAGAATCCAGAATACCGCATATGAGAAACAAACGGTTATCTTTAGCTATGCTGAAATGCCCCCATTCTATGGCCACTTGGCGTGTTAGGTTCTCCGCATTTCACGTAATCCAGAATACGCCATCTCTGGCGTGACGTAGTGTTGTGAACTGTGGGGTCGCCGCTCATTATATCGGCAACGCCACTGTTCAATAACAACTCTGGCTTCGGTCAGGCTACCAAATATCTCTGCATTTAAACACTCCTTGCGGAAAATGCCGTTGAAGCTTTCATTGCTGCCATTTTGCCAGGGTTTTCCCGGTTCAATATTGGCTAGCTTAATATCATCCTTTTCCAGTTCCTCGCGCAGTACGAGGGCCAACAGCTCAGCTCCGTTGTCGCTGCGAATGGCTCGGGGAATTCCGTAGCGAATGATTAATTCACGTAGCACCGCTTTCACGTGTTGACTCTGTAGGTATCGACCAGTTTTGATTGCCAGACAATAACCGGTTGCTTCGCCCTTGACCGTCAAGCACCGCAGAGGCTCTGCGTCATGATAGCGGTCATGTACGAAATCCCATGCCCACACATCATTCCGTCGTAGCGCCAATCCCTCCAGTTTTACCCCAGTGCGAATCTTCCGTCGAGGGCGATAAGGCGGCAAACACAGGCCATTAAGCCGCCAGAGTCGATATACGCGTTTGTTGTTTACCTGCCAACCTCTGAGCCGCAGATAGGCGCCTGATAAACGATAGCCCCAACTGGGATCCTCCCGCACATCTGAAACTTCCATCCCGGCATACTTGTTGCGCCAACGGTAGATCGACTGCTCCGAGTACGCCGTGTTTGCGTGCTGCCGCTACGGCCGTTGTTGCCTCTGCATCGCGCAGTACAGCCACGATCTGCTCATCTGAAAAATGTCCCTTCTTCATCCTAGTTCTCCTCAGGTAGAGGAAAACCTAACATACCACTGGTCTAGTGTTCGGGGGGCAATCCAATGCCACCGTGAATTCCTTTTTGCCCTGTAAGGTATGGTGATAGTAGTTCCCATGTGTTGTCGTCTATGCCGTGTCTTTATGTGTGTTGGTGTTGTCATTGTGTTATTGATTTTTAGTTGTTAGGTTGGATCTTATGCAATTTATTTAAACTCATGACGATACTATCTAGTACTGTTGGCCTTTGTCGGGTTTATTAGAGGTTCCCTTATCACTGCTCTGGGAAGGTTTTTAGAGGCTTCCTTAAACAGTCCCAGGGTGGTGGAAATGGCGCCCCCGACACGATTCGAACGTGTGACTTCACCCTTAGGAGGGGTGCGCTCTATCCTGCTGAGCTACGGGGGCAGGGTTGTAGCTTCTTATAATAAGAGGACAGCGGTATTCTAGCACCTACTCCCGGATTCGTGTAATCCCATAATATCCGCTTACCAAAAAGATATTCTGCATAAGGATTTAATACAGATGTTGCAAACGGCTCACCTTTTATTACCAACGACTTTCCCGAATATTGACAGAGGAGCTCTTGATACTCTCCAGGTCAATCTTGGCTATGTCTGTAACCAGACGTGCAAACACTGTCATGTGAATGCAGGTCCCAAGCGCACAGAGGTGATGGAGAGAGAGACCATTGATCAGGTGCTGAAGTATCTGCATGCCCAGGATATTTCAAACTTGGACCTGACGGGCGGCGCACCGGAGTTGAATCCTCATTTCCATTATCTGGTTGAGCAGGCCCGCAAGCTGGGTGTCAGAGTGATGGACCGCTGTAATCTATCGATTCTTGAAGAGCCCGGTCAAGAGGGATTGGCCAAATTTCTGGCGGAAAACGGGGTGGAGGTGGTTGCTTCTCTGCCCTGTTATCTGCAGGAGAATGTGGATAACCAGCGGGGAAAAGGTACTTATGATGCGAGTATTCATGGCCTGAAACGGCTGAATGCCGAAGGCTATGGAGAGAGCGGCAGCGGCTTGATACTTAACCTGGTGTTCAATCCTCAGGGTGCTGCCTTGCCGCCACCTCAGACCGGTCTGGAAACTGACTATAAAAAGCGGCTCTGGGAAGACCACAAAATAAGCTTCAATCAGCTTTTTACCATCACCAACATGCCAATCAGCCGGTTCGGCAGCACGCTGCGTTCCAAGGGTGAATTTAACAGCTATCTTGAGTTGCTGAAAAGTTCCTACCAGCGCGACAATCTACAGACGGTAATGTGCCGAAGCCTGCTCAGTGTCGATTGGCAAGGCTATGTTTACGACTGCGATTTCAATCAGATGTTGCAGATGCCGCTGGCTCACAATGGTACTGAACGCCCCCATCTTTCCGAATTGATCAATGAAGATCTGACGGGCAAATCGATTTGTATTGCGGAGCATTGCTACGGTTGTACAGCGGGGCAGGGCAGTAGTTGCGGTGGTGCTTTGTCCGACTAGCGTGCGCCTCTCCATCATCATTCCAGCACTTAATGAAGCTGCCGTGATTGAGCCGCTTCTGCAATCACTACAGTCGCTGCGGGAGGCCGGTCATGAGGTAATCCTGGTGGATGGCGGGAGTAGTGATGATACGGCTTACCTGGCCCGGTCTCGAGTCGATAAGCTCATCAACAGCCAGAAAGGACGGGCCAGGCAGATGAATGCAGGTGCGGGCGAGGCTGAGGGTGAAATCTTCTGGTTTCTGCACGCTGATAGCTGCCTCTCTTTTGGATTCCATGAGCCGCTACTCTCCGGGCTTGCCGGGCAAAAATATGGCTGGGGTCGATTCGATATAGCGCTCTCTGGCAGGCATATGCTGCTGCGTCTGGTGGAGTTTATGATGAACTGGCGCTCCCGTTTGAGTGGTATTGCAACGGGGGATCAAGGTATTTTTGTTCTTCGTGACTCGTTTCTTGCGGTTGGTGGTTTTCCTGATATCCCTTTGATGGAGGATATAGCTCTTAGCCGACGGCTAAAACGACTGTCACCTCCCCTCTGTCTGCGACAGCGGCTGGAAACATCCAGCAGGCGCTGGGAGGAGCGTGGCATCCTTCGCACTGTTCTCCTGATGTGGGAGCTGCGGCTGGCTTATGCCGTGGGAGTGGACCCGGCGAAGCTAGAGAAATTATACCGCTGAGGAGAAGCCTGTGCAGTTCCCGCAATCACGCATACTGATTTTTGCCAAAGCACCGGAGCCGGGCAGGGTGAAGACGCGGTTGATTCCTGCGCTGGGTGCTGAAGAGGCGGCCAGCCTTTATAAAAAATTGTTGCAACAGACTGTCGGGAAGGTAGCTGAGGCGGCTGTGTCCCCGTTGGATTGCTGGTGTGCATCCAATACCGGACATCCTGTTTTCCGGAATCTGGCTTTGCAGTATGGGGTCTGGCTTGAAGGTGCAGGAGGGGGAAGATCTTGGACAGCGAATGGAATACGGGGCAACTCAGGCGTTACTGTCCGCGGATGCGGTGATTCTTATCGGTGGAGACTGCCCTGTATTGGAAGCGTGTCATCTAAGGCGGGCTTTTGATTACTTGGCCAAAGGGATGGATGCAGTACTCGGTCCGGCCGAAGATGGGGGCTATGTCCTGCTCGGTTTGAAGCGCACTGATCCAGCCTTGTTTTATGATATCCCCTGGGGAAGTGATCAGGTGCTGGCGTTGACCCGGCAGCGACTGGAAAAGCTGGGCTGGACATGGAAAGAGCTTGAAACCCTCTGGGATCTGGATCGGCCGGAAGATCTGCTGCGTTACCAGGGATAGTCCTGGGTTAAAAACCGTGCATCCGTTGTGCCCTGTTGCGTTCCATGACATTGATCGCTTTTCTGGTTTTTTGCAGTGATTCAGGATCAACTTCCAGGAAACAACCGCCGATCCGGGTGATTTTGCGCTGGTTGTTTTGGCTGCTGAAACGGACTTCAAGGGAAAATAGAGCATCTCTCTCGTCGGACGGGACAATCTCCACTACAAGCCCAACACCTTCTGGAGAGGTCATAACATAGCCTCGGAGCAACTGTGCTCCTTCGCTTAGATAGTCGTCCCTGAAGTATCAGGTTGAGGATCTGATTCGTTGAACCTTTTAGATCTGATTCTCGGCCCATTAATTGGAATAATCATTCGATTTCCCGCTAGCATTATCCAAGCACAATAAAATCAAGCTAACCGATAAAGGCCAACAGTCTCTAGCAAATATCTGGCAGGTCGAGATACGATTATCGATCCGCTGACACAATTGCTGAGAAGTGGTGCAGAGCAGTTGATCTACCAGGCGGTGGAGGCCGAGCTGCTGGAGCTGTTGGCGGAGCACGTCGAGCGACGGACAGAGGATGGCAAGGTGGGTGTGGTGCGTAATGGTCACCTGCCAGCTCGTAAACTGCAGACAGGATTGGGGCCGGTCACGGTCAAGATCCCCAAAATACGAGCGAAGACCGGCGAGCCGGTGACGTTCCGATCAGCTCTGGTGCCGCCGTATGTACGCAAGACGAAGTCACTGGAAGCGGCGCTGGCGTGGCTCTACCTGAAGGGGATTTCCAGTGGAGAGATGGGTGAAGCCCTGAAAGTGCTGGTGGTTCCGGATGCAACAGGCTTGTCGGCCGGCAGGGTATCGCGTCTGAAGCAGGTCTGGGCAGAAGAATATCGGAGCGGGTGCGAGGAGCGCCTGGATAAGGGCCATTGGGTGTATGTGTGGGCAGACGGTGTCTACAGCGGACAGAGAGCAGAGCAGACGAAGCTGTGTGCCCTGGTGGTGATCGGCGTGAATGAGCGTGGTGAGAAGCATTTTCTGGCAATTGAGGATGGTGTACGGGAGTCCACACAGAGCTGGCGGGAGGTACTGTTGAAACTGAAGTCACGCGGACTGATCCCGCCAAAATTGGCGATCGGTGACGGTGCCATGGGGTTCTGGGCTGCGCTGGAGGAAGTGTATCCGGAGACGCGCCATCTGTCTGCACAAAGACCGAGAGGAACTGATGGCTTTCTATCAATTTCCGGCGCAGCACTGGCAGAGCATTCGGGCCAGCAAATCCGATTGAATCCACCTTCGGGGAAATCTGCCATCGAACTAGGCGTTCCTATCGCGTGACGGCATGCTACACATGATGTTCAAACTCGGCCTGTGTGCAGAGAAGACGTGGAGACGATTACGGGGTTTCGATTATCTGGCGAAGGTGATAAAATGGAATCAAATTTAAAGAGGGTGTTGAGGTAGCAAGAGTCGATCAGGTCACCGCTTGATTCAACTGGCTAAACACCAGATTTGACTATAACTCAAAGTGTTCACCCAGCAGCTCGATGAGCCGGTCCCTGCGCTGTTGGTAGGATTTACGCACCAGACGAAGATGGCGGTCATAGCCACCATGGTTCAGCATCTCTCCCACCACCAGCCAGGGTAAGCGCGAAATAGAGACGCTGCTTAAAAAATTCTGGTACTCGATCTGTTCCTGATAATCTCCGGGAATTACCCACCCGACTCCCAGACGAGCAAGCATACCTTACCAACGCCAAACAAAGGCATGCCCTGAATCGGCTGTCGGATGCTCAGATGGAAGATATAAGCATTACCCAGGTAAGGATGCTCTGCAGGAGGCGGGCAAGCCCTTCTGGAAATAGTGCTCTGTTTTCTTTGCCCGGCAGGTCCGGGAAGAGCGGCTATCTTAGACGTTCATGTCGTGCCTGAAATGATGCTTCGCGCTGTTAGGTCAGGTGTGAACACTGTACAGCAGGCGGGGTTTCTATCTCTCACGGGGTTTTTCAAATCCGATCAGAAAGGTTAGCAGAGCAGGGATCACAAACAGGGTAAGCAGGGTTGAGAGAGCCAACCCGCCGAGGATTACCGCACCCAGACCGCGATAGAGTTCAGTGCCTGAACCCTGGGCTAGCACCAGAGGCAGCAGGGCGAACAGGCTGGTGGTGGTGCTCATGAAGATAGGACGTATACGGGTGCGGACCGAGTGGCTAACTGCATCCAGGCCATTCATCCCCTCAAAGCGCAGGTTATTCAGTGACTGATGCACAATCAGGATGGCATTGTTGACTACCGTTCCCACCAGGATAATGAATCCCAGCATCACCAGGATATCGAACGCCTGGGGAGCAACGAATCGATCCACCAGCGCCAGTCCGATGAATCCACCTGCTGCGGCCATCGGAACAGAGAACATGATAATCAGCGGGTAGATGTAGTTGCCGAACAGCGCTGACATCAACAAATAGGTGATTATCAGTGCCAGCACCAGATTCCATTGCAGGGCATTTCGCGTCTCTGTCAACTTATCGGCATTGCCACCTACCGACACTGAAGTGTCAGTGAGCTTACCGGCGGCTTTAAGCTTGGGAACCAGTTGGTCGGTGATCAACTCCATGGCGGCCTGCAGTGGCATGCTATCCGGCGGCGTGACCTCCAGGCGAATATTTCGTTTTCGCTCCAGGTGGTTGAGTTGAGTCATTCCCTCGCTATACTCGATTTTACTCAGATCACCGACGCGAACCAGTGCGCCGAAAGGGGTCACTATTATCGCATCCAGCAGATCTTCGGGTGTTTCAATGGACTGGCTGTCGCTCTTTACCACCATGTCCATCACCTTGCGTCCGTCGGGCTTGTACTCGCCGATTTTGCGCCCATCCATCAGCACGTCCACATAGATTCCAAACTCCTGTTCACTCAGGCCGTTGGCGACCACCTTGGAACGGTCCGGTATCAGATTGGCTTCGGGGTAGCTGATCTCCAGAGAGGGGACTGGTCGGATTTGGGCATTGGGTATCGCCTGTTTCAGGCTGCCGAGCAGGGTGCCGGCGGCTGAAACGATTTTGTCGGTATCATTGCCGGAGATATTAACGTCCACGGTGCGTCCCTGACCAATGCCGGATTCGAAAATACCGCGCTGGATGCTGACGCCGAACATTCCTGGAATCGAGTTCATTACTTTGGTAAACAGAGGCATCATTTTGCGTGCATCGTTGACATGAACGCTGGTGCCGCCAAACAGGGTTATACCATCCGATGCCACATAGAAGATGTTGTCGATCTGTGGAACGCCGTCTTTCCAGTCCTCTTTCAGATAGGGGGCGATGCGGTCTTGAATATAGTGTCCTATCTCGTTGCGCTTGGCGTCGGAATAACCCGGAGGTGGAATCAATATATTAAGGATCAGGTTACGGTTGCCTTGGGGTAGGTACTCCGCTTTTGGAATCAGCAGGATTACCGCCATAACAGCTGCTGCGGTGAATCCAGTGATGGTCAGGGTTCGGGTAAAAGCATTGCGCCGGGTGAGGATGGAGAAGAGCATCACGCTACGCACAAACATGTTTCCATTATCGTGGGTGGCCGCCTGTTGTTTTGCCTGGCGTTTCGATAGGCGGTAAAACTTATTGGTGATGGCGGGGATCACTGATACTGAGACAAACAGGCTGATCAGGATCGAGAAGGTGATGGCAATGGCAATATCGCGAAACAGCTGCCCGGCCTCCTCCTGAATGAAAATTACCGGGAGAAACACCACAACCGTGGTTACGGTCGAGGCGAGCACTGCGCCCCACACCTCACGGGTACCGTCGTAGGAGGCGTCGAAAGCGCTCTTGCCAAGACGCCGGTGACGATCAATGTTCTCCAGTACGACGATAGAGTTGTCCACGAGCATACCCACCGCAAAGGTGATTCCGGCCAGGCTCATCACATTGATATTGCGGTCAAACAGGTACATGAAGAAGAAGGTGCCCATCACTGAGATCGGGATGGCAATTGCCACGGTGAGGGTGGAGGTGATCGAGCGCAGAAAAAGCAACAGTATGGTGATTGCCAATGCGCCGCCGATCATCAAGTTGGTTTTTACCGTACTGATGGCGGTGTTGATGTAGGGGGTCTGGTCGTGAACCCAATCATAATAGAGTCCGTTTTGCGCCAACAGGCCTTCGTTTAGTTGATTCACCACCGTTCGCATATTGGCGGTTAATTCCAATACGTTTGCACCGGCCTCTTTGCGGATTCCGGTGACAATCATCGGCTGGCCGTTATGCAGTACCGCCGGTAGATTTGACTGATAACCGAAATTAGTGGTGGCGACATCACTGAGGTAGACGCGGTGTAGGCCGTCATCCCTGAGTAGCAATTTTTTGGCGTCTTCCGGTGACTGAAACTGGCTGGTGGTGCGGATTCGGTAATTACGTTTTTCAACGCCAAGGACACCGGCTGAGATATTGCTGTTGGCGTCGCTCAGACGGTCGATCACATGTCTAAGCGTGATATCGAGATCAGCCAGACGTTTTGGATCAACGGTGACCTCAAAGCGCTTTTCAGTGCCGCCGAATATCATCAGTGAACCCACGCCCGGAACGCGTTCCAGATGGTGGCGTACTTCATTTTCGAAGAACGTGCGGTAGGTGTTGATCCGTGTGTGATCACCTTCCAGAGT
This sequence comes from Candidatus Vondammii sp. HM_W22, assembly GCF_022530855.2. Lineage (GTDB taxonomy): Bacteria > Pseudomonadota > Gammaproteobacteria > Chromatiales > Chromatiaceae > Vondammii. The sequence continues at coordinate 1,539,386 of NZ_CP099567.1, read as the reverse complement.
TTTCAGCATCATCCAGATGACCGGAGAGCTTTCCGAGCTTGAGGTGCTGACAACTGGTTTTTGGGCATTTTCCGGATAGCTGAAGACTTCGTTGAGCTTATTGGTGACCCGCACCATGGCATCATTCAGGTCGGTTCCCACCTTGAAGGTGAGGCTGATGGTGCCGTAGTTATTGAAGCTGGAACTCTCCATTACCGTTAAGTTGGTGACGCTTTTCAGTACATCTTCCTGCTCTTCGATGATCTCTTTTTCGATCTCGTAAGGTGTCGCGCCCGCCCAGTTGGTCCTGACGCTGATCTTTGGTGCTTCCACATCGGGTGTGAGCTGTACCGGTAGCCGGTTCAGACCGATAATGCCGAACAGGATAACCATGATCACCGCTGAGAAGGTGGATACCGGTTGGCGAATTGAGAGTTTTACCAAATCCATAATTGTCGATTACCGTTCCACTACCGTGATTGCCTGATCCGGCCTTAGCCGGTCATTTCCGTCGATCACCACAGACATTCCCACTTTTATCGGTGGCTTGGCCACGGCGACAGCGTCAAAGGTACGCGCGACGATCTCCAGCGGCATTAGTTTCGCTTTCCCGTCGATCAGGCTGTAGGCAAACTCTTTGCCTTTTATCCGGACTACAGCATCCCGGGGCACCAGTCTGAGTAGCTGTTTTTTTCCGGTGGGAACCTCTATCGAGACCGACATGTTCTGTACCATCCCCCGCTGATAGGGAAGTTCGATCTTGAGTACGGCGCTTTTGCTGCGCAGATCTGCAACGGGTGAGAAGCCCTTGATCTTCCCTTCAGCTTGGATGCTCAGCGCTGCGATGGATATGGGGAGTCTAGTGCCTGTTTGTTGGTATCTCATCAAACGTTCCGAGATTGCAACCTTTGCCACCAGATCCTGAGTGGAGGCGAGTTTGCATACGGAGGTTCCCAGAGATAACCACTCGCCCTGCTCCTTATGTTTCTCCAACACCACGCCGTCAAAAGGTGCACGCACCACGCTTTTTACCAGTTGCAGCTTCAGGCGCTCTGCCTCCTGATCCAGTGTATCGCGCTTTTTGATCAGTGAACGATGTTCGAACCGGGCATCATCATAAGACTGTATACTGGCGGAGTTTTTCTTTAGCAGACTCTCCAGCCGATGCAGGCTGCGGCTCATTTTTTCGATTTCTGCACTGACTTGGGCGCGCTGCTGGGCCTTGATATCGATATCTTTCTGGATCAAGTCGGTGTTGAGTACAACCAGTGGGTCACCCTTCTTTACCCGCTGTCCCTCTGATACCAGCTGTTGGGTGATCAATCCGGAAATTTCGCCCGAAACCATGGATATGCGGTCAAAATCGATGACACCGATCATCTGACTGGTTTCTGTAATTTCGCGCTCTTGTACTGTGGCCACGACAACTTTGGCCGGTGGAGTCTCTGCAGCCAGGGATAGCAGTGGCAGCAATAGTGCAGGGAATAACAATAGCCGAGGATATTTCATTACAGGGTTTCCAGAATTATATTGGGCCAGTCTTTGACTCAGAGACTGGTGCTTCCGAGTCTTATCATTATAGGTCGGGGATATGACATCGGGGTGCTACATGAGTTTCAGGGACAGCATACTTAAATTCTGCCAGGTAAAATAGCTTAATTGATAAATCTGTCCCCAGGGTTTCACCAATATTACTCTGCAGGATTGAGGGGTAATACATCTGACAATAAAAATTGGCATCAGCACTGAGCGCCCGGGACAGGAGGCTGGCTGCACCTACCCGCTCTTCAATTTCAGGAATAAACTCCTCTGGCAGGCAACAAGTTTGACTTCGGCTTCAATGGTAAGCGTAAAATAACCCCGCCCTTTAAGCCTGCCCCGTTTCTCTGCATGCTGCAACTTTCAATGACAGCGGAGTGTAATCCCCCCGAAAAGTAATCGAGTTTTTAAGTAGAGACTTTTATGATGTTAATCAGAGGAAGTTTTTATGAAGAAGTCGAAGTTTTCGGACAGTCAAATTTTGTCCATCTTGAAGCAGCACGAAGCCGGTGTTTCGGTGTCAGAGCTGGCGTGCGGGCACGGGGTTAGCACGCCACTGATTTATCAGTGGCGTGCCAAATACGGTGGAATGGATGCCTCCCTGATGAAAGAGGTCAAAGATCTACGTGCTGAGAATGCCCGACTTAAGAAGATGTACGCAGAAGAGCGGATCAAAGCGGAACTGCGACAGGAAGCCCTTGAGGGAAGTTGTAGCGCCATCTCGTCGAAGGGGGATGGCGAAGCACACCGTGAGCCGTGATGGTATCAGTATCCGTTTAGTCTGTATTACTTTTGGTATCAGTCAGACCTGTTACCGATATGAGGCTAAATACTCTAGTGAAAACAGGCCGATTGCCGATTGGCTATTGCGACTGAGACAAACGCACAAGCGTTGGGGCTTTGGTTTGTGCTTTCTGTATCTGCGCAATGTGAAAGGCTGTGGCTGGAACCACAAGCGGGGGTATCGCATTTATCGGGAGTTAGAACTTAACCTTCGGATTAAGCACCGAAAACGGATCAAACGGGATTATCCCGGGGAATCGGATGTGCCCAAGGCAAAGAATCACGTCTGGTCGATGGATTTTATGTCAGACCAGCTTCGTGGTGGGCGCCATTTCCTTACGTTCAATGTGATGGATGATTACAACCGTGAAGGGCTGGGAATTGAAGTGGATTTATCACTACCCTCATCGCGCGTGGTTCGGGCGCTAGAGCAAATCATTGAGTGGCGTGGAAAACCAGCGGCACTGCGGTGTGACAACGGGCCAGAGTATCTTAGTCAAACCCTGGTGAACTGGGCGAATGCGCACCGAATTACCTTGCTGTATATCCAACCGGGCAAGCCGATACAGAATGCCTGTATTGAGCGGTTTAACCGCACAGCGAGGCATGAATGGTTGGACATGCACCTGTTTTGAGAGCATTGCGCATGCCCGGTTATTAGCCACTCAGTGGCTTTGGCAATACAATAACGAAAGGCCACATATGGCCATTGGAGGAGTACCTCCGAGGCAACTGCTAAAGGCAGCTTAACCCTCTATTTAAAACTCAGGTTATAAATGGGAGGATTACAACTTGACCAGTACAGTTTTTGACCGTTTGCAGAAACTGTTGCCAGGTGCAGATCAGGCATCAGAATTCATTCATACTATTGTTAGCTAGGTTCAGACAATGGGGTAGATTTTTTCTCCTTATTCATCCAACCTCGACATAGATCATTCCCATAGGGGCCTTGTCATTGTTCAGATTAGCGATAATGGCCTATAATATTCCGCTTTCAAGTCCCGGATCTGTTTGTGTTGGCTGGGGCTGCAGAAAGTTTGCTTTCTCCTCTATAACACTTGCTATGGCCCTGCCATGGCAAGATCCCGTTTGGTATTAATGAATTCTTTACACTGAATCCTTAGCCTGATTCGAGGTTTTACATGATCAAAATTAACGAAAACTACCAGAAACTCCAGGCATCCTATCTGTTTTCGGATATTGCCAAGCGTGTGGCCGCTTATCAGGAGGCTAATTCCGGGCAGAATATTATCAAGTTGGGTATCGGTGATGTAACCCGTGCCTTGCCGGATGCCTGTGTGAAAGCGTTTCATGCCGCCGTTGATGAGATGGCCAGTGACAGCAGTTTTCATGGTTATGGGCCTGAGCAGGGGTATGATTTTCTCCGTGAGGCGATTGCCCAAGGTGATTTTCAGGCGCGTGGGGCCAATGTCGAGGCGGATGAGATTTTCGTCAGTGACGGAGCGAAGTGCGATTCCGCTAATTTCCAGGAGATTTTCTCCACGGATGTCACCGTGGCAATTCCCGACCCGGTCTATCCTGTCTATATCGACACCAATGTGATGGCAGGCCGGACTGGTGATTGGAGTGAGGGACGTTATGCCGGTATCGTCTATCTCGATGCCACTAAAGAGAACGGTTTTATTCCCGACCTTCCCAGCGAGCCGGTGGATCTGATCTATCTCTGCTTCCCCAATAATCCTACGGGGGCTACAGCGACCAAAGCGCAGTTAAAGCAGTGGGTTGATTACGCACGAAAGAATAAGGCGCTGATCCTGTTTGATGCTGCTTATGAGGCGTTTGTTCAGGATCGAAGCCTGCCTCGATCAATCTATGAGGTTGAAGGTGCTAGGGAAGTGGCGATTGAATTCCGGAGTTTTTCCAAGACGGCAGGCTTTACGGGTACCCGTTGTGCTTATACGGTGGTGCCGAAAGAGTGCATGGCTTATACCGAGTCGGCCGAAGCGGTCTCTGTGAATACCTTGTGGAATCGTCGTCATACCACCAAGTTTAATAGTGTTTCTTATCCGGTGCAGCGGGCGGCCGAGGCGGTCTATAGCGCTGAGGGACAGGCTCAGGTTAAAGAGCTGGTCTCTTTTTATCTGAATAATGCGAAATATATTCGTGGGAAGATGGAGGCGCTTGGATTTGGGTGTATCGGTGGTGAAAATTCACCTTATACCTGGATCGATGGGAAGAGTGATTCCTGGACATTTTTTGATAAGTTGCTGAGTGAGGCTGGCGTGGTTTGCACCCCTGGTGCCGGTTTCGGAACTTGTGGCGAGAGGTATATCCGGATCAGTGCATTTAATAGTTTTGAGAATGTTGTTGAGGCTATGGATAGAATTAAGAAGGCTTTGGCCTAACGCAGTTTTCAAGCCGGAATGATGGTGATTTTACGCTTAAACGGTAAGTGCTTTCGGAATAAACAGAGTAACAGTAGATGCCTATTTCTAAAGATTTTGAAGATCGTCTGGCTCCTTTTCTGGAGGGGGTGGTTGAGCATTATGGTACGCCTTTTCATATTTATGATGAGAAGGGAATTCGTGATACCGGAAGGGGGCTGATCGAGGCATTTTCTGGCATTGACGGGTTCCGGGAGTATTTTGCGGTTAAGGCACTGCCCAATCCCAGTGTTATGCAGGTTCTGGGCTCTATGGGATTTGGGTTTGACTGCAGCTCCATTGCGGAGCTGAAGCTTAGCCGTGATGTAGGTGCCCGCGGTGAAGATATTATGTTCACTTCCAACAACACTAGCCCGGAAGATTTTGCCGCGGCGGAAGAGGAAGGTGGTTGTGTCCTGAATCTGGACGATATTACTCTGATCGATAAGGTGCCGGTGATGCCGGAGCTGATTTCCTTCCGTTATAACCCGGGCGAAAGACGCACCGGTAATAGCATTATCGGTAATCCTGTCGAGTCAAAGTACGGGGTCTCTCATGATCAGTTATTAGATGCATACAGGTTTGCCAGGGCCCATGGCGTAAAACGCTTTGGTTTGCACACCATGCTGGCATCCAACGAGCTGAACTATACTTTTATGGTGGAGACGGTCCGTATGTTGCTTGAACTGGTCGAGTGGGTATCGGGTGAGTTGGGTATCCGGTTTGATTTTATCAATATAGGCGGTGGTCTGGGGATTCCCTACAAGCCGGAAGATGAGCCACTAAATATTGCGGCTATGGCGCGGGAGATCACCGCGCTGTTCGATGCTTTCAAATCCAGCAACGGCTACGCTCCAAAAATGTATGTTGAGAGTGGCCGTTTCATGACCGGACCCCATGGCGTTCTGGTGACAAAAGCGATCAACCGTAAACATATCTATCGTACCTATGTTGGTGTGGATGCTTCTATGTCGGCTTTGATGAGGCCTGGAATGTATGGTGCCTATCACCATATAACGGTGCTTGGTAAAGTGGGCGAGGAGGATATTGTCGATGTTGTCGGCTCATTGTGCGAGAATAACGACAAGTTCGCGATTCAGCGTCACCTGCCAAAAATAGAAGAGGGCGATATCCTCTGTGTCCATGATACCGGTGCTCATGGTCATGCTATGGGATTTAACTATAATGGCAAGGCCCGGCCAAAAGAGTTGTTGTTGCGTTTCGATGGAACAGTAGAGTTGATCCGTCGGGAGGAGACGCTTGCAGACCTGTTTGCGACTTTAAATTTTGAGGCGGATGTTCATAGCGGGGAGTGAGTGCTAACCAAACAGCTCGCCATATCGCTCTTCTGAAAAACCCACATACAGATTGCCGTCTACCTCGAGTACCGGCCGTTTGATGATTGAGGGTGTCTCCAGCATGATCTCTATGGCGCTGGTTTCGTTGATGCCGGCTTTTGCATGGACAGAAAGTTTGCGCCACATCATGCCCCGGCGGTTGAGCAGGATTTCCCAACCTGCTAGGTTGATCCAGTGGCGCAGGGTGGTATTGTCTAGGCCCTCTTTTTTGAAGTTGTGAAATTGGTAATCCAGATTATGGGCATCCAGCCATTTTCGAGCTTTTTTCATGGTGTCACAGTTGGGAATACCGTGGATTTTTATCATTTCAAATAGCCCGCAGCAGTTCATTGATGCTGACTCTTTCCCTGGTTTTTTCATCCACTTGTTTTACGATCACGGCGCAATAAAGGCTGTGGCGGCCATCTTCGGCGGGGAGATTACCTGAGACAACCACAGAGCCTTCTGGGACGCAGCCGAAGGTGATTTCGCCGGTTTTGCGATTGTAGATTTTGGTGGATTGGCTGATATGTACGCCATTGGCGATTACTGAACCCTCTTTTACCAGTACGCCTTCCACTATCGATGCGCTGGCGCCGATGAAGCAGTTGTCCTCAATGATGGTTGGGACAGACTGCAGAGGTTCCAGTACGCCACCGATGCTGACGTTGCTGGAAATATGGACGTTTTTCCCGATCTGGGCACAGGAGCCGACGGTGGCCCAGACATCCACCATACAACCACTATCTATGTGGGCACCGATATTAATATAAGGGGCCAAAAGAAGGGTGCCTGGGGCGATGTAAGCGCCTTTCCGGGCGGTGCCCGGGGGGACTATACGGACACCGCAGTCGCGGAATTCCCGTGGATTGTAATCCGTATATTTGGCGGGGATTTTATCGTAATAGTTGGTGTATCCGCCTTTGAGAAATTGGTTGTCCTGTATGCATATGGCCAGAAGAACCGCTTTTTTTACCCAGTTGTTGACGACCCATTCACCGTCTTTTTTCTCGGCGGCGCGGATTTCTCCCCGGTCCAGCTGATCAATGACCTCGGTGATGGCATCTTTGACTACGGTGTCGACGTTGCGTGGGGTTAACTCGGCCCTTTTGTCAAAGGTTTCGACAATGATTGATTTGAGGTCGTACATAGTTAACTCCAGGCTTGTTGTGAAAGGGGGACGGGAAAAAGCGGAACGCAGAGACTGCAAAGGAGCGCAAAGCTCGCAGAGGCTTTTTTAATTGCGTTGGTAGCTGAGTTTTGCCGGGGCTATTTTCACTTTCTCTGTGCTCTCTGTGCTCTCTGTGCTCTCTGTGTTCCATCTTTAATATAGACTAATTAAGTCGCTCATCGATCGCTTTTTCCAGACACTTGAACTGGCTGCGTTCACCAAGCGGCCGATTCTCCATGTCGGTGATGAAGAAGGTATCTTCCGCTTCTGCGCCGATAGTTGCAATCTTGGCGTTGATCAGGCGGATGCCGCAGGCGACAAAGGCGTAGCCCACTTGTGATAGAAGGCCGGGGCGGTCATCCGTCACCAGTTTCATGATGGTGCGCTGGTTGTTCCAGTCACGGACAAAATCGATGCGCGTGGGTGTAGAGAAGAACTTCATCTGCCTGGGGATGCGCCGGGAGACCAAGGTATTGCTCTCGCCGGGGTTGAGTAGGGTCTTTTTCAGTGTTGCACGAATTTCGTTTCTCCGATCAGGGTTGTCGACGATATCGCCATTGGCCTCTAGTACCAGGAAACTGTTCAGGGTGAATCCCAGGTCGGTGGTTTCGATGCGGGCGTTGACGATATTCAGGTTGAGCTGGTCCAGGGTGCTGGTGGTGAGGGCAAACAGATCATCCTGGTCGTCACTGTAGAGGAACACCTCGGTGCCGCCGCGGGTGCTGGATCGGCGGATTAGCACCAGAGGCAGTTCGTCATAGTTGGCAGTCAGCACCATCTTGGTCTGCCAGGCGATCTCTTCCCAGGTGTGTTGGAGGAAGTAGTCCAGGCTGAGGTTAACCCAGTGGGCGTTGATCTTTTCAGAGGCCATGCCTTCGGATATGAGCAGATGGCGTGCGCCGGCCTGTTTGTTCTGGATGATTTCATCCTGTTCCTGAGGGTTCTGCAAACCGCGTAGCAGGGCATATTTGGTGGTGAGATAGAGTTCACGCAGCAGGGAGTTTTTCCAGCTGTTCCATTTCCCCGGATCGGTGGCACGCATATCCGCTACCGTCAGTAGGTAGAGATAATCCAGATAGACCGGATTCTTCACTTGTACAGCAAATTTGTTCATCACTTCCGGGTCGTTGATATCCTTGCGCTGGGCGGTGATGGACATCAGCAGGTGGTTTTCTACCAGCCAGGAGACCAGACGGCTGTCCCGGTCACTGAGACCGTGTTGTTTGCTGAAATCCCAAGCATCCTGGGCTCCCAATATTGAGTGGTCACCACCCCGGCCTTTGGCGATGTCGTGAAACAGGGCGGCCAGGTAGATCAGCTCGTGCTTTGGCAGACGCTCCATGATGTCGTTGCAGAGCGGAAACTCCAGGCGATGTTCAGGTACTGAAAAACGGCGCAGATTACGCAGTACGAAGAGGGTATGTTCATCCACGGTGTAGACATGGAACAGATCGTACTGCATTCGGCCGACAATATTGGTAAATTGCGGAATATAGCGAGCAAGGATGCCATACCGGTTCATGCGTCGCAGTTCATGGGAGATACCGCTGGGTTCCCGCAGAATCTCCATGAACAGGCTGCGGGCGCCCAGGCTCTCCCGGAAATCCGCATCGATCAAATGACGGTGGCTGCGGATCAGTCTGATGGTGCTGGCTCGGACGCCGTTCAGCTCCGGGTGTTGTTCCATGATCAGAAATATCTCCAGCAGTGCCAGGGGATGTCGGGCAAAGGTATCTTCGCTGACCACCTCGATGTAACCGCTGCGTGACTGGAATCGGTTGTTGATCGGTTTTGGCTCTTCCAGGCGGCAATTGAGCAGAATGACATCGTAGAACAGTTGCAGCAGCATCTCATTCATCCGGCTCACCTTTAGGGCGTTGCGGTAGTACTGCTGCATGAACTTTTCCACCCCCAGCTCCTGGCCATTATCTTCATAGCCGAACTGGCTGGCCAGGGTGCGCTGGTAGTCGAACAGAATTCGGTCTTCGTGACGGCCGGTGAGTAGATGCAGGGCGAATCTGACCCGCCAGAAGAAGGTCTGAGACTCCATCAGATCCTGATACTCCTGCTCCGTCAGGAACCCATTGACCACCAGGTCATGGAGGGTGGAGGCGCCAAAGTGGCGTTTTACCACCCAGCCCACCATATGGATGTCACGCAGTCCCCCGGGACTCTCTTTGATGTTGGGTTCCAGGCTGCTGATGGTGTCATCGTACTTCAGGTAGCGCTGTTTCTGCTCTTCCCATTTGGCTTTGAAGAATTCGTCACTGGGCCAGATGCGGTCAGGCCCTGTGGCATGTTTGAGCTTATCGAACAGTATTCCCTGTCCGGCGATAAGTCGGGATTCCATCAGGTTAGTGGCGATGGTGATATCTTTTTCCGCCCCCTCAATACACTCTTCCAAGGTACGGACACTGTGGCCAATCTCCAAGCCGATATCCCAGAAGAAGGTGAGTAGCTCGCCAAGCGCTTCGGGGAGGGTCTCTTCATCGTCTCCCTCCTTGCCAATCAGCACCAGCAAGTCAACATCCGAGCCCGGGTGTAGCTCACCCCGACCGTAGCCGCCAACGGCAATCAATGTGATATCAGCGTGTTCAGGGATTTTCCTCTGCCAAGCTTCAATCAGCAGCAGATCGATAAACCGGGATCTTAGCTCGACCAGTTCAATGACATCATTACCCTGTTCAAAGAGGATTTTAAGAGTTTCGTTACTTTTTTTGGTCGTTTCGCGAAACAGCGGCAGAAGGTCATCCGTAGCAGCCAGGGCGTTGTGGAACTCTTTAATATCGATCAGTTTGTGGGGCATGTTTTATGATTCTTCTTCATCACTGCGCAGCGTCAACACCTCATACCCGGTATCCGTCACCAGAATTGTATGTTCCCACTGTGCCGAGAGCGAGCGGTCTTTGGTCACAACCGTCCATCCGTCCGGCAGCATCTTTACCTGACGCCTGCCGGAATTGATCATCGGTTCAATCGTGAAGCACATCCCTGCCTCTAGTTTCACTCCGGTGCCTGGGTTCCCGTAGTGAAGCACCTGCGGCTCTTCATGGAATCCCCGACCGATGCCGTGACCGCAATATTCATGGACCACGGAGTAGTTTTTCGGTTCTACATGTTGCTGTATGACATGCCCTATATCACCGAGCTGAGCATCGGGCCGGACTTGCCTGATGCCAAGCCACATGGCCTCGTAGGTAGCTTTGACCAGCCGTCGGGCGAGGATTGAAGGCTTCCCCACAAAGAACATCTTGCTGGTATCGCCGTGGAAGCTATCTTTTATAACGGTGATATCTATATTAATGATGTCGCCGCTTTTCAGCCTCTTGCCGCCGGGTATGCCGTGACACACCTGGTGGTTTACCGAGGTGCAGATCGATTTCGGAAAGCCTCTGTAATTGAGGGGGGCTGGGATCGCATCCTGCACATTAACAATATGGTCGTGGCACAGATGGTTCAGCTCGTCGGTAGTGATGCCGGGTTTGACATGAGATTCGATCATTTCCAGCACCTCAGTTGCCAGACGCCCGGCTATCCGCATTTTCTCTATTTCATCGGCGGTTTTAATAATAATGCTCATGTAATGCGGTTCCTGGAAGAAAGGGAAAAATAGGGTTCTGAAGGCGGCCAGCGATTGTCGCGGACAGCTCAATATGGTATAAAACGCGCCCCGGAATCGCAAACGATCCGTGGCATCGGCCCAGAATGGGCGGATGAACTATTTCGCACACATACCGTCACAGCTGTCGGGGTGCCTGGGAAACCGGGTCGTCGGTTGGGGTATGTGGAGGACTAACCCTTGCAATTTGAGGTAATTATGAGCAACGTTTCTATGCGCCAAATGCTTGAGGCTGGCGTGCACTTCGGTCATCAGACCCGTTACTGGAACCCCAAAATGGGTGCCTACATATTCGGTCATCGCAACAAGATTCATATTATCAATCTTGAGAAGACCCTTCCCCTTTACAGCGACGCAATGAACTTCCTTGGTTCTCTTGCCGCCAATGGCGGCAAGATTCTGTTCGTGGGCACCAAGCGTGCAGCACGCGACACCGTTAAGGAAGAGGCAACGCGTTGTGGTATGCCCTACGTCAATCATCGTTGGTTGGGCGGCATGCTGACTAACTTCAAGACTATCAAGCAGCGTATCAAACGGCTGAAAGAGCTTGAGGCGATGTTTGAGGATGGCACTGTCGATCAGCGCTTCAACAAGAAAGAAGCACTTGGCTACAAGCGTGAAATGGAGAAGCTGGATCGCAGTCTTGGCGGTATCAAGGATATGGCGGGTCTGCCTGATGTCATGTTTGTGATCGATACAGGTCATGAAAATATCGCCATTGCTGAAGCCAAAAAGCTGGGAATTCCAGTTGTTGGCGTGGTGGATACCAATAATGATCCTGACCATGTCGACTACGTGATTCCGGGTAATGACGACGCTATACGTGCCGTTCAGCTTTACGTGCAGGGTGCTTCCGCTGCCGTATTGGAAGGCCGGGCCAGCGCAGCTCACCTGGGTGCTGCCGAAGAGGTTGCCGAAACCAAAAAAGAGAAGGGTGAGGCCGCGGAATAAGCTGCTGACCCATTATCTCACGCCCCTGCAGGTAACCAGCCGGCAAGGGCTTTCTGACATGGTATCAAACTGGGAATTTGCATGGTCTGTGTCCGTCCAGAAAGAATAACTCTCGCCAAGACGCTAAGATCGCAACGTTATAACTTGTTGTTTTTAATGGCGTATGGAATCGCATTTTCTGTGCCTTTGCGGGAAAATAGAGTCGTTTCTGGGCAGGCACTGGTTAATTTCCAGTATAGATCAAGCACGAGGATATAAATCATGGCCATTACTGCCTCTATGGTAAAGGAGCTGCGTGAGCGTACCGGTTCCGGCATGATGGAATGTAAAAAAGCACTGGTTGAGGCCGATGGGAACATCGATGTCGCAATCGAGCAGATGCGTAAGTCTGGTCAGGCGAAAGCTGCGAAAAAAGCTGGCCGTACCGCCGCTGATGGTATCATCGCCATCACTTTCAGTGACGACGGTAAAAAAGCCGTGATGGTTGAAGTTAACTGCGAGACCGATTTCGTGGCGAAAGACGACACTTTTATCTCTTTTACCGACGCGGTTGCTGAGTGTGCTTTGAACTCTACCGTCAGTGCGGTTGAAGAGTTGCTGGAGGAGCCGCTGCATAGTGGTGAAGAGACTACTGTCAATACGGCCCGTGAAGCGCTGATCGTGAAGATTGGTGAGAACATGAACGTTCGACGCTTCCAGCGTTTTGAGACCGAAAATGGTCAGTTGGGCAGCTATCGGCACGGTGTACGTATTGGTGTTGTTGTCGAGATAGAAGGTGGTGATGCCGGTCTTCACAAGGATATCGCCATGCATGTTGCAGCCACCAACCCGACCTGCGTCTCTGAAGAGCAGATACCTGCCGATCTGTTGGAGAAAGAGCGCGATATATACACGGCTCAAGCTCTGGAGAGTGGTAAGCCAGAGAATATCGTCGAGAAAATTGTCGATGGCCGTGTGCGGAAGTATCTCTCTGAGATCACCCTTGTGGGTCAGGTTTTTGTGAAAGATCCTAATGTCACTGTTGGTAAGCTGTTTTCCGATGCAGGCGCCAAAGTGATTGGCTTCACCCGTTATGAAGTGGGTGAAGGGATCGAGAAAGAGCAGGAAAACTTCGCTGAAGAGGTTATGTCTCAGATTAAAGGCTGATAGCAGTTCAACCATGGCACCATCTGGCAATATGGGATCTGTAGAGCTTAAAGTAACGTCATTCCGGCGTAAGCTGGAATGATGGCCAATACTGTTTCGAGCGGACTAAAATAGTTACAACAGATTCAACATAACGGAGTCGATATGTCAGACTTGATTTGCCAACGTATACTGCTCAAACTTAGCGGCGAGGCGTTGATGGGGGAGGGCGATTTTGGCATTGATCCTGGCGTTATTGCCCGAATGGCAACCGATGTAAAAGAGCTGGTGGATGCGGGTATTCAGGTGGGCATGGTTATCGGGGGAGGGAATATCTTCCGCGGAGAGGGCCTTGCCAAAGCCGGGATCGATCGTGTCTCTGGCGACCATATGGGTATGCTCGCTACAGTGATGAACTCGTTGGCGATGCGGGATGCCTTGCAGAAAACCGGCGTTGCCGCTCACGCCATGTCCGCGCTGAAAATTGATCAGGTGTGTGAACCCTATATCAGGAATAAAGCCATTGCTCATCTGGAGCGTGGTGATGTGGCTATTTTTGCAGCAGGCACAGGTAACCCCTACTTTACTACTGACTCCGCTGCCAGCCTGAGAGCGATCGAGATCAAGGCGAATCTGCTGGTCAAGGCGACCAAGGTTGATGGCATCTACTCTGCCGATCCAATGAAAGATCCCGATGCTGAGTTTTATTCCCGTCTGAGTTATGATCGGATTCTCTCCGAGGGGTTGAAGGTGATGGATGCTACGGCTATTGTGTTGTGCCGTGACAATGAGATGCCGCTTCGGGTGATGAATATTAACGATGCCGGTGCCTTGATGCGATTGACGCAGGGTGAGGATATCGGAACTTTGGTTGAGTTATAGTGCTCGCCGTATCTATATTGAATTGCTAAGTTAATAATAAGTTGTTTGAGCCTTAGCTGGAGATTGGAATGATCGACGATGTCAAAAAAGATGCCACTACCCGTATGGCTAAGAGTATGGAAGCGCTGGTCCATGAGTTGGCTAAAGTGCGGACAGGACGAGCCCATCCCAGCTTGCTCGATCATGTCATGGTCGCCCATTACGGTTCGGATATACCGTTGAATCAGGTGGCTAATATCAATGTGGAAGATTCAAGGACTCTGGCGATCTCTCCTTGGGAGAAGACCATGGTTCAGCCGGTTGAGAAAGCGATCATGAACTCTGATCTTGGTCTGAATCCCAATACTGCCGGTACCGTTATTCGTGTTCCCCTGCCACCACTCACCGAAGAGCGTCGCAGAGACCTGATCAAGGTGGTGCGCCATGAGGCTGAACTCGCCAAGGTTGCTGTTCGCAATATTCGCCGCGATGCGAATCATGACCTGAAGGATCTGATGAAAGAGAAGCTTATTTCTGAAGATGATGGGCATAAAGGCGAGGATATAGTCCAGAAGCTGACAGATGCGAGCGTAAAACGTGTTGATGAATTGCTGGCGGAGAAAGAAGAGGACTTGATGTCTATTTGACGCTCTTTCTAGCTCTTTGCGTAGAGTGTGAAAATGAAAAAAGGAGCATACTTCGTCATTTCTGACTGTGCCGGAATGACGGTAGTTATTAGGTTATTATGCTTTTTCAGCAAATCCTAACGGCGCGGGTTCAGGAATAATGAAATCGTGGCACAGAGCCTGCCGTTTCTGGACGGGCACTGATCAGGGAGTATGGGTTGCATGATTAAAGGGGTAAAAGGAGAGGGTGAGAACCCGGTCTCAACTGCCTCCCGGAAACCAAGGCATATCGCCATTATCATGGATGGGAACGGTCGCTGGGCCAAGCAGCGCCATCTACCCCGCCATGCCGGCCACAAAGCCGGTGTCAAAACTGTGCGTACCTGTGTCGAGCAGTGCGTAAACCACGGTATCGAAGTACTGACTCTGTTTGCCTTCAGCAGTGAAAATTGGAAACGTCCAGAAAAAGAGGTAGGGCTGCTGATGGGACTGTTTGTTGCTGCGCTTAAGATGGAGGTCAAACGCCTTAAGCGGAATAATGTCCAGTTGCGCATCATCGGGGATCGGAGTGCATTCAGCAATAAATTGCAAAAACTGATCGTTTCTGCTGAGGCCGCGACGGCCGGTAACACCGGGCTAGTGCTTCAGATTGCTGCCAGCTATGGTGGCAGGTGGGATATAACAGAGGCTGCGCGGAAACTGGCTGAACGTGTTAAGCAAGGTGATCTGTTGCCCGAAAAGGTAACAGAGGAGCTGATTTCATCAGAACTCTCTTTTGCCGACCTGCCTGATCCTGACCTGTTTATCCGTACTGGCGGCGAGCAGCGGTTGAGTAATTTTCTCCTTTGGCAATCGGCCTATGCCGAACTCTATTTTACCGATCTTCTCTGGCCTGAATTTAGAGTCGATGAGTTCCTGCAGGCACTGGGATCATTTTCCTGCCGTCTGCGAAGATTCGGCAAGACCAGCGAGCAGGTTACTGGTGAAAATCCGGAGATCTGAATACAAAATATGCTTTTTCAACGAATCCTGACAGCACTGGTTCTTCTGCCTCTGGTCATTTCGGGTGTGCTCTACCTTTCAACGCCAGTTCTGGCTTTCCTGTTTGGCGGTATATTACTACTGGGGGCCGCAGAGTGGATGAAATTTGCCATGCTGGAGGGTGCTGGCGAGAAG